>OZ255707.1:1620954-1945145 GCA_965277075.1 Candidatus Lustribacter sp.
TCGGCGCGAAAGACGCCGTGCTGATCGATGCGCGCGAAAGATTCATCGACCAATACGCATACAAAGCACTAGCGGCGAACGCGCGCTATCAGGGAACCTATCCGCTCTCCGCGGCGCTCTCGCGCCCGCTGATCGCCGATTTGCTCGTCGAGGTCGCGGAAGAGCACGGCTACAACGCGGTCGCGCACGGCTGCACCGGCAAAGGCAACGACCAGGTGCGCATCGAGGTCGGCGTCCGCGCGCGCAATCCGCAGTTGACGGCGCTGGCGCCGTTGCGCGAACGACCGCTTTCGCGGCCCGATGCGATCGCCTACGCACAAGCGCACGACGTCCCGATTTCGCATACGGCCGCCAAGCCGTACTCGGTCGACGCCAACCTATGGGGACGTTCGATCGAAGCCGGCGTGCTGGAAAATCCGTGGAACGCACCGCCCGAAGACGCGTATGCGTGGAGCGTCGATCCGGCGAGCGCGCCGGCGGCCGGCACGGAAATCGTCGTCGCGTTCGAACGCGGCATTCCGTCGATGGACGGCATGTACGGCGCCGGCTTCGTCTTCGAACTCAACCGGCGCGCCGGCGCCAACGGTGTCGGGCGGATCGACATGATCGAAGATCGCGTCGTCGGACTCAAGTCGCGCGAGGTCTACGAGTGTCCGGGTTCGGTCACGCTGATCGAAGCGCACATCGCGCTCGAACGGCTCGTGCTCACGCGCGAAGAATTGCGCCTCAAGACACAGCTCGATCAACGCTACGGCGAGTTGATCTACGACGGCCAGTGGTCCTCACCGCTGCGGGCGGCGCTCGACGCATTCAACGGGAAGACCGCCGAACGGATGACCGGTGAAGTCCGGCTCCGCCTCATACGCGGGCGCGCCGTCGTGACCGGTTCGCGCTCGCCGTTCGCGCTCTACGACGAATCGCTCGCGACCTACGGCAACGCCGACCGTTTCAACCACGACGCCGCGACCGGCTTCATCGAAATTTGGGGGCTGCCGATCGCGGCGGGCGCAGCGCGGGCCGGCGAAGCCGCGCAGCATTCCGCAAGCCATGCCCTCGTCACTCACTGAAGAACACGGTTCGAGAATGACGAGGCGGAGCCGAGGCGAGTTGGGCAACGACGTTACCGAACTCCAGTGGGGCGGCCGGTTCGACGGTGCGCCCGATGTCGCGCTGCTCGCCTTCGGCTCGTCGCTCGAAGACGATCTGGTGCTCGCGCCATTCGACGTGCGCTGCTCGCTCGCGCACGTTACCGCACTCGAATCGGGCGGTTTGCTCTCGACCGACGATGCGGCGGCGTTGCGGGGCGCCCTTCATGAGGTCGCGGCGGAGGTCGCGGCGGGTTCGTTCGTTGCGTTCGCGCGCGCGGGAAATTTCGAAGACGTGCACGGCGCGATCGACGCCCGCGTCCGCGAACACAGCGGCGCTGCCGGCGCCTCGCTTCACGCCGGACGCAGCCGCAACGATCAAGTTGCGACGACGCTCTTGCTCTACGCGCGCGACCGCGCGACCATCGGTGCGCAGCGCGCGCTCGCGATCGCACGTTCGCTCGAGCTACGCGCCGCCGACGCGCTCCGCAGCGGTGCGCTGCTCGCCGCAACGACACATTGGCAGCCGGCGCAACCCGTTTCGCTCGCATTCTGGCTCGATGCCGCCGCCCAAGGCTTCGTCCGCGCCGCGCAGCGCTTCGCACGCGTCGCAACCGACGCGGCGCGTTTTTGTCCGCTCGGTGCGGCCGCTCTCGCGGGGTCGTCGCTGCCGCTGGATCGCGCCGCCGCGGCGCGCGAGCTGGGCTTCGGCGAACCGTCGCGCAATGCGCTCGATACGGTCGGGGACCGTGACGTGGCGCTCGATCTTTTGCACGCAGCGGCGCGCGCGGCAATCGCCGCGTCGCGTCCGAGCGAAGAGTTCGTGCTCTGGACCACGCCCGCGTTCAACTATGCGAAGCTCGGCGACGCCGCCGCCACCGGTTCGAGTTTGATGCCGCAGAAGAAAAATCCGGACCCCTTCGAACTCGTGCGGGCGGCTGCGGCACGCTCGCTCGGCACCTACACCGGTGCGCTCGCGAGCACGACCGGCGTCGGTCTCTCGTACCATCGCGATCTGCAAGAGACCAAGGCACAAATCGTGCGCGGCACGGAACACGCGCTCGCGGCGCTCGATGCGTTCGGTCGCGCGTTCGACGAACTGCGCTTCAACGAATCGGCGATGACGGCGCGGGCGGCCGACGGCTATACCGTTGCAACGGATTTGGCCGACGCGATGATCGCCGGCGGAGTGACGGCGCGGGCGGCTCACGCCGCCGTCGGTGAGCGCGTGCTCCGTGCAGAACGCTCGGGCCGCCCGCTCGATGCAACCGACCTCGCCGCGCTCGGTGTCTCTGATGCGCCGCTCGACGGCAGCGCATCGATCGCCGCGAAACGCACGAGCGGCTCGCCGCACCCGGCCCGGGTGACCGACTCGATCGCTGCGACGCAGCGAGAGCTCGAAGCGATCGCGAAAGACCTCATATGACGAGCGTGCACGTCGTCGGTGCAACGGGATATGCGGCGGCCGAACTGGTCCGGCTTCTTGACGCGCACCCCGACGTCCGCATCGTGACGCTCGAGAGCAGCAGTTCGCCCGGTGCGCGTATGTGCGATCTGTTTCCGCAACTGCCGTCGCTCGAACTCGTATGTTCGCCGCTCGGTAGCGTGCGCGAAAACCTCCAGGCCGGCGACGTCGTCTTCCTCGCCGGCAATCATGAAGTCGCCCATTCGTACGCGCGCGATCTGCTCGCGGCGGGCGCGCGCGTGATCGATCTCTCGGACGCGTTTCGCCTGATCGATCGTGCCGAGGGTGCCGTGTACGGCTTACCGGAGCGATACCGCGATCAGATCGCCCAAGCGAACTTCATCGCGAACCCCGGCTGTTACGTCACGGCGTCGTTGCTCGCACTCATTCCGCTCGGGGCGCTGGGCGATCGCATCGCGACGGTCATCATCGACGCGAAGAGCGGCGTCACCGGCGCCGGGCGCACACCGCGGGTGCAAACGCTTTTCGCCGAGGTTGCCGAAGACGTGTACGCGTACGGCTTGCACGGTCATCGGCACCAACCCGAGATCGCGCAAGAAGCACGCGCGGTCGGTATCGACGCGCCGATCGTCTTCGCTCCACACGTTGTTCCGCTACGCCGCGGAATTCTGGCCGACATCTACCTCGTTCCGCGCGCGCCGATCGCGCGCGACGACGTCGAAGCGCTCTTCGTCCGGTTCTACGACGGCAATCCGTTCGTCCGCGTGTTCACCGACGGGCGTGTGCCGAATCTTCCGGCGCTCGAGCGCACGAACCACGCCCAGCTTGCCGTCGCGCAGCACGACGGCGTCATCCACGTTCTCTCGGCGATCGACAATCTCGGTAAAGGCGCGGCCGGACAAGCCGTGCAGAACATGAACCTCATGCTCGGACTTCCGGAGGAACGTGGACTCGATGCTCGCACCGCCGTCGGCTGAATCCATTCGCTTGATCGAGGTCCGCGGCGGCCTCGGCGCCGTCCCCGGCGTCCGCATGTCCGGCGTCCACGCCGGCATCAAGAAGCGCAAGACCGATCTCGCGCTCGTCGTGCTCGACGGGCCGCACGTCGGCGCGCAAGTCATCACGACGAACGAGATCAAAGCAGCGCCGCTGATTGCATCCGAAGGGCACCTCGATTTCGACGGTGAGTCCATGGGCGCCGTCGTTGTCAATGCGGGCTGCGCGAACGCGTGCACGGGCGAGCGCGGGCTGCGCGATGCGCGCGCCACCGCGCGCCAGGCCGCGACGTTGCTCGGCCTGCGGCCGACGCAAGTCGTCGTCGCTTCGACCGGCGTGATCGGCGTGTATCTGCCGATGGATCGTCTCTCGAAGGGTCTCGAACGCGGCGTCAAACAACTCGCGCTCGGGCCGGAAGCGTGCTTCGATGCCGCCGAAGCGATCATGACGACCGATCACGTGCCGAAGATGGCAGCCTACGCGTGGCACGAAGGCGAGCATCGCTACGTCGTCGGCGGCATCGCCAAAGGCTCGGGCATGATCAGCCCGGCGATGGCGACGATGCTCTCGTTCATCGTCACCGACGCACCGATGTCGCGAGCGGGTTTGCAAGATGCGTTGCGCGAGGCGGTCGACGGCAGCTTCAACATGATCTCCGTCGACGGCGACATGTCGACGAACGACTCGTGCTATGCGTTCGCCAAGCCCGGCACCGCCGGCGCGACCCCGGGCTTTCGCGCCGCACTCGGCGCACTCTGCCGCGATCTCGCGATCGCGATGGTGCGTGACGGCGAAGGCGCGACGAAGACGCTGGTATTCAACGTGACGGGTGCTGCCGACGACGGCCAGGCGCGCACGATCGTGCGTGCGGTGATCAACAGCTCGCTCGTCAAAACGGCGCTTTACGGTGAAGATCCGAACTGGGGCCGCGTGATCGCGGCCGCCGGTTCGGCACGGGCCGGCATCGACGCGGAGAAGTGGTCGCTGCTCCTGGGCGGACAGTCGTGGGTCGAACGCGGCGCAATCGAGGCGCTCAGCGAAGCCGAAGCACATTTGTTGCTCGAAGAACAGACGATCGACATCACGCTCGACCTCGGCATCGGCAGCGCCCGCGCAACAGGCTGGGGCTGCGACTTCTCGACGGACTACGTCAGGATTAACGCTCATTACCGAACGTAGTTCGCTCATGAGCGTTAATCCGTGGCGCTGCTCGCTACGCTGCGCTCCGACTAGAGGAGGTGTCTTAATATGTCGATAGCTACGCAGCGTGGTGCGCGTGTGGTGACGCAGCATCCGCATTTGATGGCCAACTACGGGCGGGCGGCGATTCAGGTCGTGCGCGGCGAGGGCGTCTACCTCTTCGATGAGTCGGGGAACGCGTATATCGACCTCGTCGCCGGGATCGCCGTGTGCGCGCTCGGCCACGCGCACCCGCGCATAACGCGGGCGATCGCCGATCAGGCGGCGACGCTCGTGCACTGCAGCAATTTGTACTATCACGAGCCGGCCGGGACACTCGCCGACCGGCTCGCCGAACTGGCCGAGTTCGACACGGTATTCTTTTGCAATTCCGGCACCGAGGCGAACGAAGCGGCGATCAAGCTGGCGCGGAAGCGCGCGTGGCGCAAAGGCGAAACGGACCGCACGACAATTCTCGCGTGCAACAATGCATTTCACGGGCGCACGTTCGGCGCGCTCGCTGCGACGGACGCTCCGGCGTATAAAGTCGGCTTCGAGCCGTTGCCCGGCGGCTTCGCGCACACGCCGTTCAACGACATCGATGCGCTTTCGCACGCAATCGACGATCGCACCGCCGCGTTTCTCGTCGAGCCGGTCCAAGGGGAGAGCGGCGTCGTGCCGGCGTCGGTGGAATTTTTGGCCGCCGCGCGCGACTTCTGCACCGAGCGCGGCGCGCTCTTGATCTTCGACGAAGTGCAAACCGGCATGGGACGGCTCGGAAAGCTCTTCGCGTGGCAGCGCTACGGCGTTAAGCCCGACGCTTTCACGCTCGCGAAGTCACTCGCAAACGGACTGCCGATCGGTGCGCTCATCGTCCGCGGAGAAGCGGCGACCGCGCTGCAACCGGGCGATCACGGCACGACCTTCGGCGGCTCGCCGGTACCGGCCGCCGCTGCGCTCGAACACCTCGCGATTCGCGACGTCCTCGACCTCGACACGCACGTCGAGACGGTCGGGAAAATCATGCGCGGAGAACTTGCCGTGATCGCGCAGGAACGCCCGAGCGTCTTCGACGCGCCCCGTGGTATCGGCTTGATGCTCGGATTGCCGGTGCGCGAAGAGTACAAAGCGGCGGATTTCGTTCCGCGTGCGCTCGACTTCGGTTTGATGATCAACGCCGCGGGCCGCAACACGCTACGCTTCGTGCCGCCGCTCATCATCACTGCGGAAGAAACGCGCGAAGCGATGCAACGCCTGCGCGCAACGATCGCCGCCGTCCTCGCCGAACACTGACCTACTTCGTCGTTTGACTGCACTCGGAGAGGAGCGCGTCGGCTTCGCCGTTATGCACCGACGAGAGCCGTGCCGTGCGTCCTTTCGACCACCACTCGATGTGGGCATTCATGTAGCGTCCGCCGTCGGCCGACCTGACCTGCGGCAGCGCATAGCTGCGGCTGCCGTACTTGATGAGCGCGACGTCACGAACGTTATCGTAGGTCACCGGAACGGCAAGATGTCCGCACCGGTAGGTGACGTGGATGATCTTCGGCGATTGCGCCGCAGCCGGCGCCGCGGCGAGGACGATCGCCGCTACGATGAGGTAGCGGACCTGCATCACGGCAGGTCCGGCTTGCCGGTCATAGAGCCGGCGAGGTTATATTCGCTCATCGTCTTGCTCCCGTTCGCATCGTGGACTTTGGATTCAAGCCGAAGATAAAATATGCATTGTGGCGCGCGGAATCGATAACGTGTCACATCGATGGTGTGAGTCCGGGAACCGACGACGGCACGATAACGATCAAAATTCCAAGTCCGACGATCGCTAATGCAAGCGGTGCATCGAGGGCGGCTTTCGCAGGCAGAAGCTTCTGGGCCAAAACGATGACGGTGATAACGGACATCCACGCGACGCTCATCAGGCCCAGCATCACCTGCATCAGCATCAATCCGATGCACGAGCCGCAGCAGCAAAGCCCGAATTCGAATCCGGAACGGACGCCCTCGCGGCAGAGCCGGCGGAACTGTGCTTTGAGCGGCGTGAACTCGTAGACACCCGCCGCGATTGCAACCGCGCCGGCGGCGAACGAACTGTGCGGCCGGTACAACGCATAGACGGCGACGCCCACGAGCGTCCAGACGGCGAGGTACGACCCGACGAAGAGCGGCACGGCGCGCACGCCGTCGCCGGCATGGACGCGTCGCAAGACCGCCGGGGCCGCACCCGGCAGCATCATCGCCGCCGTCATCGGCACCCAAAGGGCGGCAAAGAATGCGAACGGCCCGCGCGGCGTCGCAACGCCCATGTCCATACCGCTCATCTGCCCAACGGCGACGAGCCAGGATGCGGCGGCGAGCCCGAGCGTCGCCGTCAACGCGGCTGCCGTGGCGCCATTCTGCCGTTCGTCACGACTCAGCGTCCGCGTATTCATCGTGCCAGTTCCACCACGCGTACGGCGGGGTTTGGGGGTAGGCCGCAGGCGAGTCTTCCCAGTCCTCCTGGCGTCCGAGCGCGGTCAGGTCGAGGTAGCTCCAGGTGCTTCCCATTACTTCGTCGCCGCGGTTGTTGACGAAGTAGGTGCGGAACACGCGGTCGCCGTTGCGGATGAACGCGTTCGTACCGTGCCATTCGTCCACGCCGAAGTCGGCGTCGAAGCCGTCGGTTATGGTGTACCAGGGGATCTTCCAGCCCATCCGCGCCTTGACGCGTTCGATGTCCGGTTGCGGCGCACGTGAAGCGAAGGTGAGCGTGGTGTCGCGAGCGTTCAGATGGGCGACGTGGGCGACCTGATCGGCGACGAGCGAGCAGCCGCGGCAGGCATGATCGGGCCAGCCGTCCACGCCGGGTTCGAAGAAGGCGCGGTAGACGATCAGCTGACGGCGGCCTTCGAAGAGTTCGAATAAGCTCGCCTTACCGCTGGGTCCATCGAAGCTGTACGGTTTTTCCACGGCGACCCACGGCATCCGCCGACGCTCGGCGGCCAGCGCGTCGCGGTCGCGAGTCAAGTTTTTCTCTTTCACGAGCAGTTGCTCGCGCGCAACCTCCCACTCGTCGTGAGACACGAGGTCGTGTTGTGCGAGCTCATACGTTGGTGTCGACATGGATCATCTCCTTATGGGGTGCGGTCGTGAGAACGTTGGCAAACTGCTCGCTCAGTGCCGAGAGCATCGACGTCCAGCCCACCTCGTGTTGGCGCACCGTCTCGGCGTCAGGAAGTCCGGTGTGCAAGAGGGTTACCTGCGTCTGATCACCGCGCGATTCCAGTGTAAATGTTACGATCGTCTCGAGCCCGCGCGTCGCCTCGGAAACCCATGTGTGCTCGATGCGTCGCGGCCGATCGATCTGAATGAATCGACCATAGTGCGGCCAGAATCGACCTTCATGTTCGAAGACGTTATGGAACAAGCCGTCAGCGACCGGATTGATGATGACCCGTTCACAGCCGAACCAGAGGCCACCGGGGCTTTGCGGGTCAAGCCAGACATCGAAAACTTCTGCGAGCGAGGCCGGGATCGTGCGCGACATCGTTAGATCGTAAAGCTTCATTTTGTTTTCTCTCCGTGCGAAATGAAGTGTTGTTCAAGCCGGTCGAGACGATCGGTCCAAAAGCGCTCATAGAACCGAAGCCACGCGTCGGCCGCCGCGAGCGGCACGGCTTGCAGCCGGCAAAAATGCGAACGTCCGAGGATCCGTCGCTCGACGAGGCCCGCACCCTCGAGTACCTTGATGTGCTTTGAGGCCGCCGCAAAGGTCATCTCGAACGGCGCACCGAGTTCGCCAACGGTCAATTCGCCCGGCGTGAGCGCGTGCAGCATGGCACGCCGCGTCGGATCGGCCAAGGCGTGAAACACGCGATCGAGGGTCACCGCCGGATATTCAACCACATGGTATAATATAATTCCGTGAGGCAACAAAAGTCAACTCGGCGGTTGCGACCGCCGGCGCCAACCGATTCGATTGCGCCTATCCATTCGTCGTAGCTTTGCCGGGCGTCGGACGCCTGGATGCAACGAAAGGACGGACCATCGATGCGCGCTACGTGAAGGCCGGCCTGCATGGGATTCAGGCGACGCTCAAGGCACCGTTGCGGCCCGGCAGCCGCGTGTTGATCGCGTCAAGCGGTGCCGCGATGGTCGGCGCAACGCTTTCAAGGAAGCTACGCCGGTGCGAAGCGCATGCTTTGGTTCATGGCCGACGACGCGAACGTTCTCGCGAAAGAGCGCGGGCTCGACATCCGCTTCCAGGCGCTCGTGCCGCTGCAAATGATCGGCGACACCGCCATCGTTCGCACGGTCTGCGAGGGCTACGGGCAACACCTGGGCATCGGCGGTGAAGCATACCGCGCAAAGAAAATCTCACGACCGATGTCGGAACGCACGTACGGTGATTACGTCACGACGCTGTTGACCGACCCGAAGTACGCAAACGGAATTGCCTATGGGTTCAAAATGGACAGCGGCATTACGTCTCTCGATCAATGAGGACCGAGGCCCTCGACCGAGCCTCGTTCGATCGACTTATCGAAGACCTGCGCCCGCGCTTGCACCGCTACTGCGCACGCATGACGGGTTCCGTCATCGATGGCGAAGACGTGGTGCAGGACGCGTTGCTGAAGGCGACCGCCGCGCTATCAAACACGGGCGCTATCGAGCGTCCGGAAAGATGGCTGTTCCGGATCGCGCACCCGAACGTCAGCGGCTCGTCACCTACGTCGACCACTTCAACGCGCGTGACTTCGACGCGATCCGTGCGATGCTCGCCGACGACGTGCGGCTTGATCTCGTACATCGTTTGCAGATGCGCGGCCGGGCCGAGGTTGACGAGTACTTCCATCGCTACGCGCTCGGCACCGCTGGCGCTGCGTTCCCGGGTTCGTGGACCGCCGCCCGGCGATCCTTGTATTGTATCCGGATGACCATGACGGGCGCCCTTGGTATTGTATCCTTGGCGATTTCTCGGGCGGCTCGATCGCAAGCATCCGCGACTTTCGCTACGCGCCGTACGTCATCAACGATGCCGCGGTCTCGACGATTCGGTAACGGGCTGGATTCTATCGCGACGTGCTTGGCCTCCCTCATGGTCACCGGCATTTCGGTGTCGGCAGGGGGCCCCGCCTATTCGTTGACGCACTCCTCCGTAGGAAGGGCGGTCATCACGGTAGGCCCAGCTTCTCGGTCATGTAGCCGGCGAGCATGTCCTCGGAGATACGATCCTGACGCATCGTGTCGCGATCGCGGACCGTCACCGAGCCGTCGCCGGCCGTTTCGAAATCGACCATGATGCAGGCGGGCGTGCCGATCTCGTCTTGGCGGCGATAGAGTTGGCCCACGTTCCCTTCGTCATACTGCGTGCGAAAGAAAGGACGCAGCCCGCGCTCGATCCGCTGCGCGCGCTCGACCAGTTCCGGCTTGTTGCGCGCGAGCGGGAACACACCGATTTGCACCGGCGCGATACGTGGATGAAAGCGCAGGACGATGCGCTTCGATTCTTTGCCGTCACCGTCGACGATCGTTTCGGCTTCGTACGCGTCGACGAGCATCGTGAGCGTCGTGCGGTCCATGCCGGCCGAACTCTCGATCAAAATCGGGGTGTAGTGCGACTTCGACGCTTCATCGAAAAAGCGCAAATCTTTGCCGGAGAGTTTCATGTGGGCGTCGAGGTCGTACGTGCCGCGATGCGCGATCGATTCGAGTTCGCCCCAGCCCCACGGGAAAAGATACTCGACGTCGGTGCCCGCCTTCGCGTAATGTGGGCGTTCGTTCGGTAAGAGTTCGTAGAAGCGTAACCGTTCTGCCCGCACGCCGTAAGCGCTGTACCATTGCTTGCGCGCCGCGACCCACATCTCGTACGTCGCGACGTCGTTACCGTCGTCCGGAACGAAATATTCAAGTTCGGCCTGCTCGAACTCACGCATGCGAAATGTGAAGTTGCCGGGCGTGATTTCGTTGCGGAACGACTTACCGATCTGTGCGATGCCGAACGGCGGACGTTTGCGCGCGCTCTGATATATGTTTTTGAAGTTGACGAAGATGCCCTGAGCGGTCTCCGGACGCAAATACGCTTGTGCCGCGGAATCTTCCATCGGACCGACGCTCGTCTTCATCATCAAGTTGAAGTTGCGCGGTTCCGTCAGTGTGCCGGTCATGCCGCAGTCGGGACACTTCTCGAGCGACGGCAGATGATCGGCGCGAAACCGGTGCTTGCAATTTTTGCAATCGATGAGCTTATCATGAAACGCCGCGACGTGACCCGAGGCAACCCACGTTTGCGGATGCATGATGATCGACGAATCGAACGCGACGACATCGTCGCGCAGGTGTACCGTCTCGCGCCACCAAGCGTCTTTCACGTTGCGCTTAAGGACGGCGCCGAGCGGGCCATAATCGAAAAATCCGCCGATACCGCCGTAGATTTCGCTCGATTGAAAGATGAAGCCACGCCGTTTGGCGAGCGCGGTGATTTCCTCGATCGTGACGCGCGGCGTTGTCTCAGCCGTTGCTGCGGTGCTCATCCTCGCTCCCTTACACGCTCACGAACGGTTTGCCGGGCGCTGCGCGCACCGCCTCGGCCGCGCCTTCAGCGAAGGGAACGCCCTTCGGTATCAACATCGATGCGGAGCGGATGTACTGCGCCTCCGGCTCCAGGGCAAGCGGCGGCGTCCCGTCGTCGGCGAGCTGCTCCGCGGCGCGCAACAACGTGCGGCGCGCCGCGATGATCGCGGCATCGCTCGTCCCAAGACGCTCGACTGTACGATCCGCAATGCGACCCATGCTTTCTTGGAGCGACGCGTCTTGCATGGAGATGCCCTTCACGCCGCTGAACGACCGCTTCGCGCGCTGCGCGCCGCGATCGATAAGGAAATGATTCTCGCGATTGGCCCGCGGATAAAACGTTCCCTCGATGTACTCGACGTGAATGCCCATGCCGGCATCCATCGCCGCGACTTCGTCGCCGGTAAGCGGGCGCACCGGATCGAAATTGATGCTCCACGTCCAACAGTTTTCGTCGTTCATCGGGACGAAGGCATGCGCGCCGATCACATTGCGACCGAACGGCGGAATGATCGTATACCACGGCATGATGAACGGCGTGATGCGCCAATAGTCGTTTTCGTCGTCCGCTTTCCGGCGTGCACCGATGAGCAACCCGTTTTGCGTATCCCGGACTTCGAACTTTGGCCGCGTATCCGACTTGAGATAGGTGTTGCCGCCGGCGCCCACGTGCATCGGATCTCCGTCGAGATTGAAACGATGCAAAATCGAGACGTGGCTCGAATCGATGCCGCCTTCGAGCGCCTGCAAATAATTGCACTCTTGCACGCGCTTGGAGACGTAACGGTGCGTCTCCGGAAGCAGTGCCCATTCAAGTTCGGGCGCCGGCGGCTTCGCCTGGGACGGACCCATATAGGTCCACAGCACGCCGCCGCGTTCGATCAGCGGATAGGCCGTGATCCGCACTTTGTCTTTGAAACTGCTCTCGTCGGGTTCCGAGGGCATATCGATACACTGGCCGGTCGTATCGAACTTCCAGCCGTGATAGGCACAACGGATGCCGCACTCTTCGTTGCGTCCGTAGAAGAGCGACACGCCGCGGTGCGGGCAGAATTCTTGCACGAGTCCGTAGTCGCCACTCGTATCGCGGAATGCGAGCAGCGATTCACCGAGCAGCTGGAGTTGAACCGGATCGCAGTCCGGTCCGGGCAACTCGCGACTGAGCATCGCGGGAATCCAGTAGCGGCGAAAGAGCTCGCCCATCGGCGTGCCGCGATCGGTTTGAACGAGTGTTTGCTGTTGCAACTGCGTGAGCGCCATGCTTCGTTTCCTTCGGATGTCAACGTTCGTCTACTGATCGACCGCGGTTACGCCTTCCTGGATTTACCGCTGTCGCTGGCAATCTGGGCGAAGCCGATCAGCGCCACGAACGCGACGCCGCCGACGATGTTGCCGAGCAGCGTCGGCACGAAGAAGGCCGGATACGCGCTCCACGGTAAGCGCCCCACGAACATCGCGAAGAACACCTCCACCGAGCCGGCGATGATGTGCGCGAAGCCGGCGATGCCGACGATGTACGTGATCAGAAAGATGATGAACGATCCGGCCGCCTCCGCGAGCGGCAACAACCATACCATCAGCGCGATCAGCCAGCCGGCAAAAATCGCTTGTGCGAAACGCGTGCCGGGATCGGGCTGCATCAGGCGCACCCCGAACTCGGCCATCGGTCCGTCGGCGGCAACGTCCATCGGATGCGTCGTCGCGAGAAACATCGCGCCGAGCAACGCACCCACGATGTTTGCGCTCAAGACAACGAACCAAATACGTCCGACGCCCCGGATGCCGGCCCACGATGGCCGCGAGAGCACGGGAAGTAGCGGCGTCAACGTGTTTTCGGTGAACAGTTGCTGTCGCCCGAGGATGACGATCAAATATCCGAGCGGGTATCCGAGGTCGACGACGAGCGTTCGCCACGGCGTATCCGGCAGATGGGCGCTGAACGCGCCCATCGCCACGACCCCGAGCGTCATCGAAAGTCCGGCGGCGAGCGCCGACCATGCCGTTCCCAGCGAGGAACGCGCGAGCTCGTCATCGCCTTCTTCGCGAATCGCCTCGTAGATGACGATCGTGCGGGGACGGGCCCGCGCGTGCGCCTCTTGTTTCTCGTCCTCGTCAGCCGCTACGTTCACGGCCGTCTCGTACCCCAAACGAGAGGCGTGCAGTTTGTCCGGCGGCGTAGCGGCGTCCGCGCCACTCGAAGCCGGCACCGGTAAGCGCGCGGCGGGTCGAGTTGAGCGCGATCGCCGCGAACATCGCGATCCCGAACGGTGTGTAGACCGCGACCCGCCGCGGCATCGATACGTATTCGGCACCGTAAGCGGCCAGCGCGATCACCACCGCGGGAACGCCGAGTGCTTCGAGCGCGAGCGGCCACTCGCGCTCGCGTCCGGAGGCAAAGGCAAGCAGCAGCGGCACGACCGAAAGCGACGCGCAGAACAGCGTACCACCGGCCAGGGCGACGATACTGCCGCGCGCGCCGAGATACATGTTCTTCGTGAATCCGTCCCACACTTCGCGCAATGAGCGATACATGCGCACGTGCACGAGTTGCGTGCCTTCGGCGACGATCATTCGAAAGCGTCCATCCGCTTTGAGGTGCCGCGCAAACTCGATGTCTTCGACGATCTCGCCGCGGACGGCACCGTGTCCGCCCAGAGCATCGTAGGCCTTGCGTGCGATCAGCACGTACTGTCCGTTCGCGAGCGCGCGGTCCGGACGGCGCGGATCGTTGATCGCTTCGAGCGTCCCGCTCGCGAAGACGACGAGACCGAGAATCGCCGGCAACACCGCGCGCTCGCCGAGCGTGAGCATATCTTGGCCCGTCATGATCGTTACCGCGTCGGCGCGCATGTCGCGTGCAAAGGCCAGCGTCGATACCGACGCGTGCGCTTCGTGCCGGCTGTCGGCATCGGTGAAGAGCAGCCACGCTCCGCGCGCCCGCGCGGCGCCTTGGACGCAGGCCCATGGTTTGCCGACCCAGCCCGCCGGCAACGATTCTCCGTCGACGACCTGCAACCCGGAGAATTCGTCTTGCAAACGCGTGAGAATCGCGCGCGTACCGTCGTCCGAACGATCGTCCACGACGATCACCTCGACATCGGTCCCCACCTGCTTCACGAGCGAACGCACACATGTCTCGACGTTGCGCTCCTCGTTACGCATCGGAACGATGATCGAGAGCGAGGGTGCGCGGGCGAGCGAGTAAACCGCGGGAACGCGAATCCAGCCCCGCAGCAAGCGCAACGAACGGAGCGTATAGAACAGCGCCACGACGGCCGTCGCGTGCGTGAGAAAACGTCGCACGCCGCTTAGACGGCGCGGGCGCGTGGTTGAGTTTCGGCTTGGAGCTGGCCGCACGCGGCGGCGATGTCGCGGCCCATCGGCGTGCGCACCGTGCATAGCACGCCTTTTGCTTCGAGGATCGCGCTGAACGCGCGGATGCGTTCATCACCCGTCGGCCCGAGCGTCGCGTCGGGCGTGCTGTTGTACGGTATGATGTTCACGTGGTGCAGCGGCCCACGCATCAGCCGCGCCAGGGCTTCGGCATCGTGGGGCCGGTCGTTCACGCCGGCGAGCATGACGTATTCGAAGAAGACCTTCCGATGCGTCTTTGCGATATAGCGTTCGCACGCGGCCATCAGGTCGGCGACGGGCCATTTCTTGTTCACCGGCATGATCGACGAGCGCACGTCATCCGTCGGAGCGTGCAGCGAGATCGCGAGGTTCACTTGCACGCCCTCGTCGGCGAACGCGTCGATCTGCGGAACGATTCCAACGGTCGAAACCGTGATGTGCCGATGACCCAGCCCGAAGCCTTGCGCGTCATTGAGCAGCCGCACCGCATCCATGACCGCACCGTAGTTGTGAAACGGTTCGCCCATCCCCATGAACACGATGTTCGTGACCTTCCGTCCGTCCAGCGCCAGGTGACGCGCGAAATACCGCGCCTGGTCGAAAATTTCGGTCGGCGCGAGATGGCGTGTGAACCCGGCTTGCCCGGTCGCACAAAACGCGCACGCATACGCGCAGCCCGATTGGCTCGAAATGCAAATCGTGTTGCGGTCGTTGTGGTGCTGCATCAGCACCGCCTCGACTTCGTTTCCGTCGTGCAGCCGGAAGAGCCCCTTGATCGTCTGTTTGTCGTCGGAGTGTTGCACGACGACCGGCGTCACGCAGTCGAACCCGACTCCTTCGGCAGCGAGCGCCGCGCGCAGTTCCTTCGGGAGGACGGAGACGTCGGCAACCTCCGCGACGAGTTCCTTGGTCGCCGCCCGGTAGAGCTGCTGCAACCGATACGGTTTGAGCACGTGCGCAGCAGCAAACGCCGCCCCGTCGGCGTGCCCGGCGCGGCGCGCGACGTCATCGATCCAAATTTGCTGCCCGGTCCGCTGCGCCATAACGCCTGAGTATATCATGGGCGGTACGTTACCCGCTATCGGTCGTCATCGTCTCCGGCACGGGCCACCGTCGTGGTCGTTCCCAGCGCGTGCAGATAGCGTTGGTGCGCTTCGTAGGAGACCTCGCCTTTGACAGCGCGCCAGGAATCGGCGGCGATCTGCGCGGCATCCGGGCCGTCGAGTGGTATCGACAACGACACGGCTTGCCCGGGGTTTTTGACCAGCGGAATGTCGGTCGCGCGGGCGGTGAACGCCGTCATGTCGGGCTGCATCGCGAACATGTCGGTCATCGGCGTTGACAGCGCGTCGTAGATCGTCAGCGGCTCGAGGCCGAAGAGCAGTTCGACGGTACGTAACACCGACGTCTGGCTGTAGAGGGTGTGGCTGACGAATTTGCGGCGAACGTATGGACCGACGGCGAACGCCGGCATGCGATGGTCGTCGAGATGATCGCCGGTGCCTTGCGCGTCGTCGCACGTTACGATGACGATCGTATCGCGCCAATCGGGACGCTTCGAGAGGCCGGCGACGATCTGACCGAGCGCGACGTCGTTGTTCGCCACGTACGATTGTGGTTGATAAAAGCCCGCGCGAAAACCGGCGGTGTGGTCGGTCGGCAGCGTGACGTACGAATACGCCGCAAGCCCGTGTTTGGACACGTCGTCGAGAAACAGTTTCGCGCGGTCGACGTCGAGCACACCAAAGTCGATGTGCGCGCCCGGATACGCCCGGTCGGCATGATCCGCGAGCCCCGGCACGATCGTGCCGTCATTGCGCATCGTCATCTGCTCGCCGTAGACGCGAAACGAAACGTGCTTCGCCTGCAGTTCGTCGACCAGCTCGCCACGCGGAGCGAAAATCGGCCCGACGTTGATGCGCGGACCTTTCGGCAAATCGGCGAGGTTCTGGAACCAATCGAAGTCCATGTCGGCTTGCGGGACCGTGTCTTCGCCGCCGATCGGATAGGGCCAAATCGAAAAGCCGACACGCGCGTCGACATCGGGTGCGGCGCTCTCACCCGTGTGCGCGTTGCGCTCGTGGTAGTCGTTCGCGATGCCCTGGGTCGTCCAGGCGTGGCCGTAGATACTTGCCTCGCCGTTGGACCGCAGATTGTCGAATGTCGCGTACTGCTCGGCGAGCGCGTGGGCGTTCGGCGTGTAACGGCGGCCGAAGAGCAGCAATGTCGGGTCGCTGTTGGTGTTGGGAATATCGGCGAACTCTTCGTCGAAGTGCTTGTTCTCGCGCACTACGAACACAACGTGTTTGATCGGCGGCAACGTACTGCGCGCTGCAACCGCCGGTTTCCCGGCAAGCCGGTCGTTGCGCAGCACGCGCACCGTCCAGCGCGGCAGTAGCTCCGGCGACACGACGAGATGCTGCACAATACCGGTATACGTTCCGCCCCATTCGCCGGCCGGATCGGGCTGCTCGCCCAGTCCCTGCGCGCTCGTGATCCATAATTGTGATTTCGCTCGCGCGTCTTTGCCCGGCACCGTTGCAGCGGCGACGAAATTCACGCTCGACGGATACCAGCCGGTCGGGATGCGCCCCGTCACCTTGCCGCTCGCGAGATCGACGACGGCGACGTCGTCGTAGCCGGATTCGGTGACGAACAACGTGCGGCGGTCGGTCGATAACGCCATGCCGGCGGGCGTTTGTCCCGGCGGCGGATTCGCGCCGACGCCGAGCTCGTAGTGTTTCGTTACGCTACCGTTGGTCAGATCGATGGCGACGACGTCGTGGCCGTCGGCATTGGCGACGAAGGCGCGATCGCCGTCGACGAGCAGCTGCGTCGGATGCGGGCCGGTCGCGATCGTCTGCGCCGATGCGGCGCCGGCGCGGAAAAGATCGACGTGATCGCTGTCGTAGAGCGTCGTGATGATGCCGCCCGGCACAAAAGCGACCGCGAATGGCTGGCCCGTCGTATGCAAACGTGCGAGCACGCCGCCGGTCTCGTCATCATACATTACGAGTTCGCGATCGGCGGTGCGCGCGACGACGAGCCGTTTCGTCGCGGGGTCCTCGGCGACACCGTTGACCAGCCCCTGCGCGTCGACGTGCAGATCGATATCTTTGGTCAGCATCGGCGCGCGCTTCGACGACGGACCGTCGTAGCGATAACGCGCGACGACGCCCGTGTAACCGCGCGTCACGTAGAGTCCATCAGCGGTCCAGGTCATCCCGGTCGCGTTCGGCACCACAAGGCGGTCGACCAGTTGCGAGCGGCCCGTGCCGATGAAATCGATCGCGCCTGCGTCCTGCGCGAGCACGGCAAGAAACTTTCCATCGCGCGAGAGCGCCTGACTCGACGCAAACGATTCGACCGGAATCGTGAAGCCGGCCGGGTCGACGGTTCGTCCGTCGGGCAAGACCGAGGTTGCAGCGCCGGCCGCGCTCGCGGTCAAGACGGCGAGCAACAGTAATGCAGCACATCGCGCGATCAACATGAAGCGACGATACCGCACGAAGGTTATACTCGCATGAACGACCTCACTCGAAGAGCGAAGACTGCTCGACGGTCGTGCCGATCTCCGGCGGCGGTTCGTCCAAACGCGCGCGTACGGCCTTGAGGTCGGCGAAGACCAGTCGCTTGACCTCGGTCATCGCGCCACCGGTCTGTCGCAAAATGTACGCCGGATGAAATGTTGCGATCACCGGCGTGCCGAGCGGTCCGTCAAACCACTGCCCGCGTTGCTTCGTAATGGTGAAACGTTCGCCCATAAACGATTTCGCCGCAGGCGCGCCGAGCGCGAGCACGACGCGCGGACGGATGATTTCAATCTGCGCGTCGAGATACGGCCTGCAATTCTTCATCTCGTCCGGAGTCGGCGCCCGATTGGCGAGCCGATGACCGTTGTCGAGCGTCGGCCGGCATTTCACCGTGTTGCAGATGTAGACGTCCTCGCGCGCGAGGCCGATGGCGGCGAGCATTTTATCGAGCAGTTCGCCCGCGCGACCGACGAACGGCCGTCCCAAGCGATCCTCCGTCTCGCCCGGACCTTCGCCGACGCACATGACGTCCGCGCACGGATTGCCCTCGCCGTACACCGCGCGCGTTCGGGTCGCGCCGATCCCGCAACGGCGACATCCCTCGACGATGCGTGCGGCATCCGCGAGCGCATGTTCGCGTCGCGCTCGTTCGGCCAGGCTCATTCGGGCGGCGGCTCGAGCAACACGGCTTCCCCGAACGCGAGCACGCGCGTCGAACCGTCCGCGGTTTCCGACGCTTGAAACTGCAAGCCGACGATGCCGTTCGCGCCGGTCTCCTCGGCTTTCTCGAGCAACACGGCGAGGGAGTCGGTGCGCGCGCGTTCGGCATCGGTCAGGTACTCCATCGGCGCGAGACCGATGAAGGCTCCGATGCTGCGAAACGTCGCGCGCAAGACGTTGCGCGGACGCGTCGCTTGCCCGTACATATATCCGAACGACTTCACCACGCGAAAGCCGTCCACGCGTTCGAACGTGACGATTGCGTTGGGTGAGATCATCCGCGCCGCGCAACCCGCTGCACGCCGGCGACGACC
The DNA here is from genome assembly GCA_965277075.1 of Candidatus Lustribacter sp. Classification (GTDB taxonomy): domain Bacteria; phylum Vulcanimicrobiota; class Vulcanimicrobiia; order Vulcanimicrobiales; family Vulcanimicrobiaceae; genus Lustribacter. The sequence goes on from OZ255707.1 coordinate 1,640,111, forward strand.
GCGACCACAACGGCAGCGTATAACGCGAAACGCAGCACGAGCGCTGCCGCGAGCGCGACATACCATGGATAGCCGTGATGCTTGATCCAGTAACGGCGGCGCGAACGTTGCTTGCGCGCATCGACGCTGTACTGGCCCTTCGCGCTGCCCATGCCTTCATGCACGGCTTCGCTCTCGGGGACGAACCACGTCTCCCAGCGCGCGTCGGCCGCTCGCTTCGCGTAGTCGACCTCCTCGTGATAGAGAAAGAACCGTTCGTCGAACGGTCCGATCTCCGCGATCAAGGCCCGGCGGATCGCCAGCGCGGCGCCGATGGCAAGGTCGACGCGCCGTTCGACGTCGTAGTGAAAACCGCGTAGCGACGCGCCGTTGGCAAAACGGCGCAACGGCGGCCACTCGCCCCAGGCGCTCGAGCGCAAAAACGCCCCGGCCCAAGTATCGAATTCGCCGCACGATTGCTGGATCGTGCCGTCGTAGTTGTAGATTCGCGAGCCGGCGATCCCGGCGCGTGGATGCGCGTCCAAGAAAGCGACGATCTTCGAGAGCGCGCCGTCCTTGAGTTCGGCATCGGGGTTGAGCAGAAAGACATACGGCGCAGTGCCCGCCGGAAACGCGCGATTACACGCGGCCGCAAAGCCGAGGTTCGCATCGTTGGCGACGATCGTGATGCGATCGCCGTAACGCTCGCGCAAAAACTCGCGGCTGCCGTCGGTCGAGCCGTTATCCGAGATGATGACGTTCGCGAACGTGGGATCGCGGCGCAATTCCGAGAGCGCGAAGACCGAATCGAGCGCGGTCGTGATCTTGGCCCGGTCGTTCCAACACACGACGACGACGTCGACGCGCGCCATTAGGCCGAACTCGGCGCGAGCCGTCCACGCGCTTGCAGGTAGGGCCAAACGAACGATTCGATGTCGCCCTCGAGCACCGCATCGGTGTTCGAATTTTCGACACCGGTGCGATGATCTTTCACGAGCTGAAACGGGTTGAGGGTATAGGAGCGGATTTGGGAGCCCCACTCGTTCGCGCGGCGGTCACCGCGCAGTTCTTCGAGCTTCGCTTCGCGCTCTTCGCGCTCGCGTTGAACGAGCTTCGCACGCAAGATCGACATGGCGACGTCGCGGTTTTGCATCTGCGAGCGTTCCTGTTGTGACGCGACGATCGTGTTGGTCGGGATGTGGATGATGCGCACCGCCGATTCGGTTTTGTTGACGTATTGTCCACCGGCGCCGCCGGCTTTGAACGTCTCGAACCGCAGATCGTCCGGCTTGATCTCGATGTCCTCGACATCGCCCTCTTCGATTTCGGGAACGACATCGACTTCGGCAAACGACGTCTGTCGCCGATGCTGTTGATCGAACGGCGAAATCCGCACCAAACGGTGCACGCCGCGTTCGCTCTCGAGCATCCCGTACGCGTTCTTCCCGCGCACGAAAAACGTGATCGAGCGCAGGCCGGCTTCGTCGCCGGGCGCCTCTTCGACGACCGCGCCTTCGAAGTCGCGATTTTTCGCCCACTTCAAATACATGCGGCCTAGCATCTGCGTCCAGTCGGCCGCGTCGGTGCCGCCGGCGCCGGCGCGAATCGTGACGATCGCGCCGTGCGAATCGTACGGGCGGTCGAAGTTGGCTGCCATCTCGAGTCCATCCAGGTCGCGTGACGAACGCGCGATCGACGCATCGACTTCACGCTCGGTTTCCGGTTCGTCGCCGAGGACGTCGAGCAGTTCGATGGCTTCGTCGAGCGTGCGTTCCACGTTACCGATCGCGTCGACGTCGGCGCGCACGTCGGCGAGCCGCTTCATCGTCGTTTGCGCGGCCTGCGCATCGTCCCAAAAACCGTCGCTACGCGATCGTTCCTCTAACTCGGCAAGCGTCCGGCGTTTACCGGCATCGTCAAAGACGCACCTTGAGCGCGGTAAGACGCTCGCGCGACTTGTCGATGACGGCACGCTGTGCATCACTCATGGGACGGTGCGTTTCGGTCTCGCAGCCGCCCAGTCTTCTGCGCCGGACGACGAACGCGTCAGTCGCTCTCCGCGAGGATTTTGTAGATTTCGCGCCGCGCACCGTCGAGGATCACGCGCACGCGTTCTTGCGTCGCACCGTCGCTCGCACGCGACGCTTGCATGACCGCCGCGCCCAACTTCATCGCTGCGCCGCGCAAGTCGATGCCAGCGTCCTCATCGTCATCGACCGCGCCGGCCGGCTTGGTCGCGAGCAACGTGCGGCCGGCGTCCGTGATCGTGAACGTACGTTTCCCGTCCGTCTGCTCGCCCGTGATAAAGCCGCCTTCTTCGAGCATCGTAAGCGTCGGATAGACCGACCCCGGGCTCGGGCGGTAGCGGCCGTTCGACTTTTCTTCGAGCGCCGTGATGACGTCGTAGCCGTGCCGCGGGCCGTCGGCGAGTACCGTGAGGATCAGGAACTTGATGTCCCCGCGCCGCGCTCGCCCGCCGCCGCCAGGACCCCACATCTCGCGGCCGAAGCGCCCGCGGCCGCCGCCAAATCGATGACCCATGCGTTGCTCGTGTTCGTGTTGGAATAGAAATCTCTTCATATCGACAATCTATCACGATATATCGCGATATGCAATATGCTTACGGTTCAGGTCCCACCCGGATGATGGCCTACCGAATTACCGCATTTTGATCGATGACATCCGAAGCCGCGAAGGCTGCTTTCAGCAGCCCATATTTCGAGGATGCATTGATGACCGGCTGCAGCTCTTTGGGAGCGAGCACCGTGCCGTTGCTCACCCGCTGCATATGCTGTATGACCGAAAGCTCAACACCGGTAGCTTGCGCGATCAACGGTGCCGTTTCGGCTTGGTGTGAATTCGTGTATGTGGCGGCTTGCGCGATGGTGCGGGCGAATGCACGGGCCTGATCGGGATGTTTGGCCGACCAGTCTTTTGTCGTGAACCATACGGTTAAAGCGAAGCGCGGTGCGAGCGTATCATAGACCGGCAGCGCCTGAAATGCACCCGTATCGAGCGCAGCCGCAAGGGAGGGCTGGACTGTCTCTGAAGCGATAACGCGCTTCTGCGTCACGGCACCCGCAGCTTGCGTCAACGGAATTTCGACGAACTGAATGGCGCGCCAATTGCCGCGGTTTTTTTCCGCCCAGCTGCAAACGGCGGCGCGTCCGATCGAACTCAGCGAACTCAAGCCGACCGTTTGATTCTCTAGGTCCTTACCGGATTTGATCGACGCGTCTTTCAGTACCAGCATGCCGCCGTAGGGAGCCGTAACGTCCTGAATGCCCGCGGGCGCGAGCAGCGTCAACGGAATTCCCTTTTCGTGAGCTTCCAATATCGAGGTGATGCTCGACTTTCCAACGTCGTAGCTCCCCGCCAGAACGGCGGCCGCAACGCCGGCACCGCTCGTTCCGCGCTCGATCGTCACATCTAAGCCGGCTTTTTGAAACATGCCGGATTTTTGTGCGTAATAAAACGCCGTCGAGTCATCGTTGAGATTTCCTTGAACGCGTATGGGAAGGATCTGTCCTCGCGCCGGCAGCGTCGTCGCCGCGATAACGAGACTTCCGCCAGTGAGTACGCAGAAACGTGAACGTCGGATCGGCCGCATCATGCACGATCCTCGGTCGAAGGCGGAATAAAGGGCAGCAGAATGTACGCAGGGTGCGCGCGCTCGGTGTAGAGTGTCGTTTGGCCGCCGAAGACGATCGGGTCTCGATCGCGTGAATCGGTATGAATGAAAACGCCGCTGCCGCGCAAGATCGTCCCGCTATTGGAAATCTCGGCCTGATCGCCTTCATCGTAGTCCTTGCCCTGAACGGTCAACGCAATGCGATAGCCGACCGGCAGAACGATACAGGTCGGCCAGATTTCAACATCGACATCGACGACATCGCCGGGCGCGAGTAGCCATTTTTCATCGTGCGTATGAAATGGGCGGTACGGCTGCGAGCGTACCCGATCAAGCTTTCGATGCGACGCCCGTAACCAGCCCTGGCCGATGGGCGTGTGCGGGTCCGTGGCACCCGAGAAGAGCACCTCTTTGCCTTCCGGATCGAACGCGCGAAGCACAAGAAACAGATCGGCGTCATTCGTCGATGACGAAAGCCACAGCTTTGCTGCCGACGGACCCGTGATCTCCGTTTCGCTCAGAAGTGGGTCGGACATAAACGTCACGCCCGTTCCAAGTGCCTCGAAGGTGACGGTCGCACTCGACGTCGGCGGTTCGCGCCGGAGCGAACGGTCTTCGGGGTGAAGATACATTTGCGTCCAACGCGTTCGCGCCAACGGCCATTCGTTTTCACCACGTGCCGTGAATCTATCGGGCCGGCGGATCTGCAACTGAACCCGCGGCTCGGCGTCCCACCCGTTATCGGCGTCTTTCAGAAAATGATCGAAGAAACGCCGCTGCAGTGCGACGCCATAATCGGTGAAGTACTCCGTCCAATGCTCGAGACCGTGGATCTCCAACCACTTCTGCTCGGACCGCGCACTCGAAAAGGCCCCGACATTCCCGCGCAGGTGAAGGCCTTGACCACCCCAGTTCCCCGACGAGAGTAATGGGATTTCGATCTGTCCTGCATCGGCCGATCGTTCGCGATAGAACGGTCCGTCGAGTTCTTCAAAGAGCGATGCCTCGAATGAAGAGCGATTGCTCGCGAGCGCGGCGTCGTCCAAATCGACATCACCGGTGACCAGCATACCGGTCGCGCGGCTCCGAGCGCCGCGCGAACCCAGGCCATGTTGCATCTTCGCGGCCTGTTTGTTGATCCAAGTATTTCCAGAAGTCGCACAGTATTCCACCGTGCCGGACGGCGTCTCGGTAGAAGTCACTCATCCCCTCCCACGCGCAAATCGCGGCGAGATGCGGCGGCCTAAGCGTTGCGACCATCCACTGATTGGCCGCGTGGTAGGAGATGCCGGACAGACCGATCTTTCCGGTGCACCACTTCTGCAACGCCGCCCACTCGATGCACGTGTAATAGTCGCGCCGCTCCCGCGCCGACCAGGGGTCCATCATTCCGGGCGAACGTCCCGTCCCGCGAGCATCGATGCGAACGACGGCGTACCCGTGCGGCACCCATTTCTCAGGATCCACCGTTTCCCATTGCGCGAAAAGGCTTGTCGTTTCCGCGAGTACTTCGGGATGCTCCGTGGTCAACTGTTGCCATTGAATCGGCGCATAATCCTGAAATGCATATCCCTTCGCATAGGGACCAAGATTCATAAGTGCAGGATAACGGCCGCCGCCGGGCGGCCGATAAACATCTGCGCGAAGGACGACGCCGTCGTCCATGACGATCTCGACGTCCCAAGCGATCTGAAGATGCTGCGGAATCCGCTCTTCGGTGCGATTCATTGTTACCGCCCTTTTCTAGCCAAGCATTTATCAGGCGCGGCGCCTCGGCTACAACGCTAACCGTCCCCACTCGTCGCTCGACAATTAGATCTTCCAGCCTTTCGAGAGATCAAGACGCGTGCCATCGGGGTCTTTGATATAGACTTCGGCAAAGCGGCCGTCGCGCGGAAGATCGCGCGGCTGCTGCGTCGCGCCGTGTGCGAGCGCAAGTTCAGCGGCTTCTTCGACGTCATCCACCTGGAAGCCGAAATGATAGAGCCCTTCGGCGCGGCCGCGCGCCGGCAAACATGCGAGATTAATGTGACCGTCGGACAAATACACCGCTTCGCCACCACCAGCTGCACTCTCGTGCCTGAACACTTCTTTCATTCCGAATGTCTCTTTATAAAAGTCGGCAAGTTCGACTTGCTTTTCGCTTAACAGAGCGATGTGGCGAATCTGCGCCATGTGTATCTCCTTGTTACTCATACTTAGTGCGTCGGCAGCAAATTTTTGGCGGGAAAATCAGCTTTCGTTGCGCCGTACCGCGCTGCGGCGGTAATGAGCGGTTGCATTTGTACGGGATCAAGTGATTCCGGAAAGGAGACCCGCGTCATGCCTGGGGGTATCATCGCTTTCGTGTATTTTTCGAGAATGCGTTGCGATTCGGTGTGGTGGACATTCGCCCAACGTGCGGTCCTCGCGATTACCATACGGAAGCGTTGCACCGCATCGGGATGATCATGAGTCCAGCTGGAATTTGCGAACCATGCCCCGACGAGAAAATCTTTCGCAATACTATCGTGACACGCCGCGAGTACACGACAGCCATTGGCGAGCGCGATGGTCAGAAATGGTTCGGATACGACTCCGGCATCGACGCGACGGGAAGTGACCGCTGAACACATCGCCGATTGCGGAATCTCAATGAACTTGACGCTGGCAAGATTACCGCCGCCTTTATCGATCCAAGCCGACGCGCCGATCTGGGTGATGTCCTTAATCGCGACCACGCCGACGGTCTTTCCATCAAGATCCTTCGCTACACGCAGCGGCGACGATTTTTCGGCGATCATCACGGTCGTCGGCGCCTCGCTCGTGTAGTTGCCGGCTGGCGCAATGACGACAAATGGGATGCCGTTACCGTAGGCGCTCGCAAGGGAGACGAGATTCGCCTCACCGATATCTTCCGCGCCCGAAGCAACTGAGGCGGCGACCGTGGCGCCGTTTCCAAGTACCGTCACGTCGACGTCGAGGCCCGCTTCGCGAAAGTAGCCGAGGTCCTTGGCGTAAAGGACTTCCGCGCCCAAATCGATCGGCGTTGTGGAAACACGTAGCGGCTCCGGGCTTTCTGCCGTACCGCGCAGGGCGCTGGCGGTCGCTGACAAGACAACTGCCAGCGAACAAATGATGAACGAAGCAACGGAGCGCCTCACGCGAACACCATTTCACGACGGCGTGGCCCGGGCCTCGCAGCTTTGGCTTCGCGCGGCATTGTATGCACGATCGCAGCAGGCCGCCGATGGGGAGCAGATGATAGTCGCCGTATGATGGGATCCTTTTCGCCGCCGCCCGAGTCGACGCGCGCCAGTACCGGCCTCCTCATGCCGCGGGGCGGAACGACATTCGTGAACGACCGTCCCGGTTCTATTTCATACGAGAAGAACATCGTCTACTTGGCAGCCGCACTTTCGTTGCTGCTCACCGGCCCCGGACGATATTCCCTCGATGCGCTCGTGTTTCGACGCAGCCGCACGGTAGCCGGACGAATGAGGAGCCGCTGAGACGACCACAAGTGAAAGGACGGGATATGGCCGGGGTCGCAAGTGGCTGCCAACGCACAGAACCGGAGGCCCGTGGCGCCGTGCAGATTTTGGAAGAACCTTCACCCGTCCGCAGCTTCGCTGCCGTGCAAACGGAAGCGCTCATGCGGGCCGAGCGCGGCGCGTATCCGCTCATCGGGCTTCTTCCGGCCGACGTGCGCGAGGCGTTCGATCAGCTGGACTCGCTGGACCGCGACGCGTGGGCCGCGGCGTGGAGCTCGATCGCACGCCGCTACTCCGAACGCGGCGATCATCTGCAAGCATGGCGGCTCTACTCGTTCGCGCGCTGGCCGGTCCCGCTTTCGCCCGGAAAGGAGCGAGCGTATACGAGCGCCGTCGCGTCGTATCTCGCGCACACGCGCGCCGCGGGCTCGCCGTTCGAGGTCGTGCGCGTCCCCTTCGAAGGACGCGAAATCGTCGGCTACTTGCAGCTTCCGCCCGGGACGAAGCGGGTTCCGGTGATCGTCGCGATCGGCGGCCTCGATAGTCGAAAAGAAGATCTCGCCGAACGCTTCGCGCCGCTGCTCGCCGAAGGCATCGGCTCGTTCACATTGGATATGCCCGGCACCGGCGAGGCGCCGATCAACGTCGAGCCCGGCGCGGAACGCATGTTCTCGCGTGCGATCGACGCGCTGCTCGCGCACGAGCGCATCGCCGGGGAACGAATCGCGCTTTATGGCGGGAGCTTCGGCGGCTATTGGGCATGCAAACTCGCCGTCACCGAACGCAAACGTTTGCGCGGCGTCGTCGCGCAAGCACCGCCGGTCGATCGATTCTTCAGCGCCGAATTCGCGCGCACGGCGTTCACGAATACCGAATATCTGTTTGAACTGGGCGTCGCGATGATGTCGCTGTACGAAGGGGTGCGCACGGTCGACGATTTTCTGCGCATTTCGCCGCAACACTCGCTGGTCGCGCAGGGTTTTCTCGCGCAGCCCACCGCGCCGATGCTGATCATCGCCGGTGCGCTCGATTCGCAAGTGCCGATGGACGATATCGACGTGCTGCTGCGGACCGGCGACACGCCGAAAGATGCGTGGATCAATCCCGCCGGCGGTCACATGGGGCGCGACACGCGCGGCTGGCGCGATCCGGTGATTTTCGCGAAGGTCACGGTGCCATGGCTCCGCCGGCTCTTGGAGGAGCCGCGATGAACGCAACGCTGCGGCGCGGCGGCGACGTGCAAAGCGGGCAGTTTCCCGTGATGCGGACGATCGACGAGGTGAAGGCTGAATGCATCGCGCGCGTCGATCGCAACGCGTATCCGCTGGCCGGTCTCGTACCGGCCGAAGCGCGTGAAGCGCTATCACGCTTGACAACGCTCGACCGCGATGCGTGGGCCGCCTCGTGGTCCGCGGTCGGCGACCGCTATGCGGAACGCGGCCGCTCGCTGCCGGCGCACTCGGCGCAAGCGCGTGAAATGTTTCTCACGGCATGGCGATACTACTCGTTCGCACGGTGGCCGGTTCCGCTCTCGCTCGGCAAAGAGCGCGCGTACGAACGTGCGACCGCCGCATTTCTCGCTGCCGCCGAATCGCTCGACCCGCCGCTCGAAGTCGTGCGGATTCCCTTCGCAGGCAGCGAGATCGTCGGCTACCTGCGGTTGCCGACGAACCGTTCCGCGCCGGTACCGGTCGTGATCGCGATCGGCGGTCTCGACAGTCGCAAAGAAGACATGATCGAGCGTTTCGCCGAGCTCTTACCCTACGGCATCGGAGCGATCGGATTCGACCAACCCGGTACGGGTGAGGCGCCGGTTCCGCTGGCGCCGGGTTCGGAGCGCATGTTTTCGCGCGTGCTCGACGTGCTGGCCGTTCGGCCCGAGATCGATGCCGCGAAGATCGTCGTTTACGGCGGTAGTTTCGGCGCGCATTGGGCGGCGAAACTCGCCGTCACGGAACGCGAGCGCTTGTGCGCGGTTATCGCCCAGTCGCCGCCGATCCACGATGCATTTTCTCCCGATTTTCTGCAAACCGCGTTCGTGACGAAAGAATACCTGTTCGACCGCGGACCGGCGCTCGCGTCGATGTACGAGCACGTGCAGACGCCGGAAGATCTGCTGGCGGCAGCACCGCACAACTCGCTCGTCGCGCAGGGTCTGCTCGACCGTCCGACGGTCGAACCGATGCTCGTGATCGCCGGCGTGCACGATACGCAAGTGCCGATCGCCGACGTCGACCGGCTGCTGAAGAGCGGCAACGCGAAAACCGCGTGGATCAACCCAAACGGCGGTCATATGGGTCGCGACGCAGGACGCTGGCCCGATCCGCGGATATTCGCACACATAACGACGCCCTGGCTGTTGCACGCGTTGGAGCCAGCGTGATCTCCGCAAACGACGGCGGCGCGATCGAGGCGACGAGCGCGAGCAAACTTTTTCTCGACGGCGCCGTCATCGCGTTTCGCCAACTCTCGCTACGCATCGCACCGAAGGAAGTGCTGTGTATCGTCGGGCCCAGCGGTTGTGGAAAAACGTCGTTCTTGCGGTGTGTGGCCGGTCTGACCGATATCGACGAGGGGACGTTGACCGTCGACGGTGCAGCCGTGAAGGGTCCGCCCGACGGCGTCGCGATCGTATTCCAGCACTTTGGACTCCTCCCGTGGAAAACGGTATACGAGAACGCAGCCTTCGGCTTGGCGATGGCGGGCGAACCGCAAGCAAAGATCGCGGAACGCGTCGGTCACTATCTTGCGCTCGTTGGCCTGAACGGATTCGAGCGACGGTATCCCTACCAGCTCTCCGGCGGCATGCAGCAACGGGTGGGCCTCGTGCGCGCGCTCTCGATGAATCCGTCGGTGTTGCTTATGGACGAGCCGTTCGCCGCGCTCGACGCGCAAACGCGCGAGCTTCTCCAAGAAGAATTGCTGCGCATCATGCAACTTCCCGAGGAACGCAAGACGATGGTTTTCGTCACGCATTCGATCGATGAAGCGATCTTGCTCGGCGATCGTATCGCGGTGATGAGCGCCCGTCCGGGACGTATTCGCGACCTGCTCGAGATGCCGTTCGGCTGGCCGCGCAACGTGGAAACCGTGCGCGCCGATCCGCGCTTCGCGGAACTGCGCGCGCACGTTTGGCGCGAGCTTCAGGCGCCGGCCGCCGCGGCGGTATTGCAATGAGCGTCATCGCGTCGGGCGCGTTGGCGGCCGGAGACGACATTCGCCATGATGTGGAGCGCGCACGCGAGCGTTCCGCTCGAAGGGCTCGCCGGCGCCGCGTCAACGTGATCGGAATGCAGATCGTCTCGCTCGCGATCGTGCTGACGCTTTGGCAACTTGTCGGCATGCACACGAGCCCCGCCCTCTTCGCGCCGCCGAGCGCCGTCGCGCTTGCGGCAGTGAACATGATTGCAACCGGCGAGCTCTGGAAGTATCTGGGGCCGAGTTTGCTCGTTCTCGCGATCGGCCTCACGATCTCGGTCGTCCTCGGGGTCGCCATCGGCGTCGCGCTCGCGCGCTTTTGGGTCGCCGACGTCGCGCTCGGCCCGTACGTCACGTTTCTCTACTCGACGCCGGCGGTCGCGCTCGTGCCGCTCATCGTCCTCTGGACGGGCTATCAGCTCAACGCCAAAGTCATCATCCTGGTACTATTTGCGTTTTTCCCGATGGCGATCAACACGTACCAAGGCGTGAAGAACGTCGACGAAAAGTTGCTCGAAGTCGGCAAAGCGTTCCGCTGTTCCGAGCGTCAACTCTGGATTCACATCGTACTGCCCGCCGCGTTGCCGTTCATCATCGCCGGTCTGCGGCTGGCGGTCGGGCGCGGCTTGATCGGTATGGTGCTCGCCGATCTCTACACGGCGATTTCCGGTATCGGCTATCTCATCGTGCGCAGTGCGAGTACCTATCAAGTCGATCGCATGTTCGTTCCGATCGTCACGCTGGGCTTACTCGGAATCTTGTTCACCACCGTCGTCACCTGGGTCGAACGGCGCGTCGTGCCGTGGACGCGAGCGGCGAACCGCGATTGATCCAAGGAGTCCGCATGAACCATCGCATCTTCGTTTCCGCTGCGCTCGGCGCGCTGCTCGTTTGCGGTATTCTCGCGACGCCACGCAGTGATGCGCAAACCGCGAGCTGCCCGCAAGGTTTGCGCAAGCTCGATATCGGCATCGCCGTATCGCCACCGAACGTCGTCCATACTGTACCGTACGTGGCAAAAGCACTCGGCTTTTTCGCGAAACGTTGCGTCGACGCCAACATCGTCGAGTTCAACGGCGGAACGGTCGGCACGATCGTTGCAGCGATCCAACAGGGGACCGCGATCGGGAACCTGACCGACATTTCCATCGCGCGCGGATTACGCGCCCATCAGATTTGGCAGATGGCGCCGCGGCCGCCGCAGTCATACGTCGTGAACGCCGACGTGAAGACCGCGAAGGACCTCAAAGGCAAGCGCCTGAGCGCGGCCGGCGGTGGCGTCGGCGGCTTCAACTGGCTCATGGGGCGCGCGGTGCTCAAGACGGCAAACCTCAGCGTCGATGACGCGCAGTTCGTAGCCGGCGATACCGCCGGGCGCCTACCGGGACTCGTTGCCGGTCAGGTCGACGGCGTCGTCCTACATCCCGAAGATACGTTTCTCGCGCTGCAACAGAAACCCGGCGCGCACGTCCTCGTTCCGCTCGCGACGCTGCTGCCCCAGTACGCGTTCAACGCCTACGGCGCATCGGACGATCTGATCGCGAAACAACCGGACCTGCTGCGCGACGTCGTCGCGGCGCTAATCGAAGCCGACCGGACGATCTATCGTGACAAGGCGCGCGTGATTCCGATCATGGTCGACGCGACGCACAAATCGCGCGAATCGGTCGAGTACGCCTACGACGCGCTCACCAAAGGCTGCATCTGGGCCGTCAATAGCGGCTTCGATCCCAAGCGAACGATGTGGGACTACGAGCACGATATCGCCGACGGCGACCTCGACACGAGCACGAAGAAACTCACGTATGATTCGATCGTCGACTCCAACATTTCGAATCAAGCGTTGAAGTTGGTCGGCGGCGAGCAGACGATCGGCAGTTGCAAAGAATGAGGTCAACGAGATGAGCACGACCGTACCGCGCGTTGGTCCGCTTCCGTGGGAAGAACTGCGCCACCGGCTCGATGAAAACGTGCCCTTCAACGCGATGCGTGAGACACCGTACTATCGCGACGCGGTGTACGAAGGGTTCTCGCGTGACGAGTACGCGCGACGGTACGCGGCGCTGCGTGCGAAGATGCGCGAACTGCGACTCGATTGCGCGATCGTTCCCGGCGGCCCCAGTCACTGGAGTTACGGCGGCGGAATGCTGTGGCTCACCGGTCATTGGGAGTGGCACGCGCTTGCCGCGTACGTCGTCGTGCCGCTCGATGGCGAACCGACGTTGATCAACTCGATGGGCGGAACGCACATCGAAGCCGTGCGTCGCGAAACCGCGAACGCGCTCGACGACGTGCGCAACAGTCGCGGCGGCCGTTATGCGACGGTCATGGTCGAGCGCATCCGCGAACTGGGACTCGAACGCGGCCGCATCGGCCTGCTCGAAATCGATCCGCGGCACGAAGACTACTTGCCGGTCAATCAATATAATACGCTTCGCGAGGGGCTGCCCGAGGCCGAACTCGTGTTTACGGTCGGCATCATGCACGAGCTGCTTTCCGTTCATAGTCCCGAGGAGCTCGACGCAATCCGGATGTCGGGAAAGCTGTGCAAGATCGCGCTCGAAGCGGTCGCGGAGCGCGCTCGCCCGGGCGTCACCGATCTCCAGTTGCGCGCGGCGGTCGCGGGCGCGGTCATGGACGCGGGCGGCGAACTCGATTTCACGATTCTCGCATCGACGTCCATGGACAACCCGTCGGTCATCTTCGGTAGCCCGCGTCCGTCGGGGCGTGTCTTGCAACGCGGCGATATCATCATAAACGAACTCGCGATCGGCTATCACGGCTATGCCGCGCAGATCGGGTCGCCGATCTGCATCGGGCCGCCGACGGATGCGGTGAAGCGCTTCTGGGACGACATCGTGCTGCCCGGCTTCGAGCGTATCGTGGCCGAGATCGGTCCGGGCAAACCGGTCGAGAACATGCGCGTTGCGGCGCAATATTTCCGCCGTCAGGGCGCGCAGTCGCGCCCGATCCATTGCCACGGCATCGATCTCGTTACCGATGGTCCGCACGTCTTCCAAGATCACATCGACGTCGAACCGTTCGAAGAAGTCCTCAAGCCGGGGATGGTCGTCATGGCCGAGCCGAATCCCGTTACACCGGACGGTCTCTTCGGCATCTTCCTCGGTCACACGTTCATCGTTACGGAAACGGGCCGCGAATGCATCGAAGACGTCCCCTGGGAGATCATCGCGGTTTAACCGAGCGATCGCGTGCATCCCGAGGCGGAGCGTCTCATCCGCGAACTGCGTTTGGCCCCGCATCCCGAAGGCGGCTGGTATCGCGAAACGTTTCGCAGCACGCAGCGCGTCACGACCGAACGCGGCAGCACGCGTAGCGCCGCGACGGCGATCTACTTTCTGCTCACGAGCGAGACGTTCTCGGCGTTCCATCAGCTGGCGTCGGACGAGACATGGCACTTCTATCGAGGCGATCCGTTGACGATCGAAATCGTGAGCGTGAGCGGCTCGCACGAAAGCCGTACGATCGGCATCGGTGACTCACTGCAAACGACCGTGGCGGCGACAAGTTATTTCGCCTCCCACGTCGAGGGCAGCGCGCGTTACGCGCTTGTCGGATGCGACGTCGCACCGGGCTTTGAATTCGCCGACTTTCGCCTCACCACACGCTCGATGCTGACCGCCGCCTATCCGCAGTTCGGGCCTCTCATCGCACGCTACACGCGCTGACGCATCGCGCCGCGGCCTCATCTCCGGGTGATCGTCGATGTGCGCTCGATCATCGATAATGTTAAGAGATCGAGCGCGTTGCTCCGCTCGATCGCGTGAAGGCCGGCGTCGTCGAAACCGCACGCTCGGAGTCCGGCGACGTGTTCGCTCGCGGTCCGGTACGGGAAGTCCGTGCCGAAAAGCACCTGCGACGACGGCACGAGCGTCGTGAGCGCACGCATCGGGATCGGGTCGGCAGCTTGCGCGGTGTCGTAGAAAAACGAACGGAGTTCGTGGTTCAATCCGTGGGGCAGGCGCGCTGCAAGCGCCGGAATCTCAGCAAGTTGCGTAAAGCGATCGATCAGGAACGGCATCGTTCCGCCGGCATGGGAAAAGATGAATCGTATGCCGGCAAAACGTGACGCGGCGCCGCTGAACACAAGGCTCGCGATCGTGCGCGTCGTGTCGGTACCGAATTCGATCGCCGCCTGCTTGATCTCGGGAAGCACGTTCATCAAGCACTGGTTCGTCGTCGGATGCGTGTAGAGCACCGCCTTACGCCGATTGAGTTCGGCCAAGATCGGCTCGAACAACGCGTCGCCGAGCCACCGGTCTTGGTAGTTCGTGAAGACGCCGATGCCGTCGGCACCTAAGACGTCGAGCGCATAGGCGATCTCCGCGAGACTTCCCGCGACATCGGGGAGCGGCAAAGCGGCGAACATCGCGAAGCGCCCTGGGTAATCGACACCGCGTTGAGCGACGTACTCATTGCAGGCGCGCGCCGTACGCCGGGCCGCCGCGTCATCGCCGAACCACGTGCCGGGATTCGTTACGGAGAGGACGGCCGTCGCGACACCTGCCCGGTCCATGTCTTCAATCGATCGCTCGATGCTCCACGATCGCGCTTCGGCCGAAACGAACGCGGGCGGCAATGCGTCCAGATAGAACGGCGGAAAGTAGTGATGATGAACGTCGATGCGGTGCATGGCCCCACTTTACCGTACGCCAACGACGCTTAAAACGGTAGCACGCCCTTCGAGCTTTGTAGAAAGATCGCAATCGCGACGGAAAAGCAGAGAACACCAACGGCGATCGATGCGAACCCGAGTCGGTCGTTCCGCTGATGCTCGATCGAGGCACGTGTCGCCCGGACGGCACCGAAGATGAAAAGCGCGAGCCCGACGTAAAAGGTCGCCGCCGCAAGAGATTCCGTCATGTGCATTGTCCGGTCATTCGGGCGAGCCTTTTTTTTTGGCCGTCGACTTCGCCGAGGCGGCGTGAAGGTTCATTCTGCGCTATACTTTTGGTTCAGGTGTGACGATGTCTGATGGTGTGGTGACAAGTTCGCTCTTCGAGTGGCCGCGGGTTACTTGGTTGCTTCCGGTGCTCAACGGAATGCCCTATCTTGCGGAGATGCTCGAGTCGCTGGCGGCGCAGACGTATCCCAACCACGAGATCATCGTGTGGGATAACGGGTCGACGGATGACACGATCGAGATGTTGCGTTCGTGGATTCCGTCTCGAATCAACGGTCGCATCATTAGCGGGCAACCGTTACCGCTTGGAATCGCTCGCGCGCGATTGACGGACCTCGCGGAAACGGAGCTGTGCGCGGCGATCGATGCGGACGATGTGCACCTGCCGGCGCGGCTCGCGACCGAGGTCTCGGCGATGGTTGCCGACCCGAACGTCGTCGCCATCGGCTGCATCCCGGAGATTATCGATAGCACCGGTAATCGACTCCCCGATTGGGAGTATCCGCTGACCGACCCGGAGATTCGATGGCGCACACGCTGGCAGTCGTGCCTGAATGCGCCGAGCGTGCTCGTCAAACGTAGCGCCGTCCTGCAAGCCGGCAACTATCGCAATTTCAAGCCGGGTCAGGATCTCGATCTTTGGATGCGGCTCGCGCAGATCGGTCCGATGAAGAATCTGTCCGATCGCTTGGTGCGCTATCGCCGGCACACGTCGAGCGTCACCGGTCTGGTCACCGACCACTTTCATGATGAGCGAAACATTGCCGTTGCGAATACCGACGTGATCTTCCCCGGTTTCGACGCAGCGACGTCGATCGATCTCTGGGACGCGGCCTATCCGCATCACGAACATCATGCGGTACGACTGCAGCACTTCAAACGTCTTCAAGATGCAGCGGAGAATGCGGCCTTCGCGATTGGCGCCCCGAAGGATTTCTTCACGAACACCAATTATTATCGCCGTCAGCGCTGGACGATGCTGAAGAATTTCTTATATCCGTACGCACCCGAATTCGTCTGGAGTGCCGTGCGGGAAATGCGCAAACGCGCATCGTAGGCCGGCGGCATGCTGCCGCACCGAATAAGAAGTTCGTCGACAGTCGCGTGCGCTATAGGCTTATGATAGAGTTTGCTGTCGAGCGACATTCCAGGGTCCAAAGGCCGGACGCTTCGACGCGATGCTTTCCCTTAGCCGACCACACGCTCAAAGCTTGAATCTACAGATGATCAGCAAGGCGCTCCCGTACGTAACTGCGGTCGAAACTGCGCGCACACGTCACCGGCAACATCGATCAAAGCGCAACGCCGTTCTCACGTAGAACGTCACGCAAGTCGCGGATGACCGGAAAAATTTCCTGATTCCAGTCGGCGCCCTGCGCGTCGTAGGCCGACTGTTCCAACTCGACGATCTCCCGGTCTTCCTTGAAGATCGCCTCGGTAAACCAGATCAGCGCCGGCCAAGCCACATCGAGCATCAGCGGAAACTTCGGGCGTTGGATCGACAGCACGCCAAAGGTGCGATGGATGCGCTGTTCCGTGTCAACCGGCACGTAAGAAATCCACAGATTCATCACCGGCGCGTCCTCGCCCGTTTGTACCCGCAGCGTCTGATAGGGATATTCCGTGCGAATCGTCATCACGTCTTTGGCTTCGCCGCCGCCCACCTCGCGTTTTTGGGCAAAAATCAACGCTTCGCCCAGCGGTTGCTTTCCCGCATCGCGGGAGAAGGTATAGCGCACCTCGAGCCAGTCGTTTCCCCGCTCGTGGCCTCGGTAGCGTGGCTTCATCAATCCCATGATGCGGCGATGAAGAAACTGGTGGTTCATGTCCATGAGGTTCTCGTGCATGAAGCTGTAATGGCAACGAACTTCACGTCCAAACCGGCGGGTCTTATATGCCGTATCGCCGGCAGATCCGAGAGCGGGCACGGGGACGCGATTCGCCTGCGTCGGATCGCCCGGAAAGAGAAAGATGAGGCCGTGCTGCTCGCGGCAAGCATACGATCGTACGCCGTTCGGCAGTTTGCCCTTACCGATATACGGAACGTCAACGCACTTACCGGTAGCGTCGTACGTCCAACCGTGATAGCCGCAGCGTATCACGTGTTCGCACACGATGCCTTTACTCAACGGAATTTGCCGATGGGCACAGCGGTCCTCGAGAGCAAACACCGTTCCCGACTTACCGCGCACAAGCACGATGGGTTCGCCCGCAAAGCTCACCGCCAACGACTTACCGTTTTTCAGTTGCGGCGACCACGCCACCGGATACCAAAAATCGGGATGTGCCCCAACGCGGCGTAGATCATGCTCCACGCGTTCAGTCACCGGTTCCCGAGGCGCGGAAAACGAAGTGCAATGTTATTTTTCCGGGAAAACGTGGCCGTCTAGTGACCGGGCGGCGACATCCATATTGAATTTTGCACCTGGCGTTCGCCGGTCGCTTTGCCGAGCGCTTATCGACTCAAAAAGGGCATCCCTGCTTAACGTCAATAATCGCACCTCCGACACGACCACGTCGCGCACCGGCCGTCGGCGCGTCGGCGAGGCGCCACGTCGGCTAGCAGACAAGTGCCAAGGGAAGGACGTCCCCCTCCGCACAGCGCCATAACGAGCCATGCGAAATTCGGCCGACGTTTTTGTCCAATTGCACCGATATGCGATTACTAGGGTTTTTGGCGCCTCGCCGCCCGGATCAAGGGATCCGGAAAAAGGACGTTTCACTCTGGCGCGTTAGACGACGGCTCCGTGACAGCGCTTATATTTTTTTCCCGAACCGCACGGGCATACGTCATTGCGGCCAACCTTTTCGGTAACCGCGACGGCGGCTTCGGGCCGTACCGCTTGCGGCAGAATCTGTCCGCTCGGAAGCGGCTCGAACGCGGGAACGCCGGCGTTGCTATGCCCGTTCGCTGAGGCCTCGGCGCCGACCGGGACGAGTTGCTCTTCGGCCGGCTGTTGTTCGACGCGCACCGAAAACACGGCTTTGATCGACTCGTCCGCGATGTTGCTCTTGAGATCTTCGAAGATTTCGTAGGCTTCTTTTTCGTACTCGACGCGCGGATCTTTCTGACCGTACCCGCGCAAGCCGATACCGCTCTTGAGCGCATCCATGATGTAGAGATGGTCGACCCACATGCGGTCGATGATCGGTAACATGATGTACTGCGACTCGATGATCCGCATGATATCGGGCGTGAGTTCGGCTTCCTTTGCCTCGTATGCCGCTACCGCAATCTCACCGAGCCGCGCTTTCATGCCCTCGCGATCGAGCGCCTCGAGGTCTTTGATCTCGATGAAATCGCGCACGGGGAAGATCAGGGCCAGCTCGTCGAGCGCGACGTTGAGATCCCATTCCGACGGGTGGTCCTCCGGCGGCGCACCGGCGTCGACCGCGTCGCTGACCTTCGCGTGAAGGGTGTTGACGAAAAAGTCGCGCAGCGGTTGCCCTTCGAGTACGCGGCGACGCTCGGCGTAAATCACCTCACGCTGCTTGTTCATCACGTCATCGTACTCGAGAACCTGTTTGCGAATCTCGTAGTTATGATTCTCGACCTTTGACTGGGCGTTCTCGATCGAGCGAGAAAGGATGCCCGCTTCGATCGGCGTCTCGTCGGTGAACTTCACGAAGTCCATCATCTTCTGAATGCGCTCCGCGCCGAAGAGGCGCATCAGCTCGTCGTCGAGCGCGATGTAGAAACGCGTCGATCCCGGATCGCCTTGACGGCCCGATCGGCCCCGTAGCTGGTTGTCGATCCGCCGCGACTCGTGGCGCTCCGTGCCGATGATGTGCAAACCGCCGGCGTCGGCAACCCGTTCTCCCAGCTTGATGTCGACGCCGCGCCCGGCCATGTTGGTCGCGATCGTCACGGCGCCGTACACGCCGGCGTCTTTAATGATCTGCGCTTCTTGCTCGTGATACTTTGCGTTGAGGACGTTGCACTCGACCCCGCGCCGCCGTAACAGCATCGCAAGGCGCTCCGACTTCTCGATCGAGCGCGTGCCGACGAGGACAGGCCGGCCCTTCTCGTGTTCCGCGATGATCTCGTCAACTACCGCTTCGAACTTCGCGTTCTCCGTGCGGTACACGATGTCGGGTTGATCTTTTCGCGCGACGATGCGATTCGTCGGCATGACGACGACGTCGAGACCGTAAATGTCGCGAAACTCACGTTCTTCCGTCTTCGCCGTACCCGTCATCCCGGCGAGTTTGCCGTATAAGCGGAAGTAGTTCTGGAACGTGATCGTCGCGAGCGTCTGGTCCTCGCTGCGAACCAGCAGCCCTTCTTTGGCTTCGATCGCTTGATGGATACCGTCGGAGTAGCGCCGCCCGTACATCAACCGTCCGGTGAACTCATCGACGATGACGACCTCGCCGTCCTTGACGATGTATTGCTGGTCTTTGTGGAAGAGGTGCCACGCTTTGAGCGCGGCGTTAAGCTGATGGGTCAACTCGAGATTGCGCTGGTCGTATAGGTTCGTGACGCCGAGCATCTTCTCGACCTTCGCGACACCCGCTTCCGTGATCGGGACCGCGTGAGATTTCTGGTCGACGGTGAAATCCTCATCGAGGACGAGGCGCGGAATCACCTTCGAAAACTGCGCGTAAAGCTCGGTCGCGTCGTGACCCTGGCCGCTGATGATCAGCGGCGTGCGCGCCTCATCGATTAGGATCGAGTCGACTTCGTCGACGATCGCGAAGTGCAGTTTGCGCTGGACCATTTGATCGAGCGCCCACGCCATGTTGTCACGCAGGTAGTCAAACCCGACCTCGTTGTTCGTGACGTACGTGATGTCGCAGTTGTATGCTTCACGCCGCTGAGCGGAGTCCAGATCGTGCTGGATAATACCGACCGTCATGCCGAGACCCTCGTAGAGCGGGCCCATCCATTCGGCATCGCGCTTGGCGAGATAGTCGTTGACCGTTACGAGATGCACGCCCTCACCACTGAGCGCGTTCAAGTAGATCGCTAACGTCGCGACGAGCGTTTTTCCCTCGCCCGTGCGCATCTCCGCGACCTTGCCTTCGTGCAACACCTGACCGCCCATCAACTGAACGTCGAAGTGCCGCATCCCCAAGATGCGTTTGCCCGCTTCACGCACGACGGCGAACGCTTCCGGCAACAGCGCATCGACCGTGGCACCGTTTGCGAGCCGCGCCCGAAATTCGGTCGTCTTCGCGGCGAGCGATGCATCGTCGAGCGCCGCGATCTGCGGTTCGAGCGCGTTGACACGCTCGGCGGTCTTTCGCAACCGGGCGACTTCACGCTCGTTACCGTCAAAAAGCGTCTTGAGGAAAGCCATACTTAGCTATAACCGTTCGGCGAGGCCGCCGGTTCCTCATCGGCCGCAGTTCAGCGGCTTCCCGGAGCTTCCACCGCCGGCGTCGAGGGGCTCGCGGTTCCCGCCGACGTTACGCCGGGCGCATCCACGCCTTGGCCGCGGTGAGCGATCGCTTCGAACAGACCGAGCGTCACGAGGACGACGACGATGACGATTCCGGAAAACTTGCGAGCATCGGAGCGGATCGGATCCACACTTCCTCCTCAGAGCGGCGTTTGCGCTGCGCGGTTGAGCTGGTCCGGCGTCGCCTGCCGCAGCAACTCTCCGACGGTCACGAACCGATACCCCGCCGCGCGATAGCGTGCGACGAGTTCCGGCAGCGCGGCAACCGTCGAACGGCGGCCGCTGTGCAAGAGCAAGATTTCCGGACTCGTCGCAAATCGTACGACGTGCCGAACGATCGACCCGGCGTCGATGTCGCGCCAATCACCCGGATCGTCGGTCCAGAAGATCGTGTCGTAGCCGTCGTGTTGCGCGACGCGGAGCGTCGCCGGGCGAAAGCGTCCGTGCGGCGGGCGAAACAGTGTCCGAATCGCGGGATCGTCTGCCAGCGCGCCCAAATGCGCGGCTGCATCGGCAAGCTGACGCGCGACCGCCGCATCATCGAGTTGGTCGAGATTCGGATGTGTTTCGGTATGGTTCGCGATCTCATCGCCGCCGGACGCAATCTCCCGCACGAGCCCCGGATACTGTTCCGCATCGCGCGCGATGAGAAAGAATGTCGCGCTGACGCGGGCCGCGCGCAAGGCAGCGAGCAAAACCGGCGTTTCTACCGGGTAGGGGCCGTCGTCGAACGTGAGCGCGACGAGCTTCGGCCCGGCCACGCGGCGATCGGCGGCTGTCCCGAGGAACGCGCGACGAATGCGCGCGCCGAGCGGCGGCGAAACCAGCGCACCGACGTCGGCGGTACGCACGACGACCGCCGGCAACGGCGGCATCGATCGGCGAACGACCCGGTAGCCGGCGTACGCGAGGAACAGCGCGCCGAGCACGATCGCCGCGATGCGCGCGACGCGCTTCAAATATTCGTCGAGGCGCTCGCAGCCGGAGCGGCCAGCGTCGTTGCGAAATCGCGTCCGACGATCACGGTGACGTCGGCGAGCGTCGGGCTCGCCGGCGCCGAGTCGGCCGGCGTCGGGACAGGCGTGACCGTCGCCTGCGAGAGATGGATGTCGCTGCGTACCCGCTCGCCGACGAGCGGCTTCCGTGACGTGGCGCGAATCTCGGTGACGTCGTAATCGAAGGAGTCGGCATTCGCAACGCTATTGATCACGTATCCGTCCCGGCGCAGCTGCGCAGCGAGCTTCGCACCGAGCCCCGCGACGCCGCTGCCGTTACGGACGTCGACGCGCACGTTCGCCGGTTTGACCGCGGCGAGCGCGTCGGCATGCAACGGCGGTGACGCGCTGTTATACGGGCCCGTAAAGTCGGCCATCACCTTGGCTTTGGCCACGTCGTCGGCGACGAGGACGTCGCCGCAGCAGCTGAGCTCCTTATCGGCCGCGAACGGGACTTGCGATGTATGGATGTCCGCGACGGCGACGTCGCGGAAATGCCAGCCGAGCGATTTCATCTCGTCGGGCGTCATGTTCGTGTCGACGTTTTTCCGGACGACGTCGATCAGTTGCGCGATGTGCGTCAGATCGTTGAGCTTGTCGTTCTTGAGTTTCGCGATCGTCAGCTTTTCGATTTGCTGCTGCCGCTTGATCCGGCACGGATCGCTGCACGCATCGTGACGGAAACGTCCGTACGACACGGCCTGTTCGCCGTTCATGTGCGTGAGGCCGGGCTTGAAATGGATGTGGAGGTGACCCCAGGTGTCATCGTAGTTGAGCGTCTCGGTGACCGGTACGTCGAGGCCGCCGATCGCGTTGATGATGTCTTTCGATGCGTTGATGCGCAGCGTGATGTAGCGATCGAAGTGCCGATTGCGCTCGTTCAACGGTAAGCCGAGAAACGAACCGACGACCGCGTCGCTTCCCTGCGGGCCGCCGTAATGATAGGCGTCGTTGATCTTGTCCTCGCGGCCGTGCACGAGCGCGTCCATATCGCGCGGCACCGCAACGCTCTTGATCACCTTCGACGGAAAATCGAGCGCGAAGATCTCGATCTTGTCCGTTCGGGAATCCTTGGACGTCGGCGCATCTTGGTTGCTGTAGTCGTAGTCGAGCCCGTAGAGAGCGACGTAGACACGTTCCTTGCCGAACACCGACTCCGGCGCGGGAACGAAGTAGTTCACCACACCGACGAGCGGGTTGATCGTATGCGAGCGCACCATCGTGAACGCGACGCCGCCCGTGAGCACGCCGAAGAGGATGAGGGCGGCGCCGAGGATATAGGCGAGCCGGTCGTGCGAAGCGCCCGACGTCAAACCGCCGCTCCGTAGAAGTCGAACGTGCCGGCGCCGTCGAGCCGTACATCGAGAAACGTTCCCGGCAGCGCGGGCGCCGCGAAGAAAATCCCGCCGTCGACGCCGGGCGCCTCGCCCATCGAACGGCCGACCGTGACGTCGGTCGTACCGAGCGCCGCGGCAATCGGATCCGTGCGTCGCAGGCGCCGGCGTTCCTCGGTCAGTACCCGAACGGTCGTGCCGACGCGGCCTTCGCGCGCACGCTCCGACGCGAGCCGCTGCGCGTCACGCAACCGCACGAGCCGCCGCCGTTTTTCGCGCGCCGGAATCTGGCCGGCGAGTAGCGCGCCGGGCGTACCGTCTTCGCGCGAGTAGGTGAAGAATCCGACGCGATCGAGCTGCGCGCGGCCGATCCACTCCTCGAGATATGCGACGTGCTCGTCGGTCTCGCCGGGAAATCCGACGATGAACGTCGAGCGCATCGTCACCCCGGGGATACGGCGGCGAAATTCGTCGATGATCTCGAGGTAGCGTTCACCGTTCGACGGCCGGCGCATCGCCCGCAGCACGTCCGGATGCGCGTGTTGCAACGGCATGTCCATGTACGTGCACACCTTCGGGAGCGACGCCATCGCCGCGATCAACTCGTCGTCGACCGTCGCGGGATACAGGTAGAGCAATCGGATCCACATCAGACCGTCGACCGCACTGAGCTGTTCGAGCAAGCGCGCGAGACCGCCGCGGCGATGGCCGCGGTCGCGCCCGTACATCGAGGAATCTTGCGCGATGAGAATCAGCTCTCTCGTCCCCGCCGCGGCGAGCGCGCGCGCTTCCATCAGAATCGACTCTTCGGACCGCGAACGGAACGCGCCGCGCAGCTGCGGGATGATGCAGAACGTGCACGGGTGGTCGCAGCCTTCGGCGATCTTGAGATATGCGGTTGCCGCCGGCGTCGTGATCAGCCGGGGCAAGAAATCGTGCTCGGGTTGGGCTTCGAAGTCGAGCCGAACCGGCCGGCGACCCGCGCGTGCGTCGTCGAGCAACTCGACGATGCTCGCGTACGCGCCCGTGCCGACGACACCGTCGATCTCCGGGATCAACGACTGCAATTCGGAACCAAAGCGCTGCGAGAGACATCCCGCGACGATCAACTGCTGGTCCGGGCGTTTGCGCTGCGCGTGCTCGAGGATCACGTCGGTCGATTCAGCCTTCGCCGGATCGATGAACGCACACGTGTTGACGACGATCGCGTCGGCGTCACCGGCGTCGGGGACCAGTTCCCAACCGGCTGCGCCGAGTTTTCCGATCATCACCTCCGAGTCGACCAGGTTTTTCGCGCAGCCGAGCGACACGAACGCAACACGCGGATTGCGCGATGCGGCGGAACGGTCGATTACGGAAGTCGTCGTCGTCATGTACGGGGCCTATCGATAGTTGGTGAACTGCAAGGGCAGCTCGTAGTCCAAGCCGCGCAAGAGCGCTTGTACTTTTTGCAGATCGTCCTTCGATTTTCCTGAGATTCGGATCTGCTCGTCCTGATACTGGGCGTTGACCTTGAGCTTGGAGGCTTTGATCGCTTCCATCAGCGCCTTACTCTTGTCTTTCGCGATTCCGGCGCGTAATGCGATTTTCATGCGCAGGGCCCCACCGCTGGCGGCCTCGGCCTCCTTCGTCATATCGAACGCTTTGAGGTCGATTCCGCGCTTGACCGCTTTGCTCTGGATGATATCGATGATGTTCTTGAGCTTGAGTTCATCGTCCGCAAGCACCGTGATATCCGCCGCCGTGTTTTCGATCGATGCGATCGAGTTTTTGAAGTCGAATCGCCCCGCAATTTCCTTTCGCGCTTGATTGAGGGCATTGTCCAATTCTTGCTCGTCGATGCGTGAGACGACATCGAAAGACGGGTCTGCCATCGCTTATTCTCCGCCTAGGACAAAGCGGCGTTCGACAACGTCGCCGGAACCGCCCAGCGAGCCGACCGGCCGGCCGTTGACCGCCACGCCGACGCCCCCCGCGTTACCGACCCGGACGTCGGCGACGTTACCCGCGAACGACTTCGCGGTTCCCGCCGGAAAGGTCCCCTCCGCGACAACGGTACCATCGATTACGACCCGCAGCCACGACGTCTGAGTCAGGTGGACCTCAAGATCGTGCCGAGACGTACGCGCGTGCGCCGTCGCGGCCGGCGCCGGCGGCGCGGCCGCGGATTCGGGTGATGCTTCGGTAACCGGATCCGCCGGCCGCGACGACACGACGGCGACCGGAGCCGGAGCGCCGGAACGATATTGAAAGTACGCGTAGCCGACGTAGCCGACGACGGCCGCGGCAACCAGGACTGCCAAGATGCCGACGACCGACGGTCCGGCGCGTTCTTCGCGCGCCGGACGTTCGCGCGAACGCTCTTCGGAGCGCGCCGGCGCCACCGTCGCAGCAGCCGGCGCGGCTGCCGAGAAGCGCGCAACGGCATCTTCCGCGTCCAAGCCGAGAAAGCGCGCGTAGGTACGCATAAACCCGCGAACGTAGACCGGCGCGCCGATCGCCTTCCAGTCTTCGTCTTCGATTGCTGCGAGATAAACGCTCCGAATGTGCAGCCGTTCTGCAACATCCGAGAGCGAAAGGCCGCGCGCTTCACGCGCGCTTCGAAACTCGTCGCCGAGCGCAGGCATTGCCAGGCCCTTTGCGGGCGCATCCGGTTCTCCTGTGTATGAGTCACAGGAGACGATGTCAGCAGTTCCACGCGTCGCTGCAGCGATGAGCGGCGGTGTCGACTCAGCGGTCGCTGCCGGACTCCTCGTGGAGGCCGGCTACGACGTCGTCGGCATCACCATGAAGATGTATGCACCCACGAAGCCGTCGCATGCGAAATCATGTTGCGGCGCCGACGATTTCGACGATGCCCGGCGCAGTGCGCAAGCATTGGGAATTCCACATTACGTGCTCGACTTCGAAGAAACGTTTCGCCGGAACGTCGTCGAGCGATTCGTGGCGGATTACGCGACGGGCCGCACCCCGAACCCGTGCGTCGCGTGCAACAACTTCGTCAAACTCGGCACGTTGCGGACCTACGCGCAGCGCATCGGCGCGCGCTTCATCGCGACGGGTCACTACGCGCGGCTCGAGCAACGACACGATGGGCCGCATCTCTTTCGCGGAACACAAGCGAAAGATCAAGCGTATGCGCTCGCGCAACTCGGCCGCGAACAGCTCGCGGGTTTGCTGTTACCGCTGGGCGCGCTCGACAAAGCGGCCACGCGTGCGCACGCGGTGCGGCTCGGTCTCGCCGTTGCGGCGAAAACGGAATCGCAGGATATCTGTTTCGTGGAAGGCGGCGACTATCGCGACGTGCTCGCACGCGTCGCGCCGTCAGCGATGGAAACGGGCGCGATCCACGACGCCTCGGGCGCGCGCGTCGGCGAACACGCGGGGATCGCGAACTACACCGTCGGTCAGCGCCGCGGTCTGCCGGCGAACATCGGCGACGGCCCGCGGTATGTCACGCATATCGATCCCGCGACGAACACGATCGTCGTCGGCCGTGAGGAAGAACTCGGCGCGGCGGCGCTCGTCGCCGACGAGGTGAACCTTATCCGCCCGGAGCGTTTCACGGCGCCGGACGTACCGGTGGTCGCGATGACGCGCTATCGCCAAGCAGCCGCGCCGGCGCGCGCGACGCTGCAAGGCGACGGGACACTGCTCGTGCGGTTCGACACGCCGCACCGTTCGATCGCACCCGGACAGCTCGTCGCGCTCTTCGAGCCCGGCGGCGAAGAAGTGCTCGGCGCGGCGACGATTCGGGAAGCGCAGTAGTGGCCGAGCCCGCGGAGCCGACGAGCGAAGAAATCGTTGCGATCCTGTTCCGGGCGGCGATGAGCGGCGATCGCGAAGCGTACGCGGCGGAGCACGAGCTCGACCCCAAGCTTCTCGAACTGTGGACGTTCACGCACAGCCGCGAGTACATCGCGCACTTGGAAAAACTGCTGCGCATGATGCGCAGCCGCGCTGCCGACTCGTGACGTCAGCCGCCGCCGCATGGCGGCGCTTCCGCCGTTCCCCCGGCGCGATCGCCGGCGCATGCGTCGTCGGACTGATCCTGGTCGCAGCAATTCTCGCACCGCTCGTCGCGCCGCAAGATCCGCTCGCGCAGTCGCTCGGTAATCAGTCGCAGCCGCCGTCGGCGGCGCACTTTTTCGGCACCGACAAACTCGGACGTGACGTCTTCGCGCGCGTCGTCTACGGCGCGCGCACGTCGATCGGGATCGGCTTCGTCGCCGTGGGCGTAGCGATCAGCGCGGGAACGCTCATCGGGCTCGTCGCCGGCTACAGCGGCGGTCGCATCGATGGCGCGCTGATGGGCGCGATGGACGTGATGCTCGCGTTCCCGTCCATTATTCTGGCGATCGGCATTACGACGATCCTCGGGCCGAGCATTACGAACCTGATGATCGCGGTCGGCATCGTGTACATCCCGCAGTACGCGCGCCTTGCACGATCATCGGTGCTCGAGGTGAAAGAAACGGAGTACGTCGAGGCAGCGCGTGCGATCGGCGCCGGCGTCCCCGCCATTCTAGCGAAGCACATCCTGCCGAACATCGTCGCGCCGCTACTCGTGCAGGCGACGCTCGGCATCGCGACGGCCGAACTCGAAGCCGCCGGACTGTCCTATCTCGGATTGGGCGCCCGGCCGCCGGCGCCCGAATGGGGCGCGATGCTCAACGATGCGCGCGACTATTGGGTGACGGCGCCGTGGGCGCTGATCATCCCAGGTATCGCGATCACAACGCTGGTGCTCGGATTCAATCTGCTCGGCGACGGTCTCCGCGACGCCCTCGATCCGAACGCGCGGTAGCGCGTGGCGATCGTTTTCTCGATTCTGTGTGCGCTCGTTTACGGCTCGGCGGACTTCTGCGGTGGTCTGGCAACGCGGCGGACCGCGATGTTGGGCGTCGTCGTCGGTGCGCAAGGCGTCGGCTTCGTACTGTTGTTGGCGCTGGTGCCGTTCTTCGGCGGTTCGCCGGCCGGTACCGACTTGCTCTGGGGCGCGTTGTGCGGCGTCGCCGGCGGCGCCGCGATCGCGCTGTTGTATCGCGGGCTCGCGATCGGGACGATGGGCGTCGTTTCGCCCATCACGGCGGTGCTCGCCGCTACGGTCCCGATCGTGTACGGGGTGCTCGTGCGCGGCGAACGGCCGCCCGGCCTTGCGATTGCCGGTATTATCGCCGCGCTCATCGCGGTCGTTTGCGTGAGTGCTTCGCCGAACGATGGCGCTGCGCGCACGTCCGCAGGTAACTCGAAGCGCACGCTGCCGCCTGGGTTGATCGAAGCGCTCGGGTCGGGCGTCGGCTTCGGGTGCTTCTTCATCGCGCTCGCGCAAGTGCGCCCCGAAGCCGGCATGTATCCGTTGCTCTCCGCGCGGCTCACGTCGCTCGCACTCCTGGCGCTCGGCGGCGTTCTGACCGGGCGCATCGCCGATCTCCGCATCGCACGTCCGACCATCGCACTCGTCATTGCCGGCGGTGTTCTCGACGTGTCGGCGAACGTGCTGTACGTGCTCGCGGTTCACAGCGGTATGATTTCGATCGTCGCCGTCCTGTCGTCGCTCTATCCGGCGGCGACCGTCGCGCTCGCCGCGTTCGTCCTGCACGAGCGTCTCGTCCGCATCCAATGGATCGGCGTCGCCGTCGCACTCGGCGGCGTGGCGGCGATCTCCGCCGCGCGATAGACGGCACGAACGTGAAGAGGCCCCGCCGAAGCGGAGCCTCTGTCGTCTCAAACGGAGCGCGAGCCGCTCTTAGAGATGGATCTTCGCGGAGACGTAGACGTTGAACGGGAACGCATTATTCGGATAACCGGAGTAGACCGGCACGTACGGGTGCTGGACATACGGTTGGATCACGTCGCCCGGATTATACACGTTGCCGATGCCGCCGTAGGCACCGTTGGCGACGAGACTGTAGCCGCACGCGTTCGGAACCGTGAAACCCGTCTTCGTTCCGCCGAAGCAGGTATTCACAATGTTCGAGAAGTTCGCGATGAACGACAACTGCTTCGACACTTCGTAGGTCAGCTGCGTGTGGAACAACAGCTGCGAGGGTTCGACGAACGCCCCGATCGTGTCGAACTTCCCGGTATACGTATCGGGAATGCCTTGTCCGAGCGTTCCGCAGGACGTTGAGTCGAACGGAGCACCGCCCGGCGCACCGTACTGATAGCGCCCATCGCCGGCAATCAGGCCGCCGGCAAGTCCCGCTGTGCAGGTATCCGGCGCGATGCCTTCAGTCGAGGCCGGAGCGCCGTAGCGCTGACCGCCGTTGAATTGAAGGACCGGGGTGACGGCGAACTTGTCGTGCTTGTACTGGACGAGCAGGACGCCCGTGTAGGGCTGCCCGTACGCGTTGACCGAACTGCCGATGCCGGCCGGGAAGATGTCGAAGGTCGGATAGGCGCCGCCCGGATCGAGCAGCCCTTGAACCGGAGCTTGCCAATACGGGTTCGCGATCGAACCGGCGAGGCACGCGTTGTCGGGTGCGCCGGCTGCTGTGTAGCAGGGTGCCGCGGCAACGCCGGTGCTCGTCGTACCGCACTTGGCGTTGGTCGGGTTGGCGGCACAGTACGACGTGTAGGCGTTGTACTGTTTGATGCCGGCGTTGAGCGGGTCGATGATCGTCGAACCGTTCGAGAGCGGCGAGTATTTGATGGTGCTGTACTGATACGCGAGCGAGAGTTTCGCAGCGAACCCATTCGCGGCGAAGTTGCCCTTATCAAGTTCGAATTCGATGCCCTGCGAGGTCTGGTTACCCACGTTCAGGCCCGAGACGAAGTTGGTCTGCTGGTTGAGGTAAAACTGCTGAATCTGGTTTTGCGTCTTCCGGTAAAACGGCGAGATCTTGATCGAGAGCTGATCCGGAAACTGGTGTTCCAGCGAGAAGTCGAGGTTGTCCGACGTCGGCGGAACGACCGCGTGGTTCGGCGTCGTGAAGCCGAACTTTTGGAAGCCGTACGTACCGTAGAGTAACGCCGGCGCGTTCGACTGCAACGCGTCGTACTGTTCGAACGCCGCATTCGGCGCTTCCGCAAAGCGGCCGTAGCTGCCGCGAATGACCGTGCGCGGGTCGATCGCGAACGTGACGCCGAAGCGCGGCTGCCACTCGTTGTAGCCTTGGCTTACGATGCCGCTCGGGTTGGTGACGTTGGCGGGAGTCGTGCCGGCCGGACACGCCGCCGTCGGACTCTTCGAGACGAACAACAGCGTTGCCGGGTTGAAGCAATTGTCGAGGTTGAACGCGTTGTAGAACAACGCGCGCGCCGGACCGCCGCTCGTGTCGCCGCCTTGGAACTGGTAGCGGTCGTAGCGGATGCCGAGGTCGATCGAGAGTTGGCTGGTCGGTTTGAACGTGTCCGTCAAAGACGCCGACGAGAACAGCGGCGTTACGGTATTGTACGTCGCGTACTGCCCGTTGCCGACCGTCAGATATTCGCACGGAGCGCCGCCGCAGTTCGCCGCGGTGATCGGTGCGATCGTGTTGTTGTAGATCTGCTGCAACGTGACGAACTGCGCCGACGTCGCGCTATTGCCGTACGCGCACGACACGGCGACGCCGCTGCTCGAATAGCAGAGTCCGCTCGTCGGGTTGGCTGAACTCACGAGCACCGCGGCGGCCGTGCGCGCGTTCACGCTGTTCGGGCCGTAGAGGCCGTTGAGGAACTGCGTGTTGTTATCGCGGACGGTCGACGCCGTCGTATACGAGCCGTCGATGCTCAGGAAGTTTTGCGCGTTGATCTGATCCTGAAACGTGAGCGCCACGCCGCGCGTGTGCGCGGAGAGCTCGTAATCGGGGCTGACGGGACCGAAGTAATTCGCGACGGTCCCGTTCGGACCGGTGTTCAACCAGTTCGAATAGTACGTGTAACCGTAGACCTTGACGAGCGCATTGGTGCCCAGCGCGTGGGTGTACTGCGCTTTGATGATCCCTTGGTTGTTGACGAAATCATCTTCGAGATTACCGGGAATCGGGCCACCGAACGTATGTGCCGGAACTCCGGGAAAGAAATACTGCGATGCGAGCGACGTTGCGTTCGCGGCGAGCGGGACGCCCGTCGGCGAGTTCAGTTGGTAACCGTCAACGAAGCTCGGTACGCCGAATCCGATGTCGTTGAGGTAGTTTGCACCGCCGAGATCGTTGGGCGAGCCGTAGTAGTACGTCTTGAAGTAGTTGTTCACGCCGAGGAGCTGGATGTCGTCCTTGGTGCCGTTCTTGTGCGGTAGGCCGATGTGCAAGTTCACGACGAAATCGCGCGCGTTGACCTTCGACGTATCGAACGCTTGGAACGGCCCGAGCGCAAACGACGTTGCGCCCGTCGGCGCGCCGCCCACGGTGCACGATTCCGCACCGGCGCCGCACGGTGCAATGGCCGGGCCGTAGAGATTTTGAAGCGATTGTCCGTTGAACTGATCGGCGTACCGGAAGTTCTGATTGTAGCCGTCATAGGCGACGTAGTAGGAGAAGTTGCGGTCGGCGGTCGCTCCGCCGAACTCGAACGACGCCTTATTGTAGAACGACGGCGCGCCGAGCGAGAGCTCGACGTCGGCGAAGCCCGGGTACGTCCCGGTCTTGATCACCTGGTTGATGAAGCCGGAAATACCCTGGGCGTTGGCGTTGGCCGGCGCGCCGCCGGTATACACTTGAACCTCTTGTTGGCCGAGGCTCGACGCCGGTCCCGAAGGGTAATTATCAAAGGACCGATTGACCGGAACGCCGTCGATTTCGTACCCGATCTGGTCGTAGTCGCCGCCGCGAATACTGATCGTCGATGCGGCGCCGATATAACCGGTTTGGTTGGGCGCAACGGAGACGCCCGGGACGGACGCGATGGCCGACCACGCCGTGTTGAGGTTACCGCCGCCGCCGACGGCTGCAAGCTTCGCCTGCTGCGCGGCGTTGATCGAGTAGACGTCGGACGACGTGCCGGGCCGAACGAGATCGCTATTCGCGCGACCGACGACGCGGCCGATCGTTTGCGTCGTCTTGACGGCGGAAATATTGAGAGTTCGCTCGTTGTCAGCCGCGATCGACACGCCTTGGGTGGCCGATGCATCATAACCGGCTGCCTTGATGGATACGGTGTACGTGTCCGGCGCCAGCGCGAGAAAAACAAAATGTCCCGTGCGATCGGTCGTAACCGTCGCCGTCTGCGAGGGGCTCGCTGCGGTGACCTGCGCGGAGGCCAGCGCGGTTCCGGCTGAGTCGGTAACGTTACCGGATAGCGTACCTGTGGTGCCGGCCAGAACCATTGTTCCCTGGCCGACCATCCCGAGGCACAACAACACGGCGACGAGCGACTGCCTCAACCGAATGGTTGGCATACGTGTCTCCTGTTCTTTGCAAAGGACAAGAATAGAGGGTAAAAAACGGGTCGCTTGCACGATCCGTACCACGGAAGGAAAAACCTGACGCTACCGTCACAGCAACCCGAACCAATCGAAAACGCCCGGCATCTTGCGAAGACGGAGTGGCTTTCGACAGCCGAATTCATGAGGCGGAGCCTCGCGTGCTGCCAGGCTTTTGTATGGTCCGATTAAGCCCCTTTTAAGCCGTTAATGCGTCGCGGCCCATCGTACGGCCACACGTCGAGGGGATTCGCACCGTCGCGCGGCGGGAATCGGCTAAAGCGTTGCCCAGACGTCCAGCTTCGTCTTGATTTTGCCGATCACGGCATCGGTGAACTCCGAGGTCGAGGCCTGACCGCCGAGGTCACTCGTCGCCGTGCCGTCACGTACCGTTTCGAGCACCGCTTCATAGATCGCGCGCGAAGCACTGGTCGCTCGCCGGTCATCGATGTGACTGAGGAGTGCGCCGCACGCCAAGATCATCGCCATCGGGTTTGCGACGTTCTTTCCGAATAGCCGCGGCGCCGTGCCGTGCGGCGCCTCCGCCATCACGACGTCGGGTTTGAGCGATGCATCGAACGACATCAGGACCGATTCGGCGCCGGCGATCGAACCGAAGAGTTGCATGACGAGATCGGAGAGACAGTCGCCGTCGCGGTTGAGCGACGGGATGACGAGCGGTTCGCCCGATGTCGCGATCAATAGGGCGTAGGTCGCGTCGATGAGTTGCGGCTCGTACGCGACATCCGGATAGCGCGAAGCAGCAGCGTCCATCTCTTCCTTGAGCATGCCTTCGTAGACCGGACTCACCGTGTATTTCGGACCGCCGAACACCTTTGCGTTCGTGCGCTTTGCATGGTAAAACGCGTATTCCGCGACGACGCGGCACACGGCGCGTTCGATGCGCTCGGTGCGAAACGCGACTTCATCGTCGCCCTCGCCTTCGCGCCACTCTTTCGCGCCGTAGGCGTCGCCGACGGCCATGCGTACGACGGAGATGGGCGCGTGAATACCGGCAACAGGGCGAACCCCGGGAATACGGCGACCCGTGCGTACGATCACTTTGCCGTCGATCGCGGCACGCAGAATCGCATTGGGCGAACCGACGTCGCCTTTGATGTCGGGCGTGATCGTCGCCGCCTTCAACCCGAATTTCGCGGTCTTCATCAACGTTGCCGCTTCGTGGACGATCGCGTTCTTGGTCGCGCGCCGCTTTTCGAGCGAAAGGTCGACGTGCTGCAGCTCGACCGGAAATCCGACGACGTCCGGCGCGATTACGCGCAGCGATTCGACGAGCAGTTCTTGTCCGGTCTCGTCTCCACCGAGAACGACGATCGTTGGTTGTGCCACGGACCGCGCGTTCGGTTCCGGCGCGCGCGTTTACTTCAGTGAAAGCAACGTTCGAAGATCGACGTCAAAGTGCGCCGGCGGCTCGCCGTCGGTCCACATTTCATGACGGTACGGATCGATCAGCACGACAAAAGCCGTACCTGCCTCGCGAAATCGGTGCAGCTTCTCACGCAGATCCGCCGGCCGATCGCTTTTCGAAACCAACTCGATGACGATTTCAGGAACGAGCGGCACGAAGTCTTCACGCTGCTCGTCCGTCAACGACTCCCAGCGGTCTCGGGCGACGAGCGCCGCGTCCGGCGAGAGCACGGCGCCGTTCGGAAACGCAAAACCCGCCGACGAATCGAACGCAACGTGATCGTTGGCCTGCGCCCACGTCTCAACGAGCGCGCTCAACCGGCTATTGCGGCGACCGGATGCGCCGCCGGTCGGCGGCGCCAACGTTAGTTCGCCATCCGGCTGCAACTCGACACGCCAACCCTTGTTCGCCGCAGAGACGCGCAGCAGATCACCTTTGTCGGCACGAAGCGGAATGCGAGCGAGCACGCCGTCAGTATAGCATGCCTGACGCGAGAGGGCGGCGAAGCCGGGTCGTCATGGCTCGCGTTCGCCGGAAGCCGAGCGTGACGACGCGTTGGAACTTCGAGATCGCCGGGATCATTGCACTCGGCGTCGCGGTGTTGCTCGCCGTTTCACTTCTCGTCCCAACCGCCCATACCGGATTTGTCGGCGTGCACACGGCCGCCGGGCTGCACGCGCTCTTCGGATATGCCGCGGGCTGGTTTCCACTGCTCGTCGCGCTGCTCGCGACGATCGTATTCCTCGAGATCAACGTTCCACGAATGATCGCGTCGCTCGGCGGAGCGTCGGTCGCGTTTTTCTTGATCGTCGACACGATGTACGGCGCGAACGGAGGCTGGCTCGGCCGCACGCTCGACACGCAGCTTCGTGCGCTCGTCGGCGACGTCGGCGCACCGATCGTCTTGGCCGTCGCCGCGCTCGGCGTCACCGTCTGGGTCACGAACGTTTCGCTCAAGAAAGTGATCGGCTGGACGATCGCGCGCGTCGCCGCATTGCGACCGCCGCCGCGTTCGGCGCGCGCCCTCGCTGCGCCGTTGCCGGACGACCGCGCGCCCGGGCCGCGCTCGCTGCGCGAGGCGTTTCATCTACCGGCCCTGCTCCCGCGCGCGGCAGCGACGGCGGCGGTCATCGCACCGGTCGTCGTCGCACCGATTGTACCGGTCACGCCCGCGCCGATCAAGCGCGTCGTTGACGTCGAGCCGGAATCGGTCGACCAGGGCGATGAGGTCTACGACGACGGTGACGAGCCGTACGACGAGGACGACGATATCATCGACGATGTCGAGGATGTCGACGATCTCGAGCTCGTCGACGAAGACGACGGCGAATTCGAAGACGACGAAGACCGAGAAGACGGCGAGGACGAAGACGCAGGAGACGTCGCTCCGCCGGAGTTGCCGCTCGTTGCCGCAACGGGCGTGATCGCCGGTACGTACGAGGCGCCCCCACGGACGTATCGGTTGCCGGAGCTGTCGCTCTTCGATCCGGTGCAAACGCAAAAAGTCGACGATTCGAGCCGCTCGTCGATTCTCGAAGATACGCTCGCATCGTTCGGTGTCGGCGCGAAGGTCATGCACATCGAACGCGGACCGTCGATCACCCGCTACGAGCTCAAGCCTGAACGCGGCGTGAAAATCGCGCGGATCAGCGCTCTCGCCGACGATCTCGCTCTGGCGCTCGCGGCAACGTCCGTGCGTATCGAGGCACCGATCCCCGGCAAGTCCGCCGTGGGCATCGAGATTCCCAACGCGACGGTTTCGGTCGTGGCGATTCGTGAGATTCTCGAAGCGATGCCGCGCACCGGCATCCCGCCGCTCAACATGGCGCTCGGGAAAGACATCACCGGGCGCCCGATCTACGGCGATCTCGGCAAGATGCCGCATCTGCTCGTCGCGGGAGCGACCGGCAGCGGCAAGTCGGTCTGTCTGAACTGCATCATCGCATCGCTGCTCGTCAGCGCGACGCCCGATCAAGTGCAGATGGTGATGATCGATCCCAAACGCGTCGAGCTCAGCGTCTACAACGGCATCCCGCATCTCAAGAACGAGGTGATCACCGACCCGCGCATGGCGGCCGGCGCGCTCTTCGAGATGACCAAGGAAATGGACCAGCGTTACGAGCGCTTCGCAAAAGCGGGCGTCCGGAAGATCGAAGAGTGGAACGCAAAATTTCCGGACGACCCGCTGCCGTACATCGTGATCGTCATCGACGAACTCGCCGACCTGATGCTCGTGGCGCCGGGCAAAGTCGAGACGTTGATCTGTCGGCTGGCGCAACTTGCGCGGGCAACCGGCATCCATCTGATCGTTGCGACGCAGCGTCCATCGGTCGACGTCATCACCGGTATTATCAAGGCGAACATTCCGTCGCGCATCGCGTTCGCCGTGTCGTCGCAG
The DNA here is from genome assembly GCA_965277075.1 of Candidatus Lustribacter sp. Classification (GTDB taxonomy): domain Bacteria; phylum Vulcanimicrobiota; class Vulcanimicrobiia; order Vulcanimicrobiales; family Vulcanimicrobiaceae; genus Lustribacter. The sequence continues at coordinate 1,676,223 of OZ255707.1, forward strand.
GTCGACTCGCGCACGATCCTCGACATGGGCGGCGCCGAACGGCTCCTCGGCCGCGGCGACATGCTGTACTTGCCGATCGACGCACCGAAACCGGTGCGCGCGCAGGGTGCGCTGATCACCGGCGCCGAGGTCAACCGGCTCGTTGCGTTCTGGTCGGCACAGTCACGGCCCGAAAATCTCGTCGAGATGGACGTCGCGCCGCTGGACGACGACGAAGGCCGCGAACGCAAGAGCGTCGATCCGCTCTGCTATGATGCCGCCAAGTTCATCATCGAGACGCAGTACGCGTCGACCGCCCAGCTCCAGTCGCAGTTCGCCGTCGGGCATCCACGCGCGGTGCGTCTGATGAAAGCGCTCGAGGAGTTCAAGGTCGTTGGTCCGCACGAGGGGACGAAGCCGCGGCGCATCCTGATCGGTCTCGGTGAATTAGAAACGATCGCGACCCGGCTCGGGCGCGGCGCGGACGAACAGCAAGACCTCTTCGCGTGACCGCGCGCGCGCTCGCGGTCGCGGCCGTCGCCGCGATTGCGTATGCGCTTCTCGGCATCGCGGTCGAGCATCGGCCGCCCGAACCACCGTGGGCGATCGACACCGTGTCGAACGTGCTCGCCGGACACGCAACACATCTCGCGCTGATTTTCACGGCGTCGTGCTGGTGGTACGTGCTTATCGCGCTCGGCATCGGTGCCGGCGTGCTCGGATGGCTGCGTCCCGAATGGCGCGCGCGCTCGATTTTCTCCGTCGTGACCACGATCGCCGCATGGCAGGCGAGCGACGCGCTCAAGAACATCTTCCAACGGCCGCGGCCGGCGGATTGGTTCCTCCGCCACGAAACGACGTATGCATATTCGAGCGGCCACGCGATGTTCGCGACCGTCGTGTACTTCTTGTGGGGCTACTTCTTCGCGACCTCGACGCTATCACGCCCGTGGCGCGTCGTGCTCTCGACCGGCTTTGCTCTGTGGGGCTGCGGCGTCATCTGGTCGCGTCTCGCGCTCGGCGCGCATTGGCTCACCGATTTGATCGGCGGCGTGCTACTCGGAATCACCATGCTCGGGATCGCAACGGCCGTCGCGACGGCGTGGCCGCGCCGGGTCGCACGTTAGCACACTATAGGCCGACGAGCAGGCGGGAAGCCTCCGGCCGGGGGCCGTCGAGTCGCGTGACGTAAAACGTTCCTTCGAGTTCGCCCGCGTACCGCTCGTCGAGCCGCTTGAGCGGCGTGACGTGCGCGTACGCCGCGCGCACGTGCGCTTCCAGCCCGACCGCATCACCGAACGGCGCGCGAAAGGTAACGAGCAGCGCGTGTTCCGGTACCGTCGCAGGCCGATACCAGCGCGTCCACTGCGCAACCTGTGCCGACGGCACGACGATGTGCGACGGCACACCATACCACAGGAGTTCGGCCGACGTTTCGTAGCGATCGGTGAAGATCGCAGCACCGTCGACGGCGGCGTCGGTTCGCAATTCGTCGGCGAGCGGACGATACGCATAGACACCCGACCGCAACGCGTTGCGCACGGCCGGGCGCGACGCGAACGCCGCAGCCTGCGCCGCTTCGGGCAAGGCGAGGAAAAGCGCGGTGAAGACGGCGTACGCGGTCGAAATCCCAAGGACGCCGAACGTGATCGCGCGCGCCGCGACGGTCGTGCGCGCGAGCCACACGCCGACCGCAACCGCGAGCGACGCCGCGGGACCGATGATCCAATACGATTCCGTGCGCATCGAAAACGAGAGCACGAGCAGTGCGATCGGCAGCGGCAACGCGGTCCACGCGACGAGCGGCAGCAGCGGCGGCCGGCGCAACGCGAGATACCACGTAACGATGATGATCAACGCGCCGTACACCATGAAACGCAACGTCGAGATATCGATCAGCTTTGCGAGGGACGGCCCCGAAAGAGATTGGCGGTGGACGAACGTGAACGCAAAATTCTCCCAGCCGACCGAGGCGTTCCAGAGCACGAACGGGACGTACGCGAGGAACGTGATCGCTGTCGCGAGCGCGATATACTGCACGAGGTCGCGACGCGAGGTGAGCATCCATGCGACGATCCCGAACACCAGCGCCCAGCCGAAGGTCCGCGAGAGCACCGTCGCCGCAAACGCGCACCCGAGCGCGACGGCGCCCTGCCACGATGCGCGCCGTCCGAGGGCGGCGGCGGCCCACAACGCGAGCGCCCACGCGCACATGAACGCGCCGTCCGGAATCGATTCGGCAAACTCGAGCTTCGTCTGGGGAACCAGCACGAACGCGATCGCGGCGAACGCACCGGCCCGAACGTCGCCCGCAAGCGTCGCCGCCGCCATGCCGACCGCGGCCGCCGATACCGCTTCCGTAACGATGAACGCCAAGCGCGCGAACCCGTAGCTGTGTCCGAACTGCGATCCGATCGCGATCAGCCACGCGACCATCGGCGGATGGTCCGTATAGCCGAACGACGGGTGCAGGCTCCAGCTCCAATAGTACGTCTCGTCGGCCGTCAGCGGAAAGTTGAAGGCGGCATATGCGCGGAGCAGCGTCATCACGATGATGAGCACCGCTGCAATAACGACGGGTCGGGTTCGCACGCTAACCGTTTGCTGAAGGGGGCGCGCCGCACCTCGGCCGTACGTTAATCCGATGACACGCGACGAACTGACGACAAAAATCCGCGCCGTCAAACGCGCCAAGGGCCGGACGTGGAACGACTTGGCTACGACGATCAGCGATGGTTCGCCGATCGTGACGACGGCCGCGTTGCTCGGACAGATGCGTCTGACGCGCGAAGAAGCCGCAAAGGCGGGGAGGGCGCTCGAGCTTGACGACGATGAGCAAGCGTTGCTCGCCGAAGTACCCTATCGTGGTTCGCTCCCCCCGGGTCCGCCGACCGACCCGCTCATCTACCGCTTCTACGAACTCGTTCAGGTCTACGGCACGACGTTCAAAGCGCTCATCGAGGAAGAGTTCGGCGACGGCATCATGAGCGCGATCGATTTCAACATGACGCTGGAGCGGGAGCCCGATCCGAAGGGCGACCGCGTGAAAATTACGATGAGCGGAAAATTCTTGCCCTACCGCCGCTACTAAATTAGTCCATGTCGGCAAAAAGCCGATCGAGATCGAGCACGAACGCCGGCAGCGCCGGATGCGTCACGAGCTCGGGACGGCTATAGACCACCGGACCGTCCGCATCGTGAATCGTGACCGTTTCGTGCTTCGGATCGACGACGACGATCGCATACGTGCCCGCCGCGAGTAGCGTCTCGATCTTCGAGGCGACATCGCGCTTCCGATCGTCGGGCGAAAGAATTTCGAACGCGACAGTCGGCGCGACGAGCGGCGTCGCAAGTTCGCTGCGCGGCGTCGCTTTCGGCAGCGCTTCAAACGAAACGAAGGAAACGTCAGGGACGAGCGGACGCACGACTTCGCCCGGCGGGGAAACGCGAAAGCGCCACTCGGTGGCCACGCGCCCCACGGCGGTCTCTTCGGCCCAGGTACGAAGCCACGCGCCGATCCGAAGCTGCAAGAGCCCGTGATCGTACGTGGGGCTCACTTTTTGCACGGCGTGTCCGTCGATCCACTCGGTTTCCGGTTGCGTCTCGGGCAAGATGATTTCACGTAACATGGCACATCATCGTATCACGCCCCACGAGCGGCGCAACAAGAATTAGACTTCCATTACGACCGGGATCACGATCGGCCGCCGCTTCGAACGCTCGAACACCGCTTTGGCGAGGCCGCTGCGGATGTGCTCTTTCACATTTTTCACGTCGCGAATGCCTTCGACCGAACAGGCGTTGAGGATTTCGACCAGTTTTGCTTTGAGATCGTCAAGCACGTCGCCCGACTCCGGTAAATAGAACACGCCGCGCGAGATGAGATCGGGCCCGGCGACCACGCGTGCTTCTTCCGAATCGACGGTCACGACGACCATCATGATGCCGTCGGCCGAGAGATGCTTGCGGTCACGCAATACCGCTTCGCCGACGTCACCGACGCCCGAGCCGTCGACCATGACGTTACCGCCGTACGTACGGCCGATTTTGGCGACGTCCGTGCCGGCGAATTGCAGCACGTCGCCGTTCTCGAGGACGAAGGTGTGCGCGGCCTCGATGCCCGTCTTTTCGGCGAGCCGGCTGTGCGTCACGAGCATGCGGTACTCGCCGTGCACCGGCACGAAATACTTCGGCCGCACGAGGTTGAGCATCAGCAGCAATTCTTCTTGGGAGGCGTGCCCGGAAACGTGTGCGCTGCCGCTAGAGCCGTGGATCACGTGCGCACCCAGGCGATACAGATTGTTGATCGTCTTGGCGACATTTTTCTCGTTGCCGGGAATCGGCGTCGCGCTGATAACGACCGTATCGCCCGGAACGATCCGCAGCAGCTTATGGTCACGCACGGAGAGACGCGTGAGCGCCGACATCGGCTCGCCCTGCGAACCGGTCGTCATCACGACGACGCGCTCCGGCGGGTAATCCTCAACCTCGCTGAGCTTGATCGTCAGTCCCTCGGGAATATCGAGATACTTCAGTTCGCTCGCGAACTGCACGACGTTGGTCAGCGAACGGCCGAGAAAGGCGACTTTGCGATCGAACCGCTTCGCCTGGTCGATCACTTGCTGGATGCGCGGCACGTTCGACGCGAACGATGTGACGATGATACGGCCGCTGGCGCGTGCGAAAATGTTTGCGAACGCCTCGCCGACAATCCGTTCGGAGAGCGTGTGGCCCGGACGTTCGGCGTTCGTCGAATCGGAGAGCATGCACAGCACGCCCGCATCGCCGACGCGCGCGATCGACGCGAAGTCGGCCGGATCGCCGTCGATCGGCGTCTGATCGAATTTGAAGTCACCGGTGTGAAAGATCGTGCCGAGTGGTGTTCGGATCGCGAGCGCGCACGCACCCGCCAAGGAATGATTGATGTGGATGAACTCGGCTGAGAAGGCACCGTATTTGACCGTGTCCCCCGGCTCGACTTTGACGAGTTCGACTTCGCCCGGTTTGTGTTCTTTGAGCTTCGCACGAATGAGTGCGAGCGTGAGCGGTGTGCCGACGATCGGACAGCGTGGAAACTCGCGCAAGAAATACGGAATGCCGCCGATGTGATCTTCGTGCCCGTGCGTGACGAGCAGCCCGCGCAGTTTGTCACGGCGGTCCCGCAGATAGCTGAAATCGTTGATGACGATGTCGACGCCGAACATCTCTTCATCGGGGAACATCAACCCGCAGTCGACGGCAATGATGTCGTCGCGCGTTTCGAGCAGCGTCATGTTGCGGCCGATTTCGCCGCAACCGCCGAGCGGAATAACGCGAAGGTAAGGTCCGTCCGGTGCGGCCGGGACGACCAGCGTGTCGGCGTAGGGTTGACCGTTCAAGTGGTGAGGGGTCCTTGATCTTACGGAAGTGGGCGTGATAGCGAGTGGATGAACCGAAGACTCCGCCCGCTCGCCCTCGGCGCGATCCTCAGTATCGTATTTTGCGAAGTCGCCGATGGGGCGCCGTCCGCACCTCGCGCAACCCCGCTTCCAAGGGTAAACGTTGCCGAGCGCGTTATTCCGGATGCCTCGACGCTTTACTCATCGCACGCCCGCCGGCTGATCGCCTCGTACCTGCGCCTCCGGATGCTCGAACTCCGCGAAACCGACCTGGACCGTGTGCGCGCCGTGATCGAGGGCAAGTTGCGCGTCGACGACCTGATTGCCCCGCCAACCCAACCGCGGCCGAGGATGACGTCGAGATGACAAGCGAAAGTTGTCCCGCGTGGAACGTCACCTTCTGCCGTTTTCGTTACTATAACCGCAAGAACTCGGGACCCCTCAAGAAGTAGACAGGAGTACTGGACCCCATGAAGACGCGTTTCTTCGGGACGGCGGTCGTCGGCCTCATCGGTGCCATCCTCGGCAGCTTTTCGATGATGCTCTATGCGAGCAGCCATTTCACGAATGTTGCCGGACCCGGCAACACGCCGCCGGTCGTCAATGCCGCGCCGCTGCCTGCCTCGGGCGGCTCGGATCAGGAGCGCATCGTCAACGCCGTGAAACGCGTTGAGCCGTCCGTTGTTTCCCTTTTGGTCACCGTCAACGGGACGCGCGTCGTTCCGGCCGATCCGCTCTCCCAATTTTTCGGCGGCGGCGGAGCGGGACCGGTCACGCGGCAGCGATTCCAAGAGCGCGCGTCGGGCTCGGGCTTCGTCTATCGCTCAAACGGGCTCATTCTCACCAACGCGCACGTGGTGCCGAAAGGCGTCTCGTCGATCATGGTCGTGTTTTCGAACGGCGATCACGTTCCGGGCCACCTGTACTCCTCAAATCCGGGGACGGATTTGGCGCTCGTGAAGGTCGACGGCTACGGTAAGCTGCCGCCGCCGGTCGAGTTCGGCGATAGCGCGAAGCTCAACGCCGGGCAGTGGGCGATCGCGGTCGGTGAACCGTTCGAGCTCAAACAGTCCGTTTCCGTCGGCGTCGTTTCCGGTTTCAACCGCGACGAACCGATCCAGGACGAGAGCGGCCAAACGCATCTTTTCCGCGGCATGCTGCAGACCTCGGCGCCGATCAACCCGGGCAACTCGGGTGGTCCGCTCGTCGACGATCGCGGGCGCCTGATCGGCGTCAATCAATCGACCGCATCGGCCCAAGCCGGGGCGCAGGGCATCGGCTTTGCAATTCCGTCGAACACCGTCCGGGAAGCAGCCGCGACCCTCGAGCAGAGCCAGGGCAAGACGATCAATGCGTCGGGCACCGGCACCGGCATCGGATATCTCGGCGTCGGGCTTCAGCCACTCGACAGCAACGTCCGCGCCCAGATCAACTATCCGTCTTCGGCCGGTAACGGCGTCGTCGTAGCGCAAATCCCCCCGAACGGCCCGGCCTCCAAGGCCGACCTCTCGCCGGGTGACGTAATTCAGAAGATCAACGATAAGGAAGTGAGCCAGCCCGACGACGTGATCAATGTGGTGAAAGGGCTCAAACCGGGCACCAGCGTCCGGCTCCAAGTCTGGAGCGCCGGGACGAAGAAGCTCGTTGTAATCACGCTCGGCGAACAGCCCGCCGACGTCTACCTTCAGCAACAACAACAGTAGGCATTAATTCGTCCTTCGTCCTTCGACAGGCTCAGGACAGGCTCAGGAAGATTACGCCCCGTCACACTGAGCCCGTCGAAGGGCAACCCCGTCACCCCGAGCCCCGGGCGTTGTTGTCCTGGGCGTCGTTGTCACCCTGAGCTTGTCGAAGGGTGCAACTTCTGTGCCAATTTAATTGTCACAGCAGGTGGAACAACGGCCGTCGTTCAGCGTATCATAGGCGGTACGCCGCGACGTTTGCGGCACATTACACTCCTTGAGCCATGGTAAGCGGCAAGGCCCGAGCGGGAGCGATCTCTGACGGCTGGTCCACGCGGCTCGGAAAGCGAGACTCAAACATATGGCTAAAGTGGTCGGGATCGACCTCGGCACGACGAACTCCGTCGTCGCCGTGATGGAGGGGCAGACCCCCTCCGTCATCGCCAACGCCGAAGGCAACCGCACGACGCCGTCGGTGGTGGCCTTCACGAAGACGGGCGAACGGCTCGTCGGGCAACTGGCAAAGCGCCAGGCCGTGACCAACCCGGAGCGCACGATCTCCTCGATCAAGCGCCACATGGGCACGGATTTCACCGTCAAGATCGACGGCAAGGACTACACGCCCCAAGAGATCAGCGCGATGGTTCTCCAGAAGCTGGTGAACGATGCGTCATCGTATCTCGGCGAGCGCGTGACCAAAGCCGTTATCACGGTGCCGGCCTACTTTAACGATGCGCAGCGGCAAGCAACGAAGGACGCCGGCAAAATCGCCGGCCTCGACGTGCTGCGCATCATCAACGAGCCGACGGCGGCGGCGCTCGCCTACGGCCTCGATAAAAAGGGCAACGAGACGATCCTCGTGTTCGACCTCGGCGGCGGTACGTTCGACGTGTCCGTACTCGAAGTCGGCGACGGCGTTTTCGAAGTCAAGTCGACCAACGGCGACACTCATCTCGGCGGCGACGACTACGATGCGCGCATCGTCGAGTATCTGGTCGGCGAGTTCCGCAAAGAACAGGGCATCGATCTTAGCGGTGATCGCCAAGCGATGCAGCGGCTGACCGAAGCTGCGGAAAAAGCCAAGATCGAACTTTCCGGCACCGTGCAGACGAACATCAACTTGCCGTTCATCACGGCCGATCAGAACGGTCCAAAACATCTCGACGTCACGATGACACGGGCGAAGTTCGAAGAGATCACTGCCGATCTGACCGAGCGTTGCGTCGCTCCGTTCAAGAACGCGCTGGCGGACGCGAAACTCGACGTCGCGCAGATCGATGAAGTGGTCATGGTCGGCGGTTCGACCCGCATGCCGGTGATCCAGGAACTCGTCAAGAAGCTGACGGGCAAGGACCTCAACCAGTCGGTCAACCCCGACGAAGTCGTTGCAATCGGTGCCGCGATTCAAGCCGGCGTGCTCGCCGGCGAAGTACGCGACGTCGTCCTGCTCGACGTGACGCCGCTCTCGCTGGGCCTCGAGACGCTCGGCGGTGTGTCGACGAAACTGATCGAGCGCAACACGACGATTCCGACGCGCAAGACGCAAGTCTTCACGACGGCCGAAGACGGTCAGACGTCGGTCGACATCAACATCCTTCAGGGCGAACGTGAAATGTCGGCCGACAACAAGTCGCTCGGGCGGTTTCGTCTCGAAGGGATTCCGGCTGCACCGCGCGGCGTACCGCAGGTCGAAGTTACGTTCAATATCGATGCCAACGGCATCGTGAACGTGTCGGCCAAAGATTTGGGGACGGGCAAGGAACAGCAGATCACGATCACCGCGTCGACGAATCTTTCCAAAGAAGAAGTCGACCGCATGGTGCGCGATGCCGAGGCGATGGCCGCCGCGGATAAGGCCAAAAAAGAGGAAGCCGAGATTCGCAACGGTGCGACCTCGCTGATCTACTCGACCGAGAAATCGCTCAAGGAAGTCGGCGACAAAGCGGACCCGGCGATCAAGACCGAAGTCGAAGCCGCGCTCACCGAGCTCAAGGCCAAGAGCGACAACGGAACGTCGGCCGAGATCAAGGCCGCGACCGAGACGCTGCAAGCCGCATCGTACAAGCTGGCGGAAGCGCTCTACAAGACCACAGGCGCAACCGACGGCGCCGCGCAAAACGGCGCGAGCAGCAACGGCACGGGCACGCACGACGAAGCACCGCACGCCGAAACGAACGACGACGTCATCGACGCTGAGTTCAAAGAGGCCAAGTGAACGAGGACGCCTTCAACGCGTCGTTCGACGAGCCGTTCGTAACTGCGAACGCGTCCGCGTCGAACGGCGCGTCGGCCGACGAGTTGGCCGCCGCCAAAGCCAAAGCGGACGAGAACTATAACAAGTTTCTCTATGCGATGGCGGACTTCGAAAACTATAAAAAGCGCGTCGAGCGTCAGCTCGCCGACATCTCGTTGGCCGGCAAGAAATCGGTTCTCAAGAAGTTCTTGCCGGTGCTCGACAATCTCGAGCGCGCGTTGACCTACGATCCCGGGAGCGACGGGCTGCGCGGTGGTTTGCAAGCGACCCTGCGCGGTTTCGAATCGGTACTCGAGAGTGAAGGCGTGAAGAGCGTCTCGCTCAAGGGCGCGCCGTTTGATCCGAAGATCGCGGAGGCGATCGGAACGCAACCGGCGCCCGCCGGCGTCGCCGACGACACCGTGCTCGAGGAAGCCGCGCGCGCCTACGTGATGGGCGACGACGTCCTACGGGCCGGTCAGGTGATCGTCGCCAAATCAGCACCATGATGAAGAGCGCGCCCACGGGGAAACACGCCTCGCCGAAATCGAGAGCGCGCTCGCGGAGTGGGGGCCCCACGCTCCGCGTGGGGGGCGCGCAGGCTAGGCCGGAGCGCCTTTAAATTGAACTATAAAGATTATTATGCGATTCTCGGCGTGCCGAAAACAGCCGCCGAGAAAGACATCAAATCGGCGTATCGCAAACTCGCCCGCAAGTGGCACCCCGACGCGAATCCCGACAATCAAAAGGCCGCTGAGGAAAAGTTCAAGGACATCCAAGAGGCCTACGAAGTATTGGGCGACGCTCAGAAGCGTCAGAAGTACGACGTCCTCGGCAGCGACTGGCAACGGGCGGCAGCGGATGCCGCGCAACAGCGTCGTCAGCCGACCAGTCCGAACGTGGGCCCGAACGCCGGTGGTTTCAACTCGACTTTCGGAAACGCGAGCGGTTTTTCGGATTTCTTCGACATGTTCTTTTCGGGCATGCAACAGCGGCCGGGTCAGCGCGGCACGACGAATTTCGGCGCCGGCGGAAGCCCGCAACGCGGTGAAGACCTCGAGACCACGCTCGATCTCACGCTTCCCGAAGCGTTTGCCGGCGGGACGAAAAACGTTGCCTTGCAAGTCGACGATTTATGTCCGCGTTGCGGCGGCACAGGCACGGAGCGCGGCCGGGTTTGCCCGCAGTGCGGGGGCGTCGGTCGCGTGATGCAGACGAAGCGATTCGACGTCACGATTCCCAAGGGCGTGCGCGAGGGGCAACGGATTCGTCTTGCGGGTCAAGGGGCGGCCGGACCGCACAACGGTCCGCGCGGCGATCTCTTCCTCATCGCGCATTTCCCGGACGACGACACATGGGAGCGCAAGGGCGACGATCTCTACATCGATCTGCCCGTGAGCATGTACGAACTCGTGTTGGGAGGCGACGTTCGCGTTCCGACGATGAACGGCGACGTCACGATGACCGTGCCGGCCGGCACCCAGAGCAACAAACTCTTACGGCTCGCCGGCAAAGGCATGCCCAAACTCAAAGCGAGCGGATTCGGTGACGAGTACGTCCGCCTCATCGGTCAGTTGCCGACGAATCTCAGCGACAAAGAACAGAAGCTGTTCCGCGAACTGGCGAGCCTGCGCAACGGCAAAAAGTAGTTGCAGGTCTGATCCGCGAAGCCGGCTTCTTTGCGGAGGGATTCTTCATGCGCGGGTCGCTTCGGTTTTTCGCCACGTCGGTTTTCGTGTTGCTGTGCGCCTCGATGCCGCCTGGGGCCGTCCTCGCGCAGCAAACGCCGTACGAAATCAATGCGGTCCTCGCGCTGACCGGCGCGGCCGCGTTCATCGGGAAGGCCGAGCAACAGTCTCTCGAGCAGGTGGAGTTGCTGACGAATCGCGCGGGCGGCATCAAGAGCCGGCCGATCAAATTCGTCTTCTCCGACGATCAATCGAGCCCGCAGGTGAGCGTGCAACTCGCGAACGCGCTCGTCGCCAAAGGCGTGCCGGTGATTCTCGGGCCGACGTTCACCGCGACCTGCCTCGCCGTCGCACCGGTCGTCGCGAAGAGCGGCCCGGTCGAGTACTGCTTCTCACCCTCCGTCACGCCGGCGGCGGGCGGATTCTCATATTCGGCGAGCGTCTCGACGCACGACGACGCGATCGCGCTCATACGCTACTACCGCGAACATGGCTGGACGCGTCTCGGTTTGATCACGTCGACCGACGCCAGCGGCCAGCAATTCGAACAATACTTCAACGAAGCGCTCACGCTGCCGGAGAACACGGCGGTGCGCGCCGTCGGCCGCGAACATTTCAATCCGACCGATCTGAGCGTGACGGCGCAGGCCGAACGGATCAAAGCCACCGCTCCGCAAGCGATAATCGCGTGGTCGGCGGGCACCCCGACCGGCACGCTTCTGCGCGGCATTCATGATGCCGGTTTGGATGTTCCGGTCGCCGCCGGCAACGGCAACATGATCTACGCACAACTCGCGCAATACGAGTCGTTTCTCCCGAAAGATCTGTACTTTCCCGGACGCCGGTCGCTCGTATTCGACCCTGCCGCACCGCCGGCAATCCAGCGCGCGCAGCAGACGTACTTCGATGCGTTCAAAGCGATCGACGTTCGGCCGAACATCGCGCACACGCTCGCCTGGTATCCGGCGATGCTCGTGCTTGACGCGCTACGGCATACGGGGCTCGAGGCAGGCGCTGCTCAGATCAACGACTACCTTCAACATCTCAGCGGTTGGAGCGGCATCAACGGCGTCTACGATTTTCGCAGCGGAACGCAGCGCGGCATCGGCATCGACTCCGTCGTCATCGATCGTTGGAACGCGGCAACCAAATCGTTCGTCGCGGTGAGTAAGCCGGGCGGAACGCTCTAGGAGTTCGTCGGGCTTGCCCGACGAACGACGACACGGTGGCTTCGGCAAAGCCGAAACGCGACAGATTCACGGAACGTGAATCCCCCCTAGGGTAGCGGCGTCCCGAGCGGCGCCGGCGCAATCGGCGCCGGGGGATTCGTCGCGGCACCCGGTGCCGGGGGCGCCGTACTTAGTGGAACGGACGCCGAGGGAAGCGGCGTCGTAGCGACGCCGGGTAGGGGTGAAGCGGTTTGCGCGAGCGCGGGGATGGCGGCAAGGGCGCCGAGCGCCGCCAAACCGGCTGCGGTGAAGACGAACTTGTTCATGACGCTACGCTGATACCCGCGCGCGTCGCGCGTAACGCGGTAAGCGCCATCGACCAATCTTCGCGCGCTGCGAGCCGCAACACCGGAACGCGTGACGCTGCGGACGATACGATTGCATCGGCGTCCGCTGCAACGTTCGCTGCCGGATCGACGACGATGCCGAGATAGGCGAACGGCGCGCAGATGTCGGCGCGCACGCGTGCGTCGTGCTCACCGACGCCGCCCGTGAACGCGATCGCGTCGAGGCCGGAGAGCGCCGCACTCATCGCGCCGATCGCTGCTTGCGCGCGGTGCACGAAGACGTCGTACGCGAGCGCGGCGCGCGCATCGCCGGCGGCACGCGCGGCTTGGATGTCGCGCATGTCGGACGAGCCGCCGAGCCCAAACAGGCCCGACCGCTCGGACACGATCGTCTCCATTTCGTCGATCGAGAGACGCTTCTTGCGCATATACGCGAGCAGCAAGCCGACGTCGACGTTCCCCGAACGCGTGGCCATCACAAGCCCGTCGCTCGGCGTGAATCCCATCGTCGTCTCGACGCTGCGGCCGCCCTCGATCGCGCACGCGGAGCAGCCGCCACCAAGATGCAGGCCGACCAACTTCTGGGATTTCGCGCCCAGCAGAACGGTGTTGCGCGCGGCGACATACGCGTAGTTCAGACCATGAAAACCCGCTTTCCGCCAGCCTGCAAGCGCATCCGCATACGGCAAAGCGTAGACCGCCGCGCGATCCGGTATCGTTCGATGAAACGCCGAGTCGAACGTTGCGACGTGCGCGGCACGCGGCGCACGCCGGCGCAACGTGTCCGAGATCGCGAGAACCGAGCTCGTATGCAACGGAGCAAGTTCGGCCGACTCGGCGATCGCGGCCCGCACGGCATCGTCGAACGGGACCGCGTCATTCGCCGGAAGCCGTGCGATACGCACGACGCGGTAGGCGACGACGTCAATCGCGGCGAGGTCGACCTGCGCGAACGCATCCGCGTCGTCAAGGGCGTCGATGCCGGTAGTGCTCTCCATTTCGGGCGCAACCGGAACGCCCAAGCCCGCGTCGTCCTCGACCCGCAGCACGCTCAGTTTCGCCGTGCGCGAACCCAAGTTCACGCACAGCACGCGCCGGCTCATCCCTCGCTCGCGCCGGACCATCGCCAATCGCGGATTTCCGGCAGATCTTCGCCGCGTTCCCGGATGTAGCGTTCGTGATCGACCAACCGGTCTTTGATCTGCGCGCGCAGGTGGCCGGTACGATTCTCGAGTCGCGGCACACGTTCGAGCACCAGCTGGGCGAGATGAAATCGGCTCAGCCCGTTGCGCACCGTCATGTCGAACGGCGTCGTCGTCGTGCCTTCTTCGTTGTATCCCCGCACGTGCAAATTATCGTGGTTCGGACGGCGGTACGTCAGGCGATGGATCACCCATGGATATCCGTGGAACGCAAAGACGATCGGCTGCGAATCGGTGAACATCCCGGTGTAATCGTCGTCCGACATCCCGTGCGGGTGCTGCGAGGGCGGCTGCAGCGACATCAGATCGACGACGTTCACGACGCGTATTTTCACATCCGGGATGCTGCTGCGCAGCAGATCGACGGCGGCAAGCGTCTCGAGCGTCGGTACATCACCGCAGCACGCCATCACGACGTCCGGCACGACGCCGTCGTCGTTGCTGGCCCACGTCCAGATGCCGGCGCCGTTCGTGCAGTGACGGATGGCCGCGTCCATGTCGAGCCATTGCGGCTCGGGCTGTTTACCGGCGACGATGACGTTGACATAATTCCGTGAGCGCAAGCAATGGTCGGCCGTCGAGAGCAACGTATTTGCGTCGGGGGGAAAATAGATCCGTACGACCTTCGCCTTCTTGTTCATCACGACGTCGATGAAGCCCGGATCCTGATGGCTGAACCCGTTGTGGTCTTGACGCCAAACATGCGAGGTCAGCAAGTAATTCAACGAGGCGATCGGGCGACGCCAAACGATGCCGCGAATCGACTCGAGCCATTTCGCATGCTGGTTGAACATCGAATCGACGATGTGCACGAACGCCTCGTAACACGAGAACAGCCCGTGACGTCCGGTGAGCAGATAGCCTTCGAGCCAACCTTGGCACATGTGCTCGCTGAGCACTTCCATCACGCGCCCGTCGGGCGTTTCGTGAACGTCGAGCGGCGAGGGTTCGGCCATCCACACGCGGTCCGTCACCTCAAAGACGTCTTGCAAACGGTTCGAAGCCGTTTCGTCCGGGCCGACGAGACGGAAGGTCGTGTCGTTCGCGCGGATGATGTCGCGCAAAAACGCACCGAGCACCTTCGTCGCTTCGGCGTCGGTTCGGCCCGGGGCATCGACGGCAACCGCGTACCGTTCGAACGGGGGCATCACTAGCTCTTTGAGCAGCAGACCGCCGTTGGCGTGCGGGTTCGCGCCCATACGCCGGTCGCCGCGCGGCGCGAACGCTCGCAGGTCCGGCCGCAAACGCCCGTCCTCATCGAAGAGCTCGTCGATGTTATAGGAGCGCATCCATGCTTCGAGTTGCACGAGATGCTCGGCATTCTCGAAATCCTCGAGCGGCACTTGATGCGCGCGAAACGTTCCCTCGACCGGCAGGCCGTCGACGACTTTCGGTCCGGTCCAGCCTTTCGGCGTCTCCAGCACGATCATCGGCCAGGGCTGACGTGTCTCGAGGCCGTCGTTACGCGCGTTACCTTGAATCGCCGCGATGCGGTCGAGCGCCGAGTCGAGTGCCGCTGCATAGAGCTGGTGGACGGTATCCGGGTCGTCGCCTTTAACGTGAATCGCATCCCATCCGCAGCCGTACATCAGCGCGTCGAGCTCTTCGCGCGGTATGCGCGCAAGGACCGTCGGATTCGCAATCTTCCAACCGTTGAGATGCAGGATGGGCAACACGGCTCCGTCGCGCTTGGGATTGAGAAACTTGTTCGAGTGCCAGCTCGCGGCAAGCGGGCCCGTCTCCGCTTCCCCGTCGCCGACGGCGCAGAGCGCGATCAAATCCGGATTGTCGAACACCGCGCCGAACGCGTGGACGATCGCGTACCCCAACTCGCCGCCCTCGTGAATCGAGCCCGGTGTTTCCGGTGCAGCGTGGCTCGGCACGCCGCCCGGAAACGAGAATTGCTTGAAGAGGCGCCGCATGCCGACCGCGTCGGGGGTAATGTGCGGATAAAGCTCCGAGTAGGTGCCCTCGAGATAGGTGTGCGCGACGACGGACGGACCGCCGTGACCGGGTCCCGCGATGAAAATCGCGTTGAGATCGCGTTGCACGATCGCGCGATTCATGTGCGTGTACATCAAATTGAGCCCGGGCGACGTGCCCCAATGGCCGAGCAAGCGCGGCTTGATGTGCTCGATCCCCAGCGGTTCCCGCAGTAGCGGATTGTCCAGCAAGTAGATTTGTCCGACCGCCAGGTAGTTCGATGCCCGCCAATAGGCGTCCAACGTAGCGAGTTCTTCGCGGCTAAGCGGACCCGCAGAAAGCGTTTGCGTCAACTCTGAGCACCTCCGGATGTGCATGGGACCAGTTTCGCCGAACAAGGCTAACGATGAGTGAAGATTTGTCGCACGCAGGCGGGTTGTAGGTTGCAATGCTAGGTGGCGGTCCGTCTCATATGATGTGGTCGTCGATGTACAATCCCGAGAAGCCGAAAATCACTCGGAAGGCGGATTGGGGTCGCGTCGGCGCATTTTTCAAGCCCTATTGGAAGCAAGAGGCGCTGGTACTGGTGTGCATCCTCGCCGGTGCCATCCTCGGCTTGTTTCCCCCACTCTTTACGAAATGGATCATCGACGACGCGATCCCGCACCACTCGGAACGCGGCGTGATGTTCAACGTCGTCGGCATGGTCGTGGCGGCCGTCGCTTCGGGCGTGATCGGGGTCTATCAAGGCTACCTGAACTCGCTGGTCGGCGAAGGCATCATGCGCGATATTCGCACGAGCCTCGTCGGTCATCTCCACAGCATGCCGCTTTCGTTCTTCACCGGAA
Organism: Candidatus Lustribacter sp.; assembly: GCA_965277075.1. Taxonomy (GTDB): domain Bacteria; phylum Vulcanimicrobiota; class Vulcanimicrobiia; order Vulcanimicrobiales; family Vulcanimicrobiaceae; genus Lustribacter. The sequence goes on from OZ255707.1 coordinate 1,692,672, forward strand.
CGAAGACGGGCGAGATCATGAACCGCGTCTCGTCCGACGTCGACAACGTCGATAACGTCGTCACCGGCACGCTCGTGTCGATCGTGACGAACGTCGCGACGATCGTGACGACGGTCGTCACGATCTTCATTCTTGACTGGCGTCTCTCGCTCGTCGCTCTCGCCGTCATCCCGCTCATGATTTTGCCCCTCAACCCGGTCGGCAAACGCATGTACGAAATCCGCAAGCAAACGCGCGTCAAGCGCGACGAGATCGAATCGATTACGCAGGAGACGCTCTCGATCTCCGGGATCACGCTGATCAAATCGTTCGTGCGTGAAGCGTTCGAGCGCACCCGCTTCATGCGGGTCGGTACCGATTTGATGAAACTCGAGATTCGGCTTGCGATGGTCGGCCGCTGGTTCATCGCGGCCGTCTCGGCAATGATCATCGTCGGGCCCGCGCTCGTGTGGCTCGCCGGCGGTTGGCTCGCGATCAGCGGCGGCCTGACGATCGGAACGATCGTCGCGTTCGTCGGCTACCTCGGCCGCCTGTATACGCCCGCATCGAACTTGGCCGGCGTGCAAGTGCAGATCATCAGCGCGCTCGCCGTGTTCGAACGCATTTTCGAATATCTCGATATGAAGCCCGAAGGCGACGAGAAACCCGACGCGACCGTCCTCCAGGCCGTGAGCGGCGAGGTCGCATTCGAAGGCGTGCACTTCGCGTACAGCAGCGACCGTACTGCACTCGACGGTGTCTCGTTCCACGTCGCACCCGGACAGATGGCCGCGTTCGTCGGGCCGTCCGGCGCGGGCAAAACAACGATCACCCAACTCGTGCCGCGCTTCTACGATCCACAGGAAGGCACCATTCGCGTCGACGGCATCGACGTACGCGACGTGACCCTCGCTTCGTTGCGTGAAAATATCGGCATCGTCACGCAAGAGACCTATCTTTTTCACGATACGATCGCGGCGAATCTGCGCTACGCGCGCGCCGAAGCGACCGACGAGCAAATGTTCGCCGCCGCGAGGGCGGCGAACATTCACGACTTCATCGCGAGCTTACCGCAGGGCTATGACACGATCGTCGGCGAGCGCGGCCACAAGCTCTCGGGAGGCGAGCGCCAGCGGCTCGCGATCGCGCGCGTGCTCCTGAAGAATCCGCGCATCTTGATTCTCGACGAGGCGACGAGCGCGCTCGACTCGAACAACGAGTCGCTGATCCAAGCCGCGCTCATCCCGCTGATGACCGGGCGCACGAGCCTCGTGATCGCGCATCGCCTCTCGACGATCCTCAACGCCGACGTCATCTTCGTCGTCGAGCGCGGCCGCATCGTCGAATCGGGAACGCACGCTCAACTCTTGGCGCGCGACGGCGCGTACGCGCAATTATACTGGAAGCAATTCCGCGACCGCGCCCAAGAAACCGCAATTGCTTAACCGGTCAGACGGTAACTCGTGTGGCGCGCTTTGCCGTCGTTCGCAACGAGAATGTTCTTCGCGATCAAGTCGGCGATATCACGCTGTGCAGTATCGGGCGACGTTTTCGCGAGCTTTGCATATTTCGATGACGTGATCCAGCCCTCAAATCCGCCGCCCAGGTAGCGTTCCAAGACGATCCGCTGACGGGCGTTGAATGCGACGTCGGCATGATCGCGCCAAAAGCGACTCGATCGGACGAGATCGCCGACCGTCGCGACGGTCTGCTCGGCCGCACGAATGTAAGCGCCCGTGAACCACGCTACCCAATCGGTCACGTCCAGGCCGCCGCGCTGCGCACGTTCGAGGGCGTCGTAATATGCGCGACGTTCCTTGAGGATCTGGCGCGAGAGCGATACGAACGGCGCGGCTTCGGGGCGACCACGCGCGAGGACCAGATCAGCGATGGCCCGTGCGATGCGACCATTCCCGTCACTGAACGGATGAATCGTAACGAAGCGGAGATGCGCCAGCGCCGAAAACGCGGTGGGCGCCGTCGTCGTTTTCGCCACCAGGTTGAACCACGCGAGGAAATCGCGCATCTCCGCGGCGAGACGCGCGGCCGGGGGTGCTTCAAAATTCACGACGCGAGCGCTTACCGGCCCTGAGACGACGCGCATCGGGTCATCTTCGGTCGGGCGCCAGCGGCCGACGGTGATCCCTTGCGGAACCTCAACGAGCAGCTCGCTATGCCATCTCCAGAGCCGAGCGCGCGTCAGCGGGGCGCGCGCATTCTCGACCGCGTCGACGGTCAGCGCCACGATTGCGTCAGCTTTCGGGTCGATTCCCGGATGGCCACGTGCGAGACGTCGCGCCAAAGAGGCACGGACGCTGTCCGCCCGGAGATGTTCGCCCTCGATCTCCGAGGTGTCAACGGCGGTTGCAATTAACGCTTCGCGCGAGAGGTGATCGACATCGCGAGCTCCGAGCGCCTCTAATGCGCCGACCACACGCCCCTCGACGTATGCTGCGTCGACAAAGAGAGGCGCCAGCGTCGAGACGTCGAGACGAAGGTTCGGCCAATCCTCAGACATCCAAATATATCGCCGCATAGCTGCGGCGATATCATATCATAGATTACCGCAAATATGCGGTGATTCTAGCGCCGCTTGTCGATCGCGATCAGGGCGGCAACGTTGTCGAGGGCGGTCAGGTCGCCCGGGTCGAGGTCGAGGTAGCGGGCGCGCGCGACCCGCCGCATCACTTTGAGGTTGCGCGTCTTCGGCAAGTCGTCGACGAAATAAATCGCCTTGGGACGTAGCGATTTGCCCATCACGCGGTCCAGCAGGGCGATCAATTCGGCGCGCAGCGCGTCGCCCTCGTCGGAACGCGCGTGCGCGACGGCGAGCACGACCACGACATCACCTTTGATGTCGTCGGGGACCGCGATCGCCGCGGCTTCGCGAACGCGTTCGTGCGCGACCACCGCGCTTTCGAACTCCGCCGGTCCGACGCGTTTGCCGGCCACGTTGATCGTGTCGTCGCTGCGTCCGCGAATGAACCAAAAGTCGCGCTCACCGTCGTTCTCGATGATGCACCAGTCGCCGTGCACCCACGTCGCGGGAAAGCGGTCCCAGTACGTTGCGAGATAGCGCGCGTCGTCGTCCGTTGCGACGTCGCCGCCCCAGAACGACTGCGTCATCCCGACCCACGGCGCGCGCAGCACCAGTTCACCGACTTCACCGCGAATCGGCGTACCGCTCGCATCATACACGTCGGCGAGCATGCCGGGAATCGGACCGTGGAAACAGTTCGGCACCATCGGCATCGTCGGAAACGCGCTCAATATCCCGCCGCCGATCTCCGTACCGCCCGAATAGTTCACGATCGGCGCGCGGCCGCCGCCGACGTGCGTGAGAAACCACTTCCACGGTTCGGTGTTCCACGCTTCGCCGGAACTCGCCAGGATGCGTAACGCCGAGAGATCGTGCTGCTGCGGCGGCTCGTCGCCGTACGCCATGAGGGCGCGGATCGCCGTCGGGGCGATCCCGAGATGCGTGACGCGGTGCGTGCTGCAGACGTTCCACAGCCGATCGGGCCCCGGGAAATCGGGCGTGCCTTCGTACAGCACCACCGTCGCACCGAGACCGAGCGTACCGTACACGAGAAACGGACCCATCATCCAACCCATGTCGGTGTACCACAGCATCCGGTCGCCGCGTTTGACGTCCATGCATAAGAACTGGTCGATCATGTTCTTGAGCGGAAAACCACCGTGGACGTGGTTGACGCCCTTCGGCTTGCCGGTTGAACCCGACGTGTAGAGCAATAGAACGCGATCGTTTGCGCTCGTGCGTTCGTACGTTGCAAGCGGCGCGACGTTCGCAACGGCATCGCGCCAACGGAGGTCGCGACCCGCTTGCATCGGCACGGCCAGACCGGTACGATCGAAGACGAACACGCTCGTGACGCTCGGCGCGTTACGCAGCGCGTCGTCCGCGATGCGCTTCATGTCAACCGGTTTGTTCCGCCGCAACACGCCGTCGACGGTGAGCAACGCTTTCGCATTCGCATCGGCAAGTCGCGCGGCGAGCGCATCGGGGCCGTATCCGGAAAACGCCGGCACGGCGACGGCACCGATATAGCCGATCGCGAGCAGTCCGATCACGGTTTCCGGAACGAGCGGCATGAAGATGCCGACCCGATCGCCTTTGTCGACGCCGCGTTCGCGCAGAGCGGCGCCGAGTCGCGCGACGGCGTCGCGCAATTCGGCAAACGTGAAGCGGCGAACGGCACCGTCTTCGCCTTCCCAAACGAGTGCTTCACCGCCGCCGCGCCCCGCGTCGACGTGCCGGTCGAGACAGTTCGCCGGCGCGTTGAAGCCGGCGCCGGAAAACCACCGTGCAAACGGAACGCCGCGCGACGTTTCGAGCACGCTCGTGAACGGCGCATCCCAACGAACGTCGAGTGCGCCGATGAGCCGCTCGTAGAAACCGGGAAGATCGGCTGCGGCAGCCGCGACGAGACCGTCGTAGCCGTCGACACCGAGGGACCGCGCGAATGCGGTCAGATTCGCTGCATCGATTTCGCGTTGCGTCGGAATCCAGCGGTCGAACGGTACGGTCGCGGTCATCCCGTAGCGTTTCCGGGTGCGCTCGTCGCCAACCTCGAAATAGCACACATGGCGATTGCTACCGCATCACCCACCTCGCCCGATAACGACGACGAAGCGATGATCATCGAGACCGTGCGCGACCTCGTTCGCGAGAAGGTCGAACCGCGCGCGGCCGAGATCGACGCGACCGGCGAATTCCCGTGGGATGTGCAGAAACTCTTTGCGCAAAACGATTTGCTCGGTATCCCGATTCCCGTTGAGTACGGCGGCCTGGGCGGCACGTTTCAAACCTACGTCAAGGTGGTCGAAGAAGTCGCCAAGGCGTGCGCGTCGAGCGCGCTGATCATCGCCGTGCAAGAGCTCGGCGCGCTTCCGCTGCTCATTGCCGGAAGCGACGAACAGAAAAAACGGATCCTCCCGAAGCTCGCAAGCGGCGAGTGGACGGGCGCGTATGCGTTGACGGAGGCTGGTTCCGGTTCCGACGCCGCGGGCTCGATGCGTATGCGTGCGGTGAAAGACGGCGACGCCTACGTTCTGGACGGCACGAAAATCTGGATAACGCAGGGCAGCATCGCCGACGTCATCGCCGTGTTTGCCATAACGGATCCGGAGAAGGGGCCGAACGGCATCAGCGCGTTCATGGTCGAGAAAGGCACGCCCGGCTTTTCGGTCGGCAAACTCGAGAAGAAAATGGGCATCCGCGGATCTCCGACAGTCGAGTTGGTTTTCGAGCAATGCCGCGTGCCGGTCGCGAGCTTGGTCGGGCCCGAAGGCGACGGATTCAAGATCGCGATGCAAGTGCTCGACAAGTCGCGGCCCGGGATCGCAGCGCAGGCGCTCGGCATTGCGACCGGCGCGCTTGAATACGCGACGAATTATCTCAAGGAACGCATCGCCTTCGGCAAGCCGCTCTCGCAGCAGCAAGGCTTACAGTTTATGCTCGCCGACATGAAGACCGACGTCGAGGCCGCACGCTTGTTGCTCTACGAAGCGGCGCGCAAGTGCGACGAAGGCGCCGACGACATCACGGCGTGGGCGGCGATGGCGAAGTTGCGTTGCGGCGATGTTGCAATGAGCGTCACGACCGACGCCGTCCAACTCCTCGGCGGTTTCGGTTACTCCACGGAATATCCGGTCGAACGCATGATGCGCGACGCCAAGATCACCCAAATCTATGAAGGCACGCAGCAGATCCAGCGGATCGTGATCGCACGCTCGATGGTCGGCAAAGTTCGCGCCTCGAACTAACTACGTGACGAGCGCAGCGGCGAGCGCCTCGAGCATCGCCGGCGCCGCCGCGTGCAGCCGTTCGGCGCGGCCGGCGACAAGCCAGCGTCGCAACGGGCCCGCTGTCTCGACGAGATATGTAACACGTGTGCCGTCGCCATCGCGTGCGAGCGTCCACGAGCGTCTGAGCGCCGCCACGGGGCCGAACGTCAGCTCGAGTGCGAGCACGATCGGCGCGTCGGCCGCGTCGACACGGTACGCCGTTTGCCGCCTTCGTTGTGGTTTGATGGTCACGTAGGCGCCGCGCTCGAGTCGCCCTTCCAGCACGGCCCACTGCACGCTCGGCATCCACGCGCGCCAACCGTTCACGTCGGCCAGCAGCGACCACACGCGGGGCGGCGGCACGTCGACGTGAAGGTCACTCCGGCCCGTCAGTTCCATGCACCGGTATGAACCAGGAAGAGCCGCAGAACCCCATCGTCGCGCTCGCCATGCGCATTCGCGCCCGCCGCGACCTCGGCGCGGCGATCGATTCGGCTGCGGCCGAGACCCCGGCAGCGACACCGGCCGGCGACGATGCCGAAGCGAGCTTTGCCGCGCTCGGCGACGTGCTGGCGACGGCGACGCGGCGTCTGAACTCGATTCTCGGCAAAAGCGGCGTCACGTTCGTCCGGCTCGAGAAGCCGCTGCGTTTGCGGCTGCGCTTTCGCGACCAACGCATCAGTCTCGATCTCGACCGCGAGCGCCAACTGGTCCGCGTCACGGGTGCCGGCCTCGACGGCGAGTATCAATTCGACACGGCCGCCGCGGCGCCGGCGCTGATCAACCTCTCCAAGCTCTCGACGGAACCCGGATACGGCGTCGCGCTCACCGGCTCGGGACTGCTGAAGACGATCGCCGCCGACGCGGAGCTACCGCGGCCGGCGCAGTGGGACGCGGCCGGGCCGCTGCAATTCTGAGTTTCGCCGCCATCGCGCGGACGACGACCGGGCGCGTCGGACACATCGTCACCGGACACTCGGCACACAACGGCGTTGGGGCTTTGCAGATCGTACGCCCGTGCAAAATGAGCCAGTGATGCGCGTGCCGCCATTTTTCGCGCGGAACCAGCCGGGTCACGTCGTCTTCGACGCCGCGCGGCGTCGTCGCCAGGGTAAGGCCCAACCGGCGTGACACGCGGAAGACGTGGGTGTCGACCGCGAACGCCGCTTGTTCGAACGCGACCGACATCACGACATTGGCCGTCTTGCGGCCGACACCGGGCAACGCTTCGAGCGACTCCCGATCGCGCGGAACGTTGCCGCCGTGCTCCGCCACCACGCCGCGCGCGGCGGCGATGATATTCTTCGCCTTCATGCGAAAAAAGCCGCACGATTTGATGATGCGCTCGACATCTTCTTGGTTGGCCGCGGCGAGCGCGGCCGCGTCCGGATAGCGCGCGAAGAGAAACGGCGTCGTCAGGTTCACGCGCGCGTCGGTGCACTGCGCAGAGAGAATCACCGCGATCAGCAGTTCGAACGGCGTGCCGAACTCGAGCGCCGTCACCGCGTGCGGATACGTCTTCTCCAAGACGGCCAACTCGGCGGTCGCGACGGCACGCGTCACGCGCCGCTTGGGAAACGGAATAGCCACCGGTGAATACCTCGCTTCATGCCGTTCTTCAAGACGAAGGACCCGTCGATCCCGCCGGGTCAGCACATCACCGATGGGTTTCCGGTGCTTCACGTCGGTGACGTTCCGCGCATCGACAAAGCGGCGTACGCACTTGCGTTCACCGGGCTCGTCGACAACCCATACACGATCACGTTCGACGAATTGCGCGCGCTACCGTCGACCGAGTTTCGCGGTGATATCCACTGTGTGACGCGCTGGTCGAAGAAAGACACGTACTGGCGCGGTACACTGTTTCGTACGCTCCTCGAACGGGCGCAACCGCAAGCATCGGCGACGCACGCGATCCAGTACGCCGACAACGACTACACGACCAATCTTCCGCTCCCGGTCATGTTGGACGACGATGTGCTGATCGCGTGGGAATTCGATGGGCAGCCGATTGAGCCGATTCACGGCGGACCGGTGCGCATGTTCGTGCCGAAAAAATACTTTTGGAAGAGCGCGAAGTGGCTGCACCGCATCGACGTAACCGACCACGATGAAAAGGGCTTCTGGGAACAACGCGGTTACAACAACGACGCGAATCCGTGGAAGGAAGAAAGGTACAGCGATCTCCCGAGCTGGTTCGGTTAAGGCGGTTCCACGTTATCGAATCGCCTTGGGCGTCTTAGCGCAAGTCGCGGCCCCCGTTCGTCGCGGCGCAATCGCTTCCGGCGGCGACCCCGAACACGCCGGCGACGATCGAGATCCGACCTCAAACCTCCAGCTCGGCGGCGACATCGTCGTTTACTGACCGTTCCCCCGGTGCGGTTGCGCCGCTAAATCGAGCCCTTGCGGCGCACGGCGAGTACCACGCGTGCGTGGCTGCCGCCGCCGAAACGCGGCACTACGCTGACATCGCGCGAGAGCATCGTCGCAATGTAGAGCCCGCGGCCCGATTCTGCCATACTGTCTTTCGGCAGCCGCGCGTAATACGTGAACCCCGGTCCGTGATCGAGGACGTGCAGCACGGGCGGCCCATCGCTCAAATCGAGCGCGACCTCGACCCCGTGGCCCGCGGTGTGACGAACGACGTTGCCGAGCAACTCGCCGAACACGACTTCGGCGTCGCCAGCCTCGCTTTCGCTCGCGCCCGAGGCACGCAGAATAGCGCCGATTTCATGCCGGATGCTGGTTGCCGTGACGGCGTCTTCGGAATCGAGCGACCACCGCGAGATCCGTTCGAAATCCGGCACGAGCCGGACCGTCAGAATGGCGACGTCGTCGGTCGCTTCGTCGAGGACGGCGCGAAAGATCGCGTCGGCCGGCCTCGCGGCGTTGAAGACGTCGTTGCGCGCAAGCGCCTCGCGCAGACGGCGCTCGCCCTCGAGCACGTCACGCGTCGCTTCCGTTAGTCCATCCGTGTAGAGGACGAGCAGCGAGCACGGCGGCAATACGATCGTGACGTTCGAGGCCGCCGCGGCATCGTTGCGCAGTCCTAACGGCAAATCCGTCGCAGCAAGTTCGACGACGGCGCCGTCGGTGAGCCGAAGCAGCGGCGGCGGATGACCGGCCGAGGCGTAGGTCAGCGTATAGGTGAGCGGATCGAGGATACCGAGGAACGTCGTCACGATGCGATCCGGTTGCTCGGAGCGCAGCGCGCGGTCGGCCGCGTCGAGCACGGCTGCCGGCTCCGGAAAGACTTGCGCCGCACCGCGAATCGCTTGACGCGTCGCGACCATCGTCACGGCGGCGGCGAGTCCGCTCCCGATCACGTCGCCGACCGAAAGAACGACGCGGCCGTCGGAGAGGCGAAACGCATCGTACCAATCGCCGCCGACGAGCGCGTTTTCACCGGCGGCTTCATAGATCGCGTCGAACGCCAGGCCCGGCAGCTCGGGTAACAGCTGCGGAAGCGCCGCGTTTTGAAACGCGAGCGACGCTTGATGCTCGCGATTGAATTCGCGTTCGAGCCGCTCGCGCAGCGCGATTTCCGCGATGCGCCGGTCGTGCACGTCGGTCGCGCTACCCGCCCAGCGCACGATCGTCCCATCGTTCGATCGCATCGGAACGGCACGCAGCAGGTGCCAGCGATACGAGGCGTCGGTCGTGCCGTACGGCTTGATACGTATCTCCACCTCGTAGGCTTCGCCGACACCGAACGCCTGAGCGAGAATTTTGAGCGTGAGCGAGAGCTCGTCGGGAGGCACGACCGCCGCCCAGCCTTCGATCGTCGTCGCAATGTCGGCGGGCAGCCGCGTGTACTCGTACCAGCGGCGGTTGGCCCACTCGACCGAACCGTCGGGTGCGTGCGTGTACATGATGTTCGCGATGCTGTCCGCCATCGCTCGGAATTCGCTTTCGCGTGCGACGGCGATCGTCGTCTCGACGTTCGTGCAAAGGACACCACCGGCTTCACCCGCTTCGCCGATACGGCTGTAACAAAACGTGAAGTGAACCGCTTCTTCGTAACCGTTGCGGGTGAGAACAAACGGCATGTTCTCGGCCCAGACCGGCTCGTTCGTCTCAAGCGTTCCGTGCAGCAGCGGTCCGACCGTGTCCCACACTTCCGGCCAGCATTCGCGCGCCGTCTGCCCGAGCGCGGCCGGATGACGTGCGCCGACGATGGGGATGTAGGCGTCGTTATAGAGCTGCACGAGATCTTCACCCCAGAACAGCATCATCGGGAAGCGCGAATTGAGGATGACGTCCGCCATGACGCGCAGTGTGGTCGGCCAGGTCGCGCGCGCGCCGATCGACGTCCGTTCCCAGTCGAACGCGTCAATACGGGCGCCCATATCGTCAAGTACGATCGACACTACGCGCCGCGCTTCGACGTGCATGGCTCGATATCTTTAGGTCGCGGCTTCGCCGGCCCCGGAACGGGCAAAAAACTCCGATTGGGGATCGGAGGCCACCATATCGCGGACTCGTTCCCAGATATAATGGCGCAGCTCGACGAATCGCGGCGTCACGCGAACGTCGTACGTCCAGCGCGGGTGCGGAAGACCGACGTCGATGATTTCTGCGACGCGGCCAGGTCGCGGTCGCAAGACAACGATCTTGTCGGAGAGCAGCACGGCTTCATCGACGCTATGCGTGACGAAGACGACGATGCTCTTGTGCAGCGACCAAATCTTGGTCAGTTCAATCTGCATGAACTCGCGCGTCTGCGCGTCGAGCGCGGCGAACGGCTCGTCCATGAGCAAGTAGTTCGGCTCGCCGATGAGCGCGCGCGCCAACGCCGCACGCTGTTTCATCCCACCGGAGAGCTCACTCGGGAACGCGTTCGCGAAGCGCTGTAGACCGACCATCTCCAAATAGTGGTCCGCGCGCGTCGCGCGATCGCGCGCGTTCATGCCGCTCAACTCGACCGGAAACGCGACGTTTTCCCGGATCGTGCGCCACGGCAACAGGCGAAACGATTGGAAGACAAAGCCGGTTTGCGGGCCGGGTCGCGGCAACTCGCCGCCGACCCGGATGTCACCGGAATCCGGTACGATCAGGCCGTTGAGCATCCGCAGGAGCGTCGTCTTGCCGCATCCGGACGGACCGACGAGCGAGACGAACGTGTTCGACGCGATGTCGAGCGAGACGTCTTCGAGTGCGACGACGCCTTCGCTCGCCTTCGCACGCCGAAACGACTTCGTCACGTTCGCGACGCGGATCGACGCCGGAACGGCGGTCACCGCCTGGGATCGTCGGCGGTGCGGTCGATCCCCGCCGTCTTCAAAACGCGGTCCACATAGCTCGTGTCGATCCATGCCGACGGCTGGACCAATTTCAGATCCTTGAAGTCGGGGCCGCGATAGAGCGCGGCCGTCGTGAACTTCAACGCATCGAGGTTGAGCCCGCCGTTGACGCTCCACGTATTCCGATAGGCTGCCGCAAGCGCTTCGATGCTGCTGCGTTTTACGTCGGGACGCGCGGCAGCCATCGCATTGACCCAGAGCACCGGCGTCTTCGCAAAATCGCGGGAGGCGACGATCAGCGCCTGCACGACGGCCGCGACTTCCCGGGAACGCGTCTTCCCGACCGTATCGGTGACGACGTTGATCTTCGTGATGAACGGCGCGCTCTTGAAAAAGTCGTCGTGGTCGACGAGGACGGCGATGCTGCTCTTGTCGGCGACCGTGTCGAGAATGCCGACGGAGACCGCCGTTGCATCGATTTGTCCGGCCAGCAGCGACTGTAGCCGGACCGGCGGTTGACCGACGGCGAGATACTGCAGCTTGTCGACATCGGCACCGAGTTTCGTCAAAACGATTCGGCTCGTTTCGTAATCGACGCTGCCGATCCGCGCAACGCCGAACGTCTTGCCTTCCAGCCCCTTCGGCGACGCGATGCCCTTTTTCGCAACGATGACGAACGGAAGCGACTTGTCCGGTGAGACGACGCCGCGAATCTCCATCTGCTCGCGTCCGAGCAGCTGGAGCGCGACGTCGGTACTCACGTTGGCCATATCGCCTTGGCCCGACCGCAGCGCGGCGACCGCCGACGGCGTCTGCTGTACTTTCACCAGTTCGACGTCGACGCCGGCGCGTTTGAAGTATCCCAGCGACTGCGCAAACCACGCGACCGAATTCGGCACCAGCGGCACTTCGGTTTCGGTCACAATCATGCGAAACGGATCCGTGGCGAGCGCCGGTGCGCGCAGCGCCAGCGTTGCGGCGCCGACAACGCCGCCGGATATAAACCCTTTGCGATCCATCATGTGCTACATACTCCAGAACGCGATCGGAGCGGTACCGACGCCCTTGACGGGCTTGTGCTTGATGAACGTCGGACGGCGATCCTCGACGACGCCCAGTGCCGCAACATAGTTCAAGAACTCGACCGTGGAATTGCCGGCCTCGATCAGCCGTGGGACGGTACATTTCTCGAGGATTTCCGTTCGCGCGCCGTTACGCATCAATTCGAGCAGCCACCGCGCGAAGTCGGCGTCGAGCTTGCCCATCTTCGGTCCGCCGACTTCGACGGTGAGATTGAACGAAGCAACGATCGCGACCCGTTCGTTTCCCGGCCACGCCGCGATGGCGCGCTTGAGGTATTCGCCCAGCGCGTACCAGCGCCGATTGTTCGCGATCGGATAGCCGAACGCGTTGGTCACGATCGGGACGATCGGCAGGTCCGCTGCCGGCCGCATGAACGAGAGCGGCACGGTGAACGCGTGGTCGATGTGGACGTCGCGGGTCTGCGAGAACGGCATCCCCGCGTCAATGCCGTCGCGCAGCAGAAACGTCGCGAGTTCCTGATGGATGGAGGTACGGTATGACGGCAACGACATAATCTCGGCTTCGTACCAATACGGCCCGTGCGCGATCGCGCCGACGCCGACCGCAAACGTCGGCAGATTATCGAAAAAGAAGCTGTCGAAATGATCGTTGGCGATCGTCACGAGACAGTCGGGCTTCGAGTCAGCCAACATGCCGCGAACGTCCGCGAAGGTGGCGTAGAGCTCGTTCATATCCTCAGGCGCCGCCTGATCGCGGTTCCAAAAAATGCGCGGATTATGGGTCGAGGCAACCACCGATACGATCTCCGCCATGATCTTCTCCGAATCAGGAACGGTCGACATAGCGCCAACGGGCGACGTTGCGTTCCAGCAGTTTGAGCGACTGCATCACCGCGAGGCCGATCGCTCCGAGAACGAAGACGACGACGAAATACGGCGCCATCCGAAAGCTGTTGCCGTAGATTGAGAGCAGTCCGCCGAGACCCTTCACCGCCGTGTAGAGTTCGGCGACGACCGTGTTGATCAGGGCGAGCGACGCGCCGACGCGCAGTCCGGCCGTGATGTACGGCAGCGACGCCGGCAACATGATCTTGCGGAAGATTTGGGTGTCGCTCGCACCGGCGGAACGTGCCATTTCGACGAGCTCACCATCGCAATTCAAGACACCCGTGTACGTGTTGATCAGGATCGGCAGTGCGGCGCCCAAGAAAACGATCACGATCTTGGCCTGGAAGCCCAGGCCGAGAAAGACGATGATCAACGGGATGAACGAAACACGCGGCATCGCGCTGAGCGCATCGACGTACGGCTCGAACGCTGCCCCGAGCACCCGGACGCCGCCCATCACCAACCCGAGCGGGATCGCGATCGCCGCCGCGACCACGAAGCCGCTGAGGAACACGACAACCGTGTCGAGCGTCGCGCTCGGCAGCGTCCCGTCGGCGAGAATCTGCGCGGCAGCCGCGACGGTTGCCGGCGGCGTCGGGATGAAATTCTTGCCGGCGACGAGCGCGATGAGCCACCAGCCGGCGACCAAAAGAACGAAGATGAGAAGTCGCCATGCACTGATGTTGGTGCGGCTAACCCGGAGACCGATGCGCGGACGGCGCCCAGCGACGGCGCCGTCCCGTTTCACGATTGCCGCCATCGCGATCCGTTATGTCGCTTCGACGGGCTCGCGATAGTAATCGTAATATCTGTTCGGAACGCCGGCGATGTTCGGGACCACATTTGCGAGGTACCACTCGCGCGGATTCAGCACCGCCGAGAGATGAAACAGGACGACCGGATGCACGTCAAGCGCCCATAGCCGCACGAAGTCACGCGCTTCCAATGCTGCGCGCTCGTCGGCAGCGAGCTCGAACGCGTCGAGCGCGCCGTACTCTCCCGCGCGAAACGCGGCCGTCCGTTCACGGTCCGTGTAGATGTGGTGGATGGCACGATTGAGCGCATACTCGGACATCAGGATGAAATACCTTTGGAACCAAGTCGTCTGGTCTAGCGAGCATACCACAACTCGTCAATGGCTCGGCGGCGAGTTGCCGGTTGATCGGGTGCAGCGTAAACGCAATGCCTCATCCGATCGCTCGAGAATGCCCTCTCCTTCCAGCGCTCGCGCGACGGCCGGGATTGCGGTGAGGCGCTCGGCCGGGACGACCGCTGCGAGCGATGCAACGAGGTCGTCGAGGCGCAGGGCTTCGCCGGGCGGGACGTCGCGCAACCGGTCGACGATACGGCCGCGCAAAAATCGCGTCGTCTGTTCGAACGGCAGTGCTTCCTGCGGACTCCGCTTCGCGAACCGGAGCGCCCGCGTCGCCAGGTCCGCACCGTCGATCGGCGCCGCGGCACAGCCCTCGCGCAGCGGACACAGCAGACATTTCGGCGCGCGCGCCGTGCAGAGCGTCGCGCCGACGTCCATCATCGCGCTGTTCCAATCGTGCGAACCGCCCGGCGGGACGCTCGCACGGGCCAACGCATCGAGTTCGCGATCATTTGCGCGCGGCGGATACTCGACGCCGAGCATCGCGCGATGCACGATCCGGCGAAGATTCGTATCGAGCGCGACGTCGTCGAGTTCGAACGCAAACGCGCGTAACGCCGACGCCGTATACGGCCCGATCCCCGGCAGAGCGAGCAACGCGTCGCGGTCGCTCGGCAGGACGCCGTCGTGCTCGCGCATGACGGTTTGTGCGAGCGCGTGGAGCCGCATCGCACGCGAGTTGTAGCCTAGCCCGCGCCAGCGGCGCACGACGTCGCCCGCCGTTGCCGCCGCGAGCGCCGCGACGTCCGGGAACGCGCGCAGAAACGCCGTGTAGAGCGGAATGACGCGATCGACTTGCGTTTGCTGCAGCATGAATTCGCTCACGACGACGCGATACGGATCACGCGTCATGCGCCACGGCAAGTGGGTGCGGCCGTGCACGCGGTACCAGTCGAGCAGCGCAACGGAATTCACAAAGCGAACAGCTTGCCGATACGCGCGATCCCGTCGGCGATCGCTTCGCGCGGCACCGGCGTGAGCGAGAGCCGGATGTTGTGGTCGCCGCCGGTCTGCGCGTAGAACGGCTCGCCGAAGAGAAACGACACGCCGCTGCGCTCGGCGTCGGCGAGCAGTGCGCGCGCGCGGAAGTCGCGTGGAATCGTGGCCCAAACGTAGTAGCCGTCGGCCCGCGGGTTCACGCGCAGCGTGGCCGGCCAATGCTCGGCGATCGCAACGTTCGCGATCGCACGGCGCGCCGCGAGTTCGTCGCGCAGCGCCGCGACGTGCGCGTCGTAGGCCGCGCGGACGTAGTCCTCGACGCCGGCTTGAATGTACATGCTCGTCGCCATATCGTACGACTGTTTGCGCAGCAAGAGGCGATCGTAGATCGTGCGCGGCGCGGTCATCCAACCCAGCCGCAGCGACGGTGCGATCGTCTTGGAAAAACTCGAGAGATAGATCACGTACTCGTTCCCGAGAGCGACCAGCGGCGTCGTCGTGCGCGGTGCGAGTTCTCCATATGGATCGTCCTCGACGATCGGCACGCCCCAGCGTCGCGCGAGCGCGACGAGCCGTTCGCGCCGCTCCGCGCCGAGCGTGACCCCGGTCGGATTGTGCAGCGACGGCATCGTATAGATAAAGCGTGGACGGCGGGTGCGCAGGATCGCCTCGATGTGGTCGACGCGTACGCCGTCGTCGTCAACCGGGACCGGGATCGCGCGCAAGCCGTGAATCTGGAAGATCTGCAGCGCGCCCGGATACGTCGGCGCCTCGACGATGATCTCATCGCCCGGTTCGGCGAGCGATTGCGCAACGAGCGTGATGCCTTGCGTCGAGCCGGTCAGCATTAGAACGTCGCGCGCATCGATGCGGCAGCCGCGCGCGCGCATGCGCGCCGCGATCGCTTCTCGCAGCGGCGCATAGCCTTCACTATCACCGTACGTGAGCACGAAATTCACGTTCCCGCCGACACGCGCGAACGACGCCGCGAGATCGGCGAGCGGTGAGGGTTCGGCCGGCGGCACGCCCTGCACGAACGCGATCTGCTCGCCGTGTTCGGATGCCGCGAGCTCGCCGAGGACCGCGGGATATGCCCCGACACGCCAGGGCGGCAGCGTAACCCACCACGGGACGCCGGCGGCACGCTCCGGCTGGCCGGCCTTGAGTGCCGCAACGCGCGAACCCGAGCCGACGCGCTGGTCGATGAGCCCGTCGGCGGCCAGTTCGCGATAACTGTGCACGACCGTACTGCGGTTGACGCCCAACCGCTCTGCAAGGACCCGTTCCGGGGGAAGGCGCGTTCCCTCGGGAAGCGCACCGGTAAGAATCTGCTCGCGCAAACGGTCGTAGAGTTGGCGATAGATCGGGACGATGCTTTCGCGGTCGAGCGCAACCGCCGTCGGCGCCCAACCAGTTACGGTCATGAGCGGTCCAATTTGGCTATTTGACCATCCAATCCTACGATCAGACGTCTGGTCGACGCAAATTGGATGGGGGAAAGCCCACCTTGGACGGCGGAGTGCTTGACCGAAAACGATATTGTAGATCGAACTGCCTTCCGGCTATATCAAAAAGAGATACCGTTATGCTCGACGTGGCTTCACTCGTACTTGGACGCAATGGAAACGGTGCCGCCGACCCCGATCCGCACGAAACGCAAGAATGGATCGACGCCCTCGACGGCGTGATTTCGGCCGAAGGCCCGCAGCGCGCCCGTGAGATCATCGAGGCGCTGACGGTGCGCGCCCGCACGCGCGGCGCCGACATCCCGATCACGCTGACGACGCCGTACATCAACACGATTCCGGCGCACGTGCAGGCCGCGTTCCCGGGCGACCATGATATCGAAGAGCGGCTGCGGCATTACGCGCGCTGGAACGCGATGGCGATGGTCGTACGCGCGAACAAGCACTACGATGGGCTCGGCGGCCACGTCGCGACGTTCTCGTCGTCGGCGACGCTGATCGACGTCGGGTTCAACCACTTCTGGCACGCGCCGTCCGACAATCACGGCGGCGATCTGGTGTATTTCCAGGGCCACGGCTCGCCCGGCATCTATGCGCGGGCGTTCCTGGAAGGTCGCATCTCGGAAGAACAGCTCGAGCACTTCCGGCGCGAAGTCGACGGCAAGGGACTCAGTTCGTATCCGCACCCGTGGCTGCAGCCGGACCTGTGGCAGTTCGCAACCGTCTCGATGGGCTTGGGTCCGTTGCAAGGCGTCTACCAAGCGCGATACATGAAGTATCTGCACGATCGCGGCATTGCCGATACGAGCGGACGCAAAGTGTGGGTGTTCGTCGGCGATGGTGAAGTCGACGAGCCGGAAACGCTGGCCGGGCTCGGTATCGCGGCGCGCGAGCGGCTCGACAACCTGATCTTCGTCGTCAACTGCAATCTGCAGCGCCTCGACGGACCCGTGCGCGGGAACGGCAAGATCATCCAGGAGCTCGAGGGCCATTTCCGCGGCGCCGGCTGGAACGTCATCAAAGTGATTTGGGGACGCCGCTGGGATCCGCTGCTCGCCAAGGATCAGACCGGCACGCTCGTGCGTTTGATGAACGAGACGCTCGACGGCGATTACCAGACGCTCAAGTCGCGCGACGGCGCCTACGTCCGCGAAAACTTCTTCGGCAAGTTTCCGGAAACGCGCGCGCTCGTCGCCGACATGTCGGACGACGACGTGTGGCGGCTCAATCGCGGCGGTCACGATCCGTACAAAGTCTACGCGGCGTATAAAGCGGCGAGCGAGTTCTCCGGCGGTCCGACCGTCATTCTCGCGAAAACGGTCAAAGGCTACGGACTCGGGACGGCCGGTGAAGGACAGAACGTCGCGCACAACACGAAGAAGCTCGTTGCCAACCAGCTGCGCGCGTTTCGGGACCGCTTCTCGATCCCGCTCTCGGACAAAGAGATTGAAGACGAACCGCCGTTCATCCGCCCCGAAGAAAATAGCGCGGAGATGAAGTACCTGCGCGAGCACCAAGCGGCGCTGGGGGGCAGCGTTCCGATGCGCCGCCGCAACGTCGAAGCCCCGTTACCCGTGCCGCCGCTCGACGCATTCAAAGCGTTGCTCGAAGACAGCGCCGACCGCACGTTCTCGACGACGATGGCGTACAATCGCGTTCTCGCGGCGCTCATTCGCGACAAAGTCGTCGGCCCGCGTATCGTGCCGATCGTCTCCGATGAGACGCGCACGTTCGGCATGGAAGGCATGTTTCGCCAAGTCGGGATGTACGCGCCGATGGGGCAGCTTTATCGTCCGCAAGACGCCGATCAGTTGATGTGGTACCGCGAAGACAAGACGGGTCAGATCCTCCAAGAAGGCATCAGCGAAGCGGGAGCGATCTCGTCGTGGATCGCTGCCGGAACGTCGTACTCGACGCACGGCGTGCAGACGATTCCGTTCTTCATCTTCTACTCGATGTTCGGCTTCCAACGCATCGGCGATTTCATCTGGGCGGCGGGCGATATGCGCACGCGCGGGTTCTTGCTCGGCGGCACCGCGGGACGCACGACGCTCAACGGTGAGGGCTTACAACACGAAGACGGCCAGAGCCACATCATGGCGTCGTTCATCCCGAACTGCGTCTCGTACGATCCGACGTTCGGTTACGAAGTCGCGGTGATCATGCAAGACGGTCTGCGCCGCATGATCGGCGAGCAAGAAGACGTGTTCTACTATCTCACGGTCATGAACGAGAACTACCATCATCCGGCGATGCCGGCCGGTGCGGAGCAAGGCATCATCAAGGGGCTCTATCTGCTGCAATCGACCGAAGCGAAAAAGAACGCACCGCGGGTGCAGCTGATGGGTTCGGGGACGATTCTACGCGAGGTGATCGCGGCCGCCGAATTGCTGCGCGGCTACGGCGTCGCGACCGACGTGTGGAGCGCGACGAGCATGAACGAACTGCGGCGCGACGGACTCGACGCGCAGCGTTGGAATATGCTGCACCCGGGCGAGACGCCGCGTCGAAGCTGGGTCGAGGAACAACTCGACGGACACGCCGGTCCCGTCGTGTCGTCGACCGACTACATCAAAACGTACTCCGAACAGATCCGTCCGTTCGTCGCGAACCGCCGGTTCGTCACGCTCGGCACCGACGGTTTCGGCCGCAGCGACACACGCGAGAAATTGCGCGAGTTCTTCGAAGTCGACCGGCGCTACGTCACGGTCGCGGCGCTCAAAGCGCTCGCCGACGAGGGCACGATCAACAAGGACGTCGCGATCAAAGCGATCGCGACGCTCGAGATCAACCCCGACAAGCCCAACCCAGTCACCGTCTAGGACGAGCGAAATGACGAACCGTTTCCCAACCCCACGCGCGCCCTTCGACCCTTCGACAAGCTCAGGGCAGGCTAAGCTCAGGGTGACACGGGAGCACAAGCGCGCCCCCCGCAATGGCGCGCAACACGCCCCGCACGGTCAAGCTGAGCTTGTCTGTCATGGAGAGCTTGTCTGTCATGCTGAGCTTGTCGAAGCATGAGTGTCATTGAGGTTACTGTTCCCGACATCGGCGGATTCGCCGACGTGCCCGTCATCGAGATTCTGGTTGCACCCGGCGACACGATCGCGAAGGACGCGCCGCTCGTCACGCTCGAGTCGGACAAAGCCACGATGGAAGTGCCGTCGACGATCGCCGGTACGGTGCGTGACGTGAAGGTGAAGGTTGGCGACAAAGTTTCCGAGGGCTTCGCGATCATCAGTGTCGAGACGGCCGAAGCCGCCGCTACACCAGCCCCCGCCCCCCCGGCCGCCCCCGCGAGTCTGGACCGCAGCTCACCGGAGCGCAGCGGAGAGGAGTCGAGGACCACAGCTAAAGTTACCGAGTTGGTCGTCCCCGACATCGGCGGATTCGTCGGCGTCGCAATCGTCTCGGTGTTCGTGAAGAACGGCGACGTCGTCGAGAAAGACGCACCGCTGGTCGAACTCGAGTCGGAAAAAGCGACGATGGAAGTGCCCGCGACCTATGCGGGCCGCATCCGCGACGTCAAGGTGCGGGTGGGTGACAAGGTCTCGCAGGGCGACGTGCTCGCGATCGTCGAGACGACCGCGCCGCTCGTTGCACCGCCGGTGCCCGTTCCGTTCACCGAATTGCCGGCCGTCGCTGCACCGTCGCTCGCACCGGCGCTCGCGAACCCGCCGGCGGCACCGATTGCGGTCGCGCCGGTGAGCGCGGGCGGAACGTTGAGCAACGGGTCGACGAACGGCCACGCGAACGTGCATGCAAGCCCGGCGATCCGGCGCTTCGCGCGCGAACTCGGCGTCGCCCTGGGCGTCGTGCGCGGCAGCGGCCCCAATGGGCGCATCACGCGCGACGACGTGCAAGGCTTCGTCAAACACACGCTCACGACGGCGCCGGCATCGACGAACGGCGCGAGCCACGGTGCAACGCTGGGCGGCCTCAACCTCTTGCCCTGGCCGAAGGTCGACTTCGCGAAGTTCGGCCCGGTCGAACGCGTCGCGCTCACGCGCATCCAAAAGCTCTCGGGGCCCAACCTCGCGCGCAATTGGCTGATGATTCCGCACGTCACGCAAAACGAAGACGCGGACGTCACGGAACTCGAAGCATTCCGGCAGCACATCAACGGCGAGCTGAAAGACGTCAAGGTGACGATGCTCGCGCTCTTGATCAAAGCATCGGTCGCGGCCCTGCGGAAATTCCCGACCGTCAACAGCTCGCTCGACGGTGACGAGCTCGTCCTCAAGCAGTATTACAATATCGGCTTCGCCGCCGATACGCCCAACGGCTTGCTCGTGCCGGTGCTTCGCGACGCGGATAAGAAAGGCGTGGTCGACATTGCGCGCGAGACGGGCGAGCTCGCAAAGAAAGCGCGCGAAGGCAAACTCGGTCCGACCGAGATGACCGGCGCCACCTTCACGATTTCGAGCCTCGGCGGCATCGGCGGAACGTATTTCACGCCGATCATCAACGCGCCGGAAGTTGCGATTCTCGGCGCGTGCCGCAGCGCGGTAAAACCGATCTGGGACGGAACGGCGTTTCAGCCACGGACGATTCTGCCGCTCTCGTTCTCCTATGATCACCGCGTGATCGACGGCGCGTCCGCCGCGCGATTCACCACCTATCTCGCCGGCGTGCTCGCAGACATGCGCCGCACCTTACTCTAAGGAACAATTATGGCTTCAATCAACGTCGACGCGCTTGTCATCGGTGCCGGACCGGGCGGTTATCATGCCGCGATTCGTCTCGGACAACTCGGCAAGAACGTCGTGTGCTTCGACCGCGACGAAGTCGGCGGCGTGTGCCTGAACTGGGGCTGTATCCCGACCAAGGCGCTTTTGCACGTCGGCGAGATCACCCGCCAGATCAACCACGCGGCGGAGATCGGCATCAAAGTTCCGCAGGCAGAGATCGATCGTGAGGGCGTCGCCGCCTTCAAAGACAAGGTCGTGAAAGCCAACGTCGGCGGCGTCGGCCAGCTCTTCAAAGCCAACAACGTGACGTTCGCGTACGGCGACGCTTCGTTCACCGGAAAAAACACGGTCTCGCTCAAGAAAAAAGACGGCACGACGGACGAGTACACGGCGCCGGCGATCGTGATCGCAACCGGTTCTGCGCCGATCGACGTGAAGGCGTGGCCGCGCGACGGCGACACGATCATCAATTCCGATGATGCCGTGACGCTCGCGCGCATCCCGAGCAACATGCTCATCGTCGGCGGCGGCGTGATCGGTCTCGAATTCGCGACCGTCTACACGCGCCTCGGCGCGAAGGTGCTCGTCGTCGAAGCGATGGCGAACGTTCTGACCGGTACGGACCTCGAAATCTCGAAGACGCTCGCCCGCATCCTGAAAAAACAGGGCGTCGAGATCGCGCTCGGCACGAAGGTCGAGGCGATCGAGAAAGTCGCCGATCGTAAAGTCAACGTGACGTTCAACGGCGAGTTCACGAGCAACAAGCCGGAAACGCGCGAGTTCGACATGGTGCTGGTCGCGGTCGGACGGCGTCCGGTGACGGATACGCTCAACATCGCGGCGGCCGGCCTCGCCACGAACGAGCGCGGCTTCATCGACGTCGACGCGCAGCGCAAGACCTCGGTCGACGGCATCTTCGCGATCGGCGACGTCACCGGCGCCCCGTTGCTCGCGCACAAGGCGATGAAAGAAGGCGTCGTCGCCGCGGAAGTGATCGCCGGCGATCGCGCGTCGGCGTTCGACCCGGTCGCGATTCCGAACTGCGTTTACACGGATCCGGAAGTCGCGACGGTCGGACTCTCCGAGGAAGAGGCGAAGGCGGCCGGCTACGAGGTGCGCGTCGGCAAGTTCCCGTTGATCGCATCGGGCCGCGCGCGAACGATGAACGAGTCGGACGGCTTGATCAAACTCGTCGGCGACGCGAAGACCGACGCACTGCTCGGCATGCACATCGTCGCGCCGCAGGCGGAATCACTGATCGGCGAAGGCGTGATCGCGCTCGAGATGGGTGCGACGGTTGAGGACATCGGTCTCTCGATCCACCCGCATCCGACGCTCACCGAATCGATCATGGACGCGGCCGAAGCGATGCACGGCAAAGCGATCCACATCCCGAATCCCAAACCCGCCAAACAGCCCGCCGCCGTGTAGGAGACGACGATGTTCGTTTCGATCGCATGGCTAATTGATGGCAACAAAATCGAAGCGAACTCGCCGCATGCTTGAACCATGAACGATCGCAGTAAACCTACAATCGAAGACGCGATGGTTACCATTCGGACCCTACACGAGGCAACTGAGCTGAGTATATCGCGCGTAGATAAGACCGTCGACGCGATGAAGAGCGACATGGATCGACGCTTCGATCTCGTCGACAAACGCTTTGATCTGGTCGACAATGGCTTCGATTCGGTCAACAATCGCTTCGATTTGGTCAACAATCGCTTTAACTTGGTCGATGATCGCTTTAATTTGGTCGATGATCGCTTCGATGAAGTCAATAAGCGTTTCGACCGGATCGAAACGCTTATTGCAAATCTCGCGCCGAAACGCAAACGGCCGCGGGACCGAGATTGACCCGACTTCTGGATCTTGGGCGGCGCTCGTATCGCGCGGTCTGGGCCCTGCAGCATGAGATTCACGCGGCAGTCGCGGAAGGGCGCGAACCTGATACGTGGATCGTCGTCGAACACGAGCCCGTCATCACGTTTGGGCGCAACGCGCGTGCGGGCAATCTGCTGCTCTCCCGCGAGACGCTAACGGCCCGGGGCGTGGACGTCGTCGATGTCGAGCGCGGCGGCGACGTAACCTATCACGGGCCGGGACAAGTCGTCGTGTATCCGATTTGTAAGCTGCCGCGGTTTCGCGAGGTCGTCCCGCTCGTCGGGGCGATGGAACGCGCGGCGATCAACGCGCTCGCGCAGTTCGGCATTGCCGCGGCAGGGCGCAAGGAGCATCGCGGCGTGTATGTCGGCGACAACGCGATCTGCGCGATTGGGCTTGCCGTCCAAAAGATGACGTCGCTGCACGGTCTCGCGCTCAACGCCGACACCGCGCTCGACTACGACCGCCTCATCACACCCTGCGGAACGCCGCAGTTCGGCATCACGTCGATCTCGCGCGAGCTTGGCCGCAACGTCGGTTGGGCCGAAGCACGCGACGTGCTGCTCGACGCGCTCGAGCGCGAGTTCGACCTCCGCTTCGAGCAAGTCGATGCAACCGCGCCGGTCGCGGCGGCGTCGAGGTAAGAGAGCTATGGAGACGATCGACCTGATTAGCCCGCAACCGCCGCGCAAGCCCCCGTGGCTCAAGGTGCAGCTGCCGCGCGGGGAAGCGTACGAGACCGTCAAGACGAAGGTCCGCAAGCTCGATCTGCATACCGTGTGCCAAGAGGCGATGTGCCCGAACCTCGGCGAGTGCTGGGGCGCGGGGACCGCGACGATCATGATTCTCGGCGATACGTGCACGCGCGGGTGCCATTTCTGCAACGTGAAGACCGGTTCACCGAAGGGCGAAGTGGACTGGCTCGAGCCGAAGCGCGTTGCCGAAGCCGTCGCGGAACTGGGTTGGCAGTATCTCGTGCTCACGGCCGTCGATCGCGACGATCTTGCCGACGGCGGCGCGACGATCTTCGCGAACACGGTGCGCATGATCCATGCGAAGTCGCCCATGTCGAAGGTGGAATGCCTGACCGGTGATTTCGCCGGCGATCTCGCCGCACTCGACATCGTGCTCGATGCACGACCTGAAGTGCTCGCGCACAACCTCGAGACGGTCGAACGGCTGCAGCCGAGCGTGCGCGACCGGCGCGCGACGTACAAGCAGTCGCTCGCGGTCCTCGCGCACGCGAAGCAAAGCGGCAAGGTGACGTATACGAAGACGTCGTTGATGCTCGGCCTCGGCGAGAACGAAGACGAAATCGCGCAAGCGATGGACGATGCGCGTACGGCCGGCGTCGATATCTTCACGATGGGGCAGTACCTGCAACCGACGAAGCGGCATCTCAAGGTCGTCGAGTTCGTCACGCCGGAGAAGTTCGAACGGCTGCGGCACGTCGGGCTCGCGAAAGGCTTCCGGCAAGTCGTGTCCAGCCCGCTCTCGCGCAGCTCGTATCACGCCGAACACGCCTTCGCCTAACAACCGGCGGCTTCTCGCGCTCGTCGCCGTCTCGATCGGGACGTTCGTTTCGACGTTGTCGGGCTCGATCGCGAACATCGCGCTACCGACGATCGCGCGCGACTTTCACGTCAGTGCTGCGGAGTCGGTGTGGGTCGTGAACGGGACCCTGCTCGCGACGACCACGACGCTGCTCTTCTTCGCCGCGCTCGGCGACGCGCGCGGCGCGAAGCGCCTGTATCTCACCGGCATCTCGGTGTTCACGCTCGCGACGCTCGGCTGCGCGCTCTCGCGCTCGTTCGAGATGCTGGTGCTCATGCGCGTGCTGCAAGGCCTGGGTGGGTCCGCGCTGATCGTGACGACGAACTCGCTGACACGCGCGCTCTATCCCAAAGAGATGATCGGCCGCAGCGTTGCCATCAACTCGATGTTCGTCGCCGTCGGCACGGCAGCCGGGCCGACGCTGGGCGGAATTATCTTGTCGTTCGCACCATGGCCGTGGATTTTCGCGCTCAACGTGCCGTTGGCCGCAACGAGCCTCGTGCTCGGACTCCGTTACATGCCGAAGTTGCCCGCGACCGGTGCCCGAATCGACTACCTCTCGGGTATTCTCGCCGCGCTCGGATTCGGCGCGATCATCTATGCGATCGACGGCCTCGCGCACCAGATGCCGGCAGCACAGATCGCGGCGATCGCAACGCTCGGCGCGGTCGCAATGGCGGTTTTCGTGCGCCGGCAGCTGCGCGTCGAAAATCCGATGCTGGCGGTCGAACTCTTTCACGTCCCGATCTTCAGCGTGGCCGTGCTCGCGTCGACGGCGACGTACACCGCGCAAGGGCTCGCGTACGTGTCGCTGCCGTTCTTCTTTCAGAGCGTGCTCGGCCACTCGCCGTTCGTCGCCGGGCTTTTGCTCTCGGCGTGGCCGATCATGGCGCTGGTCGTAGCATCGCGTATCGGACCGCTCTCGGACCGCTACTCGGCATCGTTACTGTGCACGATCGGGATCGTGACGATGGGCGTCGGACTTGCGCTTTTCGCGTTGCTGCCCGTCGCGCCCGCGACGTGGACGATCGTCGCGTGCGCCGCGATCGCCGGCGCGGGATTTGCGACGTTCCAGACGCCCAACAATCGTGCCATCATCGCGAGTGCGCCCCCGCACCAGACGGGGCGGGCCGCAGGCGTGATGTCGGCGGCGCGGCTCAGCGGGCAGACGAGTGGGGCGGCACTCGTCGCCATTATCTTCGAGTTGGCCGGCTCGTCGGCGGGTGCGCGCGCCGTACCCGTGCGCAGTGTGATCGAAGCGACGTTGCTCACCGCGTGCGGATTCATCGTGTTCGCGGCCGTTATGAGCGGGATACGCTGGGGTGCCGGCCGTTCGGAAGTCGCCGTCGCCGGGTAGGTGTCGATTATGGCTATATCGGTGGAAGAACTTCTCGCGCTCTCCGCGGGGGCGACGATCATCAACGCCGGCCATCGTGCCGGCAGCCGCGAAATCCGTGGCGCAATTCGGTATCGGCCGAGCGATCTGCTCGAGCCCGAACATCTGTCGCTGCCGATCGCACGCGAACGTCCTGTCGTCCTTTACGCTGAGAGCGGCGACACGGACCAACTCGAACGCATCGCCGCGAAGATGCGGGGCGATGACTTCACCGACGTCCGCGTCCTTACCGCGACGCTGAAGGCCTACGAACAGGCCGGCGGTGAGACGCAGGAAGCGTCGATGGAACAGGTCGTTCCGCCGCAACGTTCCGAGGAAGCGCAAGACCTGGATCGTCGCCTATGATTCGGCCCACTCTGCTGCTGCTCGTCGCGATTGCCACCGTTGCGGCGGCGTCGCCCAACGAGATATATGTCGTGAGCCCGAAGGCGACGGAGGCAACGAAGGCCGCCGTTGCTGCCGGAAGGCCACCAGAAGACGGATTTCCGGAAATCCATGACGTCACGTGGACGACAACGCATATTAAGCCGGGCGGCACGATCGAAGCGAGTGTGACGACGTCGACGAACGTTACATACGTCGAAGGCCGCTACAAGAATTGGAACTTCGTTTTCAATCGTGTTGCGCTCGGGCGCTTTCACGTCGCGATGAAGGTGCCGTTCTTTCCGCCGTTCATCCTGGGTAACCGGGAAATCGACGTGATCGCGCGTTCGCTGGACGGCGTCGAAGTACGTCGACCGTTCAACTTCTCGTTTAGCTATTGATCGACGCGAAGCCGAACGCACGAAAGAGGCATACCATGCGTCAACCGTGCTAGGCGAAGATTTTCTCGTAAACGCGATTGCCGAAGACAACGGGCCGCGAATCATCGGCCACATCGATGGGGTACGGTGCGGTGCGCTTCGGGGATGGGTCACGACACCTGATTTTGAGCAGCTTGACGTCGCCTTGATCACCGACTCATCAACGATTTCGGAAGGCAGGGCAAGCCGATTCCGGCCCGACTTGCGAGACGCGATCGGCAGCGGCATGCATGGCTTCGAACTTCCGCTGGCTTTTCGTATCCACGATCTCGAGACGCCGCTGTGGTTATGCGTTCGGACCAAAACATCGCTTGAACGCGCGTATCGGATCACATTCGATCCCAGAAGCGACGGACTGCGAAAGATGCTCGTTGCGGGACCTTCGTCCGCGACGGAGGTCGCGAATCGCTTCATTTTCATTGAAGGCGATCCGGAACGGGTGATTCGCCAGGCTGTAAAAGGCGTAGCCGCCTTTTTCATGCACGCCGATGGCGAGCCGCACCTCTTCCAAAAGCACACGATGAACGCCATTCGGGAAACCGGCTATTCGATCATCGCCGTCAACAACAGCAGCGAAAACGTGGAGCGCTTTACCGCAGCAGCGCGTTCGTTGGCGGACGCCGTGCTCTGCCGCGAAAATGTGGGGCGCGATTTTGGAGCGTTCGCCGATTTCATGCGCCTCTACGGAAATGCGTTTTCCGGGAGACCGTTCGTTTTCTTGAATGACAGCCTTATCGGGCCCGCCTTTCCCCTACACGGTATGCTCGAATCGTGCGCTGCGAATGACGCAGACCTTATAGCCCTGACTGACAGCTATGAGGAAGGATACCACTTGCAGTCATCGTTCTTGTATTTCAAGGGGGACCTGGTCCGCGATCCGCGCTTAATGAACTTCTTCGCAACGTACGACTACCCGATGGAAAAGAGTGCCGTAATCCGGGAAGGCGAGATTGGGCTATCGCGCTTCGCGCAACGAAACGGTTTGCGGCTTCACAGTCTCATTTCGTATGCCGACGCGGCTGAGCTAGCCCTCTCGCGTGCTATGAAACGCCTCAACCGACTGGAACAATTGCCTCCCGCTGATGCTGAGGGTATCCCCCCGGCAGGAGATAGTCGTTTACGTCACCTTGGCTCACTTCGCGCGATTCAGCATACGAAGTCATGGTACCAGACGTTAGTATCGGACCTCGTCGAAGGAACACCGCGCAATCCACAGCACGCGTTTTGGGACATTCTGATCGAAGATTTTGGTTATCCGTTCCTCAAGCGTGAACTGGTAGCTTCGAATCCGCAGGGAGTTCCGTGCCTCGCGTATTGTCATAAGGCCTTTCCGGCCGAAACGAAGATGAATGAGGCCGTCGTCGACGCACTACGCACCTATGGATCCAGAGCGCCGTTCATTTCTAAGGAGCTATTCGAAGATCTGTTTGCGTAAAGGGGACACAGTTACGACACGTTTCGCTTAGTTAGTGACGTTCGCGAGACGCGTTCGCCGCGCGGTAAGGAATTCGTCGAGCGCGTCCTGCCACGTCGGCATCGGAGCGATGCCGACACGCGCGAACGTCGTGTTTTCCAACGGCGAGTACATCGGACGCTGCGTCGAGTGTCCCATGGCAGCATACGTCGTCGCTTCGAGCGGCGCGTCACCGAGGCCGGCTTTTGCGAACGCCTCTTTCACGAACTCGTACCAGGTGCAGCTTCCCACGTTCGTGACGTGGTGCGTCCCGAACGCTCGTGCGCTGATCAGGTCGTGGATTGCCCGCGCAACGTGCGGCGCATACGAAGGTGAGAACGTCATGTCGGCGACCATCCGTGTGGGCGCACGGTGCTCGGCTTGATCGAGCACTTTGTCGATGAGCGTGTAGCCTTTGCTCGACGTACCGGTCGTGCCGAAAACGCCGCTTGTTCGTACTATCAGATGTTTCGAGCCATGTCGTCGCGTCAACTGCTCACCAGCCAACTTCGACACGCCGTAGGACGTGCGCGGATCAGTAGCGTCGTGCTCGCGATATGCGCGTCGCGCATCGCCCGAGAAGACGTAATCGGTGCTAATCGTGACGAAGACGATATCCCGCTTTGCGCACTCTGCTGACATGCGGTCGACGGCGACCGCGTTCGTGACGAATGCCGCAACCGGCTCGCGCTCACAACGATCGACGTTGTGAAACGCAGCGCAGTTGACGACAAGCGTCGGGCGCTCTTCCGTAAGCAGCGCATTGATGTCACCGTCGACGATGTCAAACTCATCGTGCGTCGGCGAAATAGCCGGTCCAGGAAGTACGCCGCGTAACGCGGTTCCGAGCTGGCCACGACCACCTAGCAGTATGGTCTTTTCGACTCCCTTCACCGGCGACACTCTCGCTAACACGTCTCTAGGCAAGCAATCGCGGGACTTCACGCATACGCTCTTCCGCTACAAGTTTCGCCGCGTGATACAGGCTCTCAAATTGGCCTGCGTCCGTCCACCAGCCGGCTAAGACGTCGTAATACATATCGCCGGCAGCAATATATGCATTATTCACATCCGTAATCTCGAGCTCACCCCGGGCGGACGGTTTCAAATCGCGGCAATAGTCGAAGACGCGCGAGTCATACATATACACGCCGGTGACGGCGAAGCGACTTTTCGGTGCGGCCGGCTTTTCTTCGATGCGAATGATGCGATCGCCGTCAAACTCGGGGACCCCGAAACGCTCGGGGTCCTCGACTTCCTTAAGAATGATCCGCGCGCCACTACGCTGATTATTGAAACGCTGCACATGCGGCATGATATCGTCCTGGAGGATGTTATCGCCGAGAATCACGCATACCGAGTCGCCTTCAGCGAAATGCTCACAGAGCTTCAACGCGTCGGCAATCCCGCCTTCGCCTTCTTGGTACGTGTAGTAGATATCGTGAAGCCCGAAATCGCGGCCATTGCCGAGCAATCGCAAGAAGTCACCCGCCGAATTGCCACCAGTGACGATCATGATTTCGTCCAAGCCGGCGCGACACAATGTACCGAGCGGATAATAAATCATCGGCTTGTCGTAAATGGGTAACAGATGTTTGTTCGTGACCTTGGTCAACGGACGCAAGCGAGATCCGAGACCGCCGGCTAAAATGATGCCCTTCACAACGATCCTATCGAGAAGCGTACTGACGCTGGTAATATTCCCGGAATTCGCCTGACTTGATCGGCCGCCACCACTTTTCGTTATTGCGGTACCACTCCACGGTGTCATGTAGTCCCCGTTCGAATTCGACTAACGGCTTCCACCCCAAATTCGTAACCTTCGCCGCATCGAGCGAGTACCGCCGGTCATGTCCGGCACGATCCGTTACATGGCGGACATGTGTGCTCCACGCCTTTCCCGTCGCGTCCAACAATCGCTGGGTAATCTCTACGTTTTCACGGCTGTTGCCACCACCGATGTTATACACATGCCCGAGTTCGCCGTTCTCGAGAACGTGCAAGATACCGCGTGCATGATCGTCAACGTGAAGCCAGTCCCGAATCTGTCGCCCGTCGCCGTAGACGGGAACCGGTTCATCGTCAAGAAGATTTGTGACAAAGAGCGGCACGATTTTTTCGGGATATTGGTATGGGCCGTACGTATTTGATCCGCGCGTGATAAGTACCGGAGTTTTGAAAGTCGTCGCATAAGCGATGACTTGTAAGTCACCGCCGGCTTTCGAGGCCGCATACGGAGAACGCGGCCGCAGCGGATGGTCTTCAGCCGAGCTGCCGTTTTCAACGTCGCCGTAGACTTCGTCCGTCGAAACTTGCAGAAAACGACTAATGCCGCGTTCACGGACCGCTTCGAGCAAGACGTGCGTCCCGAGGACATCGGTTCGTAAAAACTGCTCCGGATCGAGGATAGAGCGGTCAACATGAGTCTCAGCAGCGAAGTTAACGATTGCTTCCGTATCCGGATCGATGGCTGATCGGACCGCACCAGGATCGCAAATGTCGCCCTGCACAAAGCGATACCGCGGGTCGCGGTCAACTTCATCGAGATTTGCTGGATTCGCCGCGTAGGTTACCGCGTCCAAAACCGTTACCCGAAGCACGGGCCGCTCGCGTAAGGCCATTCGAACAAATGCCGAGCCGATGAACCCGAGACCACCGGTAACAATCCAATGGGGAGAAGCCACAACTCCGCGTTTCGCCGTTGACTCGACCCGAACTTCCCGCGGGTAACGCAACCGTCGGAAGAAGCCTTACGGGGCGATCGAGAAGTCCTCACGCTCCAAGGTAAGATTCGGATTATAATAGGGATCGCGATAGCTACCGATGTCCCACTTTCGAACCATGAGAAGCCGTTCGCGTTGATCCCGCTCGACTTGCTCATCCGTAACGTCATATCCGCGGCTCTTCGACTCGTAGTGCCGCAGCTCGACATACGGAAGATAAACAACTCGATAGCCGGCGCGACCGATTCGCAAACAAAGGTCGACATCGTTATACGCGATCGATAACTCCTCATCGAAGCCGCCGACTTCTTCGAATACCGAGCGCCTCGTCATCAAACAAGCCGCAGTGACCGCCGAATAGTTATTTGCCGTCCGCAAAAAGTTAACGTAGCCGTCCGCATTCGCCGGAAAATGGCGAAACGCGTGGCCTGCTATTCCGCCAATGCCAATGATAACGCCGGCGTGCTGCACGGAGCCGTCGCCATACAGTAGTTTCGCGCCGACAGCGCCAATCGACGCACGCTGCGCCTGTTCAACCATGAGTGACATCCATTCGTCGACGAGTACTTCCGTGTCATTATTCAGGAATAGAAAGTAGTCGCCGCGCGCATGCTTCGCAGCGTAGTTGTTGATCTCCGAATAGTTAAACGGAACGTCATGACGTACGACTCGAAAGCGCTCCGGGTCGGTGCGCTCGAAACGCTCCAACAATCTTGCCGTTTCCGGCCTCGTCGAGCCGTTGTCGAGCAGAATGATTTCAAAATCGGGGTACGTCGTTCGAGCAAAAATCGACTCGACGCAGCGCCGAACGTCCTCCGCAAGATCGCGTGTCGGAATGATAACGCTTACTTTCATTGGATTAACTATCTGGTAACGCACGACATAGTTACCGCGATGTTCGCCCAAGTGGTTAACACGGCCGCCCTCGCCGCGTCGCTCCATAGCTTCATTTAATGCTTTGATGGCGGCCTCGTAAGCGTATGGCTTTTGATCTATGCCCGAGGTAACGCTACCGGAATGGACACGCCAATGATAAAGCACTTCCGGAATGTGGTAGATACGATCGGTTCGCTCCGTTATCCGCAGGACGAGATCATAATCCTGACTGCCCTCAAATCCGACCCGGAAGCCGCCGACGTTATGAAGGAGCGATCGACGGAACATCGCGAGATGAGACGTGTACATTCGTGTCAGAAAAGAGTCAGGACTCCAGTCGGGTTTGAAGAATGCACCAAACCTCTTCCCATCGTCGTCTATCTTGTCTTCATCCGAGTAGATGAAATCAGCGTCTGGATGGCGATTCAAGAGCATGACGAATCTAAAAAGCGCCTCCGGCGCAAGAGTATCGTCATGGTCTAGCAGTGCTACGAAATCACCAGTCGCGAGCTCCAGCGCATCGTTAGAAGCTCGAGAAATGTGGCCATTCGCGACGCGCCGACCAAACTTGATACGGGCTTCGCGTGACGCGTATCCTTGAATCACTTCGGCAACGACTGGAGATGGTGATGCATCGTCAATGATGCAAAGTTCCCAGTGCTGGTATACTTGCGCAATCACCGAATCGAGCATCAAACGTAAGTAAGCTTCGGGAGTTTCGTAGGCGGGCACCAAGATACTGATCGTCGGTTGATACGGCAACAGCGGAACGACTTCGCTCATGTGCTTCAAATCGATGGCACGCGGCGTGTGTGCTTCAATCCAAAAATCGTATCGATCTTTAACGACGCGTGCTTCCTGTACTCGCGACCCAAAGTCGTAGTCTTCCGCCGTTTCGGAGGGCGCTCGCCCCAGTTTAACCTTCGCACGTATGTACGCTTTCCTCAGACGCCAAAAACGGCTCCTTTGAATTGCGTCAATGGCAAAGTTGAGCTCGTGAATTAACTTGACCCGCTTCTCCGGCTCCGGCTCTGCGCGTCGTTCAAGTTCCTCGCGCATTCGAAAAAGGTCGCCAGCCACGCGACGCGCTTCAATCTCATAGTGAAGAATGCGTTTTTCTAAGCTCGCTTGGCGCTCACCGAATTGCTCGTCGTCACTCACGGAACAGCGAAATACGGCAACGCAACGTCCTACGCCTGGGCGGGCAGAGTGCCGTAACAAGTAGAAAAAGCTCCCGTGCTGATACCCGTTCCGGCGCGTCCTTTCAAAAGAGCCCCTGGTACCTTAGACGCTTTCGTCGCACGGACAGACACGCCGCATCTCCTTAACGAAGCAGCACCCGGCGAAGAAGTTGAAGTCCGCGGGTGGATCATCGACGCGGGCCACCAGGCGGTGACGGCGGCATGGATCGACATCGGAGGCTTCCCAGTTCCGGTCCTCCTTAATTGCAATCGCATCGACGTAGCGCGTGCCTACTCGATGGATGATCAGCGGGGCACGGCAGTCGGGTTCGAAACCCTGCTGCGACTGCCTATTGGCGTACCCATCGGGCTTCATGACGTCAGTGTTATTGGACGTACTGCCAGCGGATCGGGTGTATTCGGTAAAGATTCGCAACAAGTGCGAATCGTGCATCCGTACGCCGAGTTGGTGACCCTGAACCTACCGGCGAAACATTCGTACAACATTCAGAGTCTGCGAGTTGGAGACACGCAACGCGCGCCATATACTCCCGGCCGCGGCGCGTTCACGATTCGTCAAGAATCATCGTTGCGTCTTAGCGGTCGCATCGAGGGCGCGGAAGCCTTAAGCGTTTCGGCGACCCCTGTGGTCGGCAGTCGCGTAGCTTGGAAATTCGATTGTGACCGTAACGGACGCTTTGACGCGGCGTTGTGGACTGGCGCTCTTAAACGTGGTCTACACCGAATGTCCGTCGCGTATATTTCGAACAACGGCGAATTGATCGAACCAGGAATCTGGTTTGAGCTCGACATAGCAGGACCGCATCATTTGCCACCAATGCATCTAACCGCACTCCGCACCCCGCCTAAAGCGTGCATTATGCATTTTGCAAGTGCCGCGCCGCGCGACACTCCCGAGCTAAATGAGAACTTCGTGGCCGGCCAACCCATTGGAGTTAGCGGATGGTGCCTAGACCCGGCCGCCGGCAGTCCAGTCCTTGCCGTCTATTTTCAAGTTGACGATTTGCGCCCCGTTCCGCTCTCGCACCACTTGGATGATCCTCGCACCGAGCCGAGCACTACAAGCTGCGGATTCGGCGGCATCATTGATACAACGCGCCTCGAGCCGGGGGCTCATCGCATTCGGTTTCTCGGCGCTGCGGTCAGCGGAGCTGGATGGTACGTTATCGACGAGCGGAGAGTCGATTTAAATATACATCGCCGGGGGTTGAATTTCGGTGCAGCCGGCGCGTTCTAGCGGACGTCGATCCTTAAAGGGGGTGCCATTCCAGAATGAAGTTCGCCCGACTGCGCCCCTACGCCAAGTACGCTGAGTACGTTGCGGCCCGGGCGCAGCGATGATGCCGGAACTGCAACAAGGAATCCGGCATGCGCGAACGCGCGGCTCCCTAAGGCGTTTACGAGATCGTGACGCCCGAGCCCCGACCTGGCGCGAATAAGCACATTTCGACTTGCCTCTACGAAAACGTCTCTCAGAATCTCTTTCCGCTCAGTATCCGCCGCCCAACCGCGGATAAGAAGTAGGTCAGACGCATCGACTGAAATCACGTCGGATGGCGGCGCGCGGCGCCCATCCGCCTGCAAAGTAATATAGTCCACATTGATCGTTACCGGCCGGGAGGAGCGGCGGAATGACGAGCTCACCACTTGACCCGTTTCGAGGATGATCGCGTCTCCGAGCTCGGCGGCGGGTTGGGCTCCCCGATTCAGCCAGAACCCGTCACCGATACGCCGAACCGGCATGTCCTGATATACGCAATCGGTCTTCGTGAAGAAATGCGCGACGAGGCTCTTTCGTGTCCGCGCCGGGTTATAGATTTCGCTTCCGCCGTGGACGAGGCGCGCATGCCAGATAAAAACGTCGCCCTTCTTCGCAAGAAAAAGTTGCCGTTCGATATTGCGCGCTTGCATGCCGGAATGAATGGCATCATTCCACTCGTTGAATTCGCCGTCAACGATGTGTTGGAGCCCCGACGAAAAGCGATACGGCTCGAGCAAATGTGAGCCGGGATAGTAGAAAAGCGGACCGGCGTCAACTGCAACATCTTCGAGAGCGGTCCATGTTGCGATCAGTGCATCGTCGCTCGGCGGCGTCATGAAGAGCGAATCGACATGCGGGCCCTGTGTCGTGCCGAGGTCGATCGTCAGCGTATTGATCAGCACCGGATCATCGTCGAGAACGCCCGCAAGAATTGGCGTCAGGCGGGCGTCGAGGATCGTCCGTCGCATCGTCTCCGACATTAGGTAGATGTCATTTAGTTTGAGGCGATTGCCATCACGGGAGCCCGGGATATCGCAGAAACGCTTCCGCTCAAGTGTGACATTATGGTCGACCGTCAGCGACGTCGGCTTCTCTTGCCAAATCCAGTCGGTGACGGCATCCAAGGCATCGATCTGTTCGTGAGAATAAAAGCCGGGCAACGTAAGGAAGCCGTTTGCGAGCCAAAACGCCTTTTGCTCGGCCGTAATTCCATCGATAATCTGCACGATCTACCTCGCCATCACGGGGACTTACTGACACACACCCAAAGTGAATCGCCGTCGCGTACGTCGACATGCTCGAACCCGGAACCGTAACGGAGCACGTACTGCAGCTCTTCCGCAGCGTAGAAATGGTGCCAGTGGCCCGTCTCGTTGTTTAATTGCCGCCGAATCTCGTTTGCCCACGGTTCGGCACGCACTTGTTCCGGAATATGTCGGACCGAAAGCACGTGAAAGACGCCGAAACCGCCCGGCTTGAGAATTCGACGAACTTCGAGAAACAAATTATAAACGTATAATTTTGGAACGTGCTGCAACGCGGCAACGCTGTATACAAGGTCAATGGAATCGTCGGCAAGCGGAACATTGATCCCGTCGTAGAGAAGGAAATCAAAGGGGCGCCGATCCCCGACGCGAGCTTTCGCCTTCGCAATCATATTCGCCGCGATGTCGAGGCCCACAATCGACGATGCGCTTATGCCATGCCGCCGCAGATACCGATCGACGCCCTCCATGATAAAGCCGGTCCCGCTTCCAATCTCTAAGATACTGCGCGTCATGGCCGGATCGACGCGGCGGAACTGATCGAAGATGCCCGCAACGTACGTGTCGGCGCGCTGCTCGAGCTGATCGAGGGGCACGCCGTCGTGAATGCGTGCATTGGTCGCCTCGAGCGATTCAACCGGGTCATCCCAGGTCCGCGCGGCCGAGAAGACGGAGCCTTCTGTCATCCTTCGTTCTTGGTCGCCATAGGCAGCACTTCCCGGCAACGCATCAGATGCGCACGGTGCGCCGATCGACGGTCACGCGCCGCCCGTTCGCGTACTCGATTTCACAGCACAATTCGAAGCGCCCGAGCGAACGCATCTCGCTCGGGATTTGGCAGCGAACGGCAAAGCCGACTTCAACGCCGTCGAGCTTCAACGCGGCCGCGACGTCAGGTCGCGGGTAGCGCGAACCTGTTGAGCCGATTTCGTTGTCGCCGATCCGTACAGTGGCCAGGTTCCACGGCTGATCGTCCGTACTCCGCGCCCAGCCGAATAGAACAAACTCTTCCGGGTCAATGACATCGCCATGATCCGGTGCGTCAACGGCACTTGACGGCATCCAATCGATTGGCGGCCCCGATGGAATCGTTCGGACTGAACCAGCCTCGAGAAAGACAATGTCGTCCGGCCAACGCAAGCCGGCTTGATCGAGCCATGCGGGGTGGGGTACCAGGTGCTTTTTGCCGTCTCGGATGAGAAACATGCGCTGTTCTTCTTGCGAACTGCCGTCGCCGCGAACAACACGGTCGTTGAGCCGCTCGATCATCTCGCGATCGATCACCGCACGGTTGGCGGCGAGGCGCCCGTCGTATAGGCGCATCACGTCCGCAGCCGAGCCGACGGCGATCACGTGACCGGCGTCCAATAGAACCGCACGTTCGCACTGCTGTTCGATGAAATTCGGATCGTGCGAAACGACGATGATCGTCGAGTGCGCGTCCCAAAAGCGTGCGATGCGCTCAGAGCTCTTGCGGCGGAACGCTTCGTCGCCGACGGCAAGCACTTCATCGAGGATGAGAATTTCCGGTCGAACGTCGGTCGCGATGGCAAAGCCGAGCCGCGCGGCCATGCCCGACGACAACGTCTTGAGCGGCGCGCGCGCGTGATCTTCGAGTTCGGCAAAATTCAAGATTGCCTCGACGCGAGCGCTCATCTGATCGTGTGTTCGGCCCAGCAGCACCCCGTAGTAGATGATGTTGTCGACAACGGAAAGGTCCGAATCGAAGCCCGCTCCGAGCTCGATCAAGGGCGCGATCGCGCCGCGCACCGTGACGGATCCCGACGTCGGTTTGAGAATACCCGCGATGAGTTTAAGCAGCGTCGACTTCCCGGAACCGTTCGGGCCGATGATGCCGATCTTCTCACCTCGACGAATCGTCAGGTTCACACCGTGTAAAACCCGGCGCCGTTGCGGCGCCTTAAACTTGCGCTGAAGGAGCGCAAAGATCAATCGCTTCAGGTCGTAATGAAATTCCTCTTGCGTGCGCCGCCATAACGTGGCACCACGAACTTCGATGACCGGATCTCCGGGCGTGTGATCGACGGGCTCCGTTGCCGGGATCGGCTGCGCTTCAGCTAAGGCCACGACTTAGAGTAAATCCATGAAATTTCGCCGCAGTGAAACGAACGCAACGGCACCGACGACAAGGGCGACCAGGCCGCCGAGAAACCCGTAGAGCAGCGTGTGTAGCCCGGTAATGTGCGGAGAGAATGCGATAACGCGAAAGCTCTCGATCACTTGCGCCAACGGATTAAGCGCAAGATACGGTCGCACGGCAATCGGGACGAATGACGCCGGATAGAAGATCGGCGACGTGAGCCATAGGACGAAAACGACCAGCTCGTACAGATACGGCAGATCACGAAAAAATACGAAGAGTGCAGACACGAGCAGACTGAAGCCCGTCGTAAGCAGCACGAGACTGACCATCGGTACGAGCAGCGCAACAACGTTGATGACGCTATGCGTCTGAAAAATCGTGACGAGTGCCAACAGCGGAAATGTTCCGACGCCGAATTGGTAGAGGTTCGCAACGATCGTGCTTACCGGGAAGACGCTCGGCGGCATCTCGAGCTTATTCAGGAGCGCGCCGTTACTGACGATTCCCGTCAGCGCCTGTGAGGTGGTCTGCGAGAAGAAATTAAGAACGACCAGCCCGACGAAGCAGGCGAGGATGTAATTGATGAGCGAGTGGTTGTAGTACGCTGCGAACGCCGAACCAAAGATCAGCGTGTACGCCGACGTCATGAATAACGGGTTGAGAAGCGACCAATACACACCGAGGGACGAGCCGCGGTAGCGCACCTTGAGCGAACGCTGCGCCTGGACTTTGACCAGGTCGCGGTAGCGGCCGAGGTTCAGCCGTTCCAGTAGTGGCGCAGGTGCGGGAGCGCCGGCAATCGTGGCCATCAGCCCGTCCCTGCTTTGTTTACCGTCGGCGACGGGCCTGATACCGGCGAAAGCGTGACGTTGCGCCGATAGTCGCCGCGCGAGAGCAACTTCTCGAGCAGTGCGTAAAGCACGATGAACAGGTATCGGCTTCCCATTTCCTTCACTTTGAACTTCGATACCCCATGTTTGCGGTTGTACCAGTTCGTCGGAATTACGGTCCACGTGTATCCGCGAACGATGGCCTTAAGCGGCAATTCGACCGTAATGTTGAAGTGGTGCGAGAGAATCGGCTGTACCCCGACGATGACTTCACGGCGGAAGCATTTGAACGCGTTCGTCATGTCGTAATACCGAACGCCGAAAACCGTCGCGATGAACAAATTGGCAAACCGGTTCAACGTCAGTTTCAGCCACGGGTAATCGACGACCTCAGCGGTTCGCATGAAGCGAGAACCAAAGGCGCAATCGTATCCTTGCTGCAGGGTGCGCCAATATGTCACGATATCGGACGGCTCGTCGGATGCATCCGCCATGACGATGCACACTGCGTCGCCGGTGAAAGCGTCGAGCCCTGTGTGGATGGCATTTCCAAAGCCATTGTTGCGAAGATTCGGGACGCACCGGATCGACGGCCAGCGAGTTGCGATTTCTGCAACGGCGGCTGCCGTACCATCCGAGGAGTGATCGTCGACGACGACAACCTCGAACCGGATGTTCTCGCCTTCGAGCCGTTCGGCGATCGCGGTCAGGGTCGGACCGACGCTACCTTCCTCGTTGTGCGCCGGAATGACAATCGAGAGCGTTTCCATCAAACCCGATTCAGGATGTTACTTTCGCTGGCCCAGCGCTCGGCGTTCTTCTCATAGATTTCCGTCAGGAGCGTCTGGAGATTATACTTTTGTTCCCATTTCGGATAGTGCGTCTTGAACTTTTTCGCGTCAGAAATGTACCAGATGTGGTCGCCGATGCGATTGCTCTCCGAATACGTCCAGTTCAGTTTCCGACCGGTTATCGCTTCCGAGAGACCGATCGCCTCAATCATCGAGCAATTGCTATGGCGCGTGCCCCCCATATTATACACCTCGCCGACCCGCGGCGCGCGGAAGACTTCGTCGAACGCGGCGACCAGGTCGAAACTATGAATATTGTCCCGAACTTGCTTGCCCTTGTAGCCGAAGACCGTGTAGGGCTCACCGGTCGCCACACACTTGACGAGGTAGGCGAGAAACCCGTGCAGCTTGGTGCCCGAGTGATTCGGACCGGTGAGGCAGCCGCCGCGAAAGACGGCGGTCGGCATTGAAAAGTAGCGGCCGTACTCCTGGACGAGCACGTCCGCCGCAACTTTCGAAGCGCCGAATAAAGAGTGCTTCGACTGGTCGATGCTCATCGATTCGTCGATGCCTTCCCAAAACACGTGAGCGGGATCGATTTCCCAACGTGTGTCGAGCTCGCGTAGTGGAAGTGTGTTCGGCGTGTCGCCGTACACTTTGTTCGTCGACGTAAAAATAAAGGGCGCAGCCGGCGCAAATTTGCGCGCGGCCTCAAGCACGCACAGCGTTCCATTCGCGTTGACGGTAAAGTCCATCTGCGGGTCGTTCGCGGCCCAGTCGTGCGAAGGTTGCGCTGCGGTGTGGATAATCAAGCCGATGCGGCCGGTATATTTCCGGAACACCGTGTCCATCGCTGCGGCGTCGCGAATATCGGCCGCGACATGCACGTATTGCCGCGGATAGCGGGCCTCGAGCGAACGTCGATTCCAGTCGGTCGAAGCATCGTCACCGAAGAACGTCCGCCGGAAGTCGTTATCGATACCAACGATCTCGTGACCGCGCTCCGCAAAGTATGCAACCGACTCCGATCCAATGAGGCCGGCCGAACCGGTGATGATGACAACTGACATGCCAGCGATGACTCCTGCGTGTTCCCGGCGTTAGCGCCAGAGCGGAGCGACAAGCTCCTCGTGGTCGTGAATCCACGTGAAGATGTCGCCGAGCGTTTCTTTTGGACTCTTCACCGGCTCCCAGCCGGTATCACCGGTGACCCGGTGATTGTCCGTCACGTAAATCTTAACGTCGAGCGCTCGATTCTCCGGCACGCCGGCGATATTTACCGAGTTTCCCGTGATTTCTTCGCACAGCCGGGTCGTCTCGAGGAGCGACAGGCTGGAGCGAAGGCCTCCGCCGACATTGTAGATCCGGTGCGGGAGCCGATCGAACTGTTCGAGCTGCCGCTCGACGAGCGCGCCGATATCGTCGATCGAGACCAGGTCGCGGACTTGCTTTCCGGTGCCCCCGTACCCGATATATTGCAAAGGGCGGCCGAAGTAGTGCTTCCCCATCCAAAGCGCAAAGACGCCTTGATCGGCCTTACCCATCTGCCAGGGACCGGTGATAACGCCGCATCGATCGATCACGTACTGAAGGCCGTACATATCCGCATATTCTTCGATGATATGTTCGGAGCAGAGCTTTGTCGTTCCGTAGAGCGAACGAGCGCCGTCAAGGGGAAATTCCTCCGCGATTCCGTCTTCGGAAACGCCGCGAATATCTTGGTTTGCGGCGATGTTGAAACGCGCGTCGCTCTCGGTGACACGGATCGACTCGACCGTCGAGATCGGATACACGCGACTCGTCGAGAAGAAGACGACGTCGGCAGATGTGCGGCGCGCCACTTCAAGGCAGTTCACCGTGCCAAGCAGGTTGGTGTTAATAAGGTACGTCGGCCCTGAATCGAAGCCGGCTAATACCGACGGCTCCGCCGAGCATTCGAGGAGCAAATCGAAATTGTATCCGGGAAACGCAAGATCTTCCGGACTGCGCACATCGGCGTGAGCGAAGGTGATGCCCTCGGCAGCGAGTCGCGCAAGATTGAACTCCGACCCGCGCCGCTTGAGATTATCGGCGGCGACGATTCGAGCTTCCGGATAGCGTCGTCGCATTCGAACGGCGAGATTTGAGCCGACAAAACCGGCGCCACCGGTTACGAGAATGCACAAATAGGTCTTCATAGGTCGCTCGCGGGCTTCGTTGCCCCAAGGGCACGCACATCGTAACGCGTATGAACGATCTCAATGTCATTGCCCAGACGCAATCTCGTGCCAATCGGGCTCGGTTTGATCGCTATCGTCGTACTTCTCACTGCGCTGGTTGTTCGTCCCCGCCCGCTGCCCTCAGGCAGCGCGATATTCGGTACGGCACTCATTACGCCGTTGACCGCAGCCGTGCCGGGAAGGACGTTTGCGATCGACTGGCTCGTAACGGGCGATCAGCGCAGTCCCGTGTCATCGCCGTTAATGATGGCGTCCGGACCGCCGATTATGGTCATTGGTTGGGTTCTCGATCCTCGCACCTCGACGCCGGTGAATCATCTCATCGTGCGCGACGACCACACGGTTTCGCCGCCCATTTTCCGCTGTCATGAGCCAAGGCCGGACGTTGCGAGTGTTCTCGGCGTCCCCGCAGCCGTGGCGAGTGGGTTTCAAGCGATCATCCAGACCAAAGCGCTCACTGCAGGGTCTCACACCTTCTCAGTCGACGCAATCGCGAATGATGGCAGGATTTTCGTGCTACCGACACCGATCAAGGTTGTGATTTCACCCAGTCACTCGGCAAAAATTCCGTCGTGAATTTGCTTGAGTTCGTTGAGCAGTAATCTCTCTCGATCCGGATCAGGATAAAGGGTTGAAAGAACGGATGCGTCAGATCGAATCAGACCGGCTCTCGCGGCGGCCAATTTTTGGTTGACGGCATCCCAGGCCGTCCAGCCTACGTATTCGGCCCGGCCGACAAACACGAGCAGTGTTGCGAAGCTCGCTGCCACGAACCGCACACGCCAGGTCGATACGGGCAAGCGGGCTATATACGAACCGACGATCGCAATTGCGCTAACCCATAGCAGCCCGGAGATCGTCGTGTATCTGCTTGATAGCGCCTGAAGTGTGCCGTATTGGCCTCGCCCGTATGCCGTTACTGCAGCGCACAAAATCGGATAAACCGCTAACGCGTACCAGGGAGCTCGCCGAAAGATGTGGAGAAGTCGATCCCGTCGCCACAGGTCGGCAACGAACGATACCGATACGATCGACAAGACAATGGATCCGGCGAGTTCGCTCTTTCCCGGACCTC
Organism: Candidatus Lustribacter sp.; assembly: GCA_965277075.1. Taxonomy (GTDB): domain Bacteria; phylum Vulcanimicrobiota; class Vulcanimicrobiia; order Vulcanimicrobiales; family Vulcanimicrobiaceae; genus Lustribacter. The sequence goes on from OZ255707.1 coordinate 1,735,318, forward strand.
GAATGCCTTCAATCGATGAACCTAAGTACGCCACGATATATCGAAGCGCGTCAGAGGGATGTTGTACGATACTGAGATGGCCGGCATTCACATGCACAGCGCCGATTTGGAATACCGCGTACGTTAGGGCGGCAGCGCTTAGCCAAATCAACAATGTGCTCACGACCGATCGCGGAGTTAAGGCGATTGCTACCGCGCCGACCGCCCACACGACGAGACCTTGCGACGAGCTGTAGCTCGCGATGATGCCGAGGACGACCGCTATGAACATGGTCGTCGCGCTGCGGTTGGTTCTCGCAAGAAGTCCCGCGACGCCGATCGCACACGCGTTACAGATGAACCAGGCGGTCTGAAAACCCCAAGAAAGATTCTCATATTGCCAAAGCCCAAACAGCAAAATGCAACTCAGGACGGTGATGACTCGTCCCGCCACTCCATGGACCGTACGATTTATGATGGAAAGGAGAGCGATCTCGCTACACACCATGAAGAAAAGCGAGACGAGTTGCTCTCGAACTTGGCTCCAACCACCGAATTTATCCAACGCCAAGACGATGAGTTGCGGAAAGAACAGACGGTGCTCGCTATGCTGCGCCCAGATGTCGGCGAGTTGCAGCGTACCCAGATGCGCCCGATAGATCAAGTCAACCCATTCCCACTCATCCCAAAACGGGACATCGACTGCCGTCGCGAGAATTGCTAAACCGATCAAAATCGGTAGGATAAGTGCAACGCACGTGGCTGCGACGCTAACCGCCCGAGACATACGCATCACCCCGACATTCGCGTTTTTCGTCCGCGCACCGCCTCGGCAAGTGGACCCGACTCTCACGCAGAACGTACAACCCCTGCTATGTGTACGATTTGAACCAAGAAAACGACCCGTTGGAAGTGCTCCGAAATGGCAGTCTATTAGCTGAGCAATATCGAGCGCGGTTTCAAGACCGACGGGACTACCGCAACGAAGTTTGGCAGATTCTTTGTGCCGATTACTTTCAGCGTTACGTCTCGTCTACTGCAACGGTCCTGGATCTCGGCTGCGGCTATGGTCAGTTCGTAAATAATATCCGTGCCCACAAAAAGTACGCGATGGACTTAAATCCGGATTCTCGCACACTTATAAACGAAAATGTGACGTTCTTCGAACAGGATTGCTCGCAGCACTGGCCACTCGAAAGCGCTTCCCTTGATGTCGTCTTTACGAGTAATTTCCTCGAGCATTTACCGGACAAGACAACAATCTTCCAAACACTCAAGGAAGCCCGTCGCTGCTTGGCCTCTGGTGGCATTATCGTTTGCTTGGGGCCGAATATACGCTATATCCCGGGAGCGTATTGGGATTTCTGGGACCATCATACGTCGCTCAGCGATCGGTCACTAAGCGAAGGCCTCGAACTTTGCGGTTTTAAAACGACTTCAACGATACCACGCTTCCTGCCGTACACGATGGCCGGGGGAACCCCGGTCCCGAGATTTCTGGTACGCGCATATCTGCGCATTCCTCTCGCGTGGCCCGTGCTTGGCAAGCAGTTTCTCATTGTAGGTCAGGCGGTCTAAGCACTATTCGAGCTTAACGGCGAGCCGGTAATCCCAATATCCAGCCTGGAGGATTGATCGGAACCACGAGCTCAGCGCTCGGCTCGTTTCGACGTTCGGCGGTGATCCACGCGTCAATGCGTGGCGCATAGCTCGACCAGTGCAAATCCGTGAGACGCCCTGCGTCGAAGTTCATGACAGCGCCCCCCAAAAACAAAAGGCAAAATATCGACGCCTTTAAAGCCGTGGTTTTCTTTCGGAGAAGATTTTCGATTGCGATCGCGAGCGCAAGAATGAAGAAAATGGTTGGTAAAAAAAAATAGCGCTCACCGTCTAAACCGATCAAGCCGAACCACAAAAATGCCCCTGACAGATTGCGAGCATAAATGGCAACCGCAATGTAGACGAAACTTAAGGCGATTAAGAAGAGGACCCGTATGCGCGCGACCGGTGCGACGATTAAGAATAAGGTCGCAGCAATCGCCCACCCTATCCCTATTGCAAGCACAAGCCCATAGGCACTGTGCATCGAGAGAAATCTAGCCGAAGACTGTCCAGCTACGGATGCGATGATAACGCGATATACGAAAGCTGTAAGAGTAGGAAAAGCAAGGTTGTCGAGGGTGCCTTTCGCGGCGGAATCATCGACAGAATGAACAGACAATATGGCGACTTGGATCATGAGGCCGATTAACACGGCGACCGGAATGAGGCGCTCAGACACCGTTCGACCGCGTACGAGTTTCCAAACTGCGAGCGGAAAAAACAGAATCGTTTCCGGCGCAGACAAAACCGCAAGCACCGTGAACGTCACACCATATAAATGAGCTCGGAGTGGGATAGTTTCCGAACCTACGGATCGAATCATAAGTAGGAAAACGAGAAGCGATAAGTACCAATGAAGGTTTGTCAGGATTCCGACAAGCTCGTGTCCGGGCGGTACCGTCGCGAACGAGCAGCATGCGCAGAACCGCAACGCGTCGGACGTAACGATTGGCCTATATGCTTTGGCCGAAAAAAGACTGCATGCCCAAACGGCGATCGAAAAGGACACGACGGCAAAAATGAGTGGAACTACGCTTGCGGGAACGTGGGCTGCAAATGTACTCGTTAGGCGAGGAATCAAATTGAGATAGCCCGCATACGGCTCGAATATCGATCGAGCTGAACCGTGAAGAAGCTCTTGCTGATAAAATACTTCGCCGTCTTCAGCCCATAATTGCGGGTGCAAGAGCGAACTGGGGCGGCGGCCGACGAACAGCAAACCGACGACGATGATGGCAGCGACACGCAACGCGAATGGCCTCGCCAATAACCATTCCGCGCGAGCGCGCCCAACACGCACGAACGGAAATAACCTCGAGTCGGATATGCGAGCCATCGTTGCCGGCGTGTCTTCGCGGAGAATTCGGCCAACGCTGCCTCGACCGGCGTGTTCTGGCCATGGCGTAGAAGGCGGACCATGGAAACGTCGCCATGTGGTCGTTTATGTTACCGGTGTCGCCGGCTTTCTCGGGTCTCATCTAGCAGAAAAGCTTATCGATGAGGGGCATACCCTCGTGGGCGTTGACAACCTCGTGACCGGTAGCCGTGCCAATCTCTGCGGCCTCGAACGATCCCGAACGTTCCGATTTATCGAAGCAGACGTGTCCCGCCCATGGGCCGAGTGGCTCGAAACCGCTCGCGACTTTGCCGCAAAGCCGGACTGTATCGTGCACGCGGCATCTCCGGCCAGCCCCGTTGATTACGGCCGCGACCCGCTCGGAACACTTCATGTGAATGCGCTTGGAACGATGGAATCGGTATCGTTAGCCAAAGCACACGATGCCCGCGTGTTTCTCTTCTCGACGTCCGAGTGCTACGGCGATCCGCTCGAACATCCCCAGCGCGAGTCATACTGGGGAAACGTCAATCCCGTCGGACTGCGGGCATGCTATGACGAGAGCAAACGGTTTGCCGAAGCCTACCTCACGACCGCGGCACGCGTGTACAGCCTCGATGCCCGCATCGTCCGCATTTTCAACACCTACGGACCCCGGATGCAGCCCAATGACGGACGAGTCATTCCCAATTTTGCGATGTCGGCGCTTCGCGGAGAGCCGCTCACCATCTACGGGGACGGTAGCCAAACGCGCAGCTTCTGTTACGTCGACGACTTGATCGACGGAATCGCCCGGTTCATCACGCTCGACGGGCTGAGCGGGCAGATCATCAACATTGGAAATCCGGGCGAATTCACGGTGCGTGAACTTGCATCGATCGTCGCCGAGATCGCCGGCGTCGAACTCCAGGTCGTGGAATGCGAATTGCCGCCGGACGATCCGGCGCGACGTCGCCCAGACATCAGCCGGGCGCGTCGGCTCTTGGCGTGGCAACCGAACGTGTCGCTGCGCGACGGCCTCGTGCAAACGCTCGCGTACTTTCGCGCTGTTCCTGCCTAAGATACGGCGACAGACGCGCGCTTTGCCGACTGCCGGGCTCGCCCGATGCCGGTATAGTCGAGTCCGGCGGCAAGGACTCGCTCCGGATCGAAGATGTTACGACCATCGATGATAACGTTTCCGCGCATCAGTTTGCGGATCATGGTAAAGTCGATGTTCTTGTATTCGTTCCATTCGGTTGCCAACAGCAACGCGTCGACTTCGTGACTCGCCTCGTAGAGCTGCGAGCAATATTGGATTCGGTTGCCATACGTCTTGCGAACGGCATCCATCGCGATTGGGTCGTGCGCCCGAATCGAGGCGCCCGCGTTCAACAGCAGCTCGATGACGCTGAGCGCTGGTGCCTCTCGGATGTCGTCCGTATTCGGTTTGAAGCTCAGACCTAGGACGCCGATTATCTTGCCCGCCGGATCGCCGCCGAGTAAAGCCACGATCTTGTGATACGTCGAGTCGATTTGCCGGCGATTCACTGCCTCGACGGCTCGCAGCAATGAAGCGTCGTAATGACGCTCCTCCGCGATCTTCTCGAGCGCACGGACGTCCTTCGGGAAGCACGAGCCGCCGTACCCGATGCCGGGGCTCATGAACTGCGTCCCGATCCGATGGTCGTGTCCGATCCCCCGACCAACGACCTTCACGTCGACGTTTACCAGCTCGCAAATGTTCGCGATTTCATTCATGAACGAAATCTTGGTTGCAAGGAACGCGTTGGCCGCGTATTTGATCATCTCGCTCGTCCGCACGTCGGTCACGACAAGCGGGGCATCGAGCGAACGATAGAGCTCGCGCATCGCCTCTTCCGCATCCGCGCTGTTCGTGCCGATGACGATACGGTCGGGCTGCATGAAGTCCGCAATGGCCGAGCCCTCGCGCAGAAACTCAGGGTTGCTGACGACGTCGACGCGATGTTCGCCCGTCGAGTTTTCTGCGATGATCGAGGAGACGAGTTCGCCCGTCTCGACCGGTACCGTCGATTTCGAAACGACGATCTTCGGGCCGTTGAGCGCGCGGCCGATCGCCGCAGCGACACTGCGCACTGCCGAGAGGTCTGCGCGACCGTCCCGACCCATAGGCGTTCCGACGGCGATAAAGATCACGTCGGACGCCGCCACTGCCGCGGCGACGTCGCTCGAAAACGACAACCGTCCGGCGTGCTGATTGCGGACGATCATCTCGACCAGTTGCGGCTCGTAGAACGGAGACTCGCCGCGGTTGAGACACGCGATTTTCTCACCGTCGTTATCGAGGCAGATCACCTCGTTTCCAAGTTCCGCAAAACACGTTCCGGTGACGAGCCCGACGTAGCCCGTACCGACGATCGCAAGCCGTTTCATATATGCTCAACCACCTTAAAGCGTCTTACGCGGGATATCCTTGAAGTGAAAGCGCTGCGTTCGCAGCTCGACGCCCACGCTATAGAGCGTCGCCCCGAAGGCAGCCAAGTGACCCGAAAGAACGATCGTGAGAACTTGAAAGACCGATGCGTGCCACAACGCGACGAAACAGATCTCCGCGACGGCAACCGCGCTCAAGGGTATGACAAAGCCGAACTTTCGCAGCCCAATGTTGTACATCGCGACGGTGTTTGCGAGCGCAAGCGCACCGAGTGCGGCGGTGTACATGGCCACGTACGCGGATGCATCGGCGAAATGCTTGCCGGCAAGAACGGTCACGACCAATTGCGGGGCCACCAGAACGACCGCGAGCGACAGCCCGATGATTGCCGCGGCCGTAGCGAGTGCCGCCGTCAATAATTTTAAGGTACTGTCGCCGGCGACGGCGCGAGCAGACGCTTTCGGCAGCACGATCGTCGGTACGAAGGACACCACCGTGTAGACGGCGCGACCCGCGAGCGTCGCGGCTCCATACAGGCCGACGATCACGGGCGGAAAGAAATGGCGTACGATGATGATGTCATAAAAAAGCAACGCGTTCACCGCGAGAACGGACACGCCGATCCCACTCGACGTCATGAGAATGCGGCGCAAATCGAGTTTCAGACGCGCCGTTTTGCGCCCGTAGAGCGTCAACAACGCCCCGCTGTTGTATGTGGTCGCCGCAACCGTCCCGAGTGCCAGTCCGTACAGTGCGCCGGTCGGGCCGAAACGGAGCGCCAGAACGACACCGAATGCGCATTTGGTTATCGCCTCGATGATGTTCGAGATCGCAAACGCGCGGAATGTCTGGGCCCCTTGAAAGACGCCGCGCTGCGCGGGAAGACTGAACGAAAAGGCGAGAAACGCCCCGGCGGCGATGACCGGTTGTGTATTCTGCAGATGGAAGAAGGATACAATCGGCGGAGCTGCAAGCGCGACCACGCCGAACGCTGCGGCTCCAACGAGCAACGATGCAATGCTCACGATGCTGCCGAGACGGCGAAGTTTCGGCCCATCGCTCGTCGCGTGAAGGTCGGCCGCGATTCGTGCGACGACGGTCGCCGCGACGGTAGCGGGTGGCACCGCAACGAGCAGCGTCGCTGAAAACAACGCGCTCACGATGCCGTAGCCCTCGACGCCGACGATGCGTCCGATCAGCGCGTAGTAAAGGTATGTAAAGGCGTTAGCAGCGACGATCGCGCCGAACACGAGCGCGCCATGACGAACGAAATCGCTCGATCGGAGGCGTTTGATCACAGCTGCAACGAAAAATTTTCGGCGCTGAGCGTCAAGTTCGGATTGTAGTACGGGTCGCGCGCCGCCCACTGCGGCCAGCGAAGCCGGAACGCTTCGCTCTCGCGGATACCGCGCTCGCGCTTGGCCGACGTATCATCGGCGCCGCGGGTTTTCGACTCGTAGTGAAAGAGGCGCGCGCGCGGCACGACGACGTTGCGATATCCGGCGTCGTGCAATTTCGCGCAGAAGTCGACATCGTTGTAAGCGACCGCGAAGGACTCGTCGAGTCCCCCGACCTGCTCGTACTTGGATCGCGCGACCATCAGACACGCGCCGGTCACCGCGAGATAGTTCGTATCGAGTTCGAGCGCGCCGTGCGCCCGTGCATTCTCGACGCTGAGGAGGCGAAACGCATGCCCGGCGAGCCCGAGCACGCCGCCTAAAATAACCCCGGCGTGCTGAATCGTCTCGTCTTCAAAAAGCAACAGCGCTCCGACGGCGCCGATGGTTTCCCGTTGTGCCTGCCCGAGCATACGTCTCATCCACTCCGGCGAAATCACTTCGGTATCATTGTTCAACATGACGATCGCGGAGCCGACGCTCCGGCGCACGGCCCGATTGATCAAACGCGAAAAGTTGAACGGCTCGTCGTCGCGGACGACGGTAAAACGGCCTGGTTGTCGCGCCGTCCAAGCGTCGAGCAAGGCGCGCGTCTCCTCTTCGCGGCTGCCGTTATCGACCACGACGACGTCAAAGTTGCCGTAGGCGGTCCGCTCGTACACCGAGGAAAGACAACGTGCCAAGAGATCGGCGCGATCGCGCGTCGGTATCACGATCGATACGCGCTCGGTTCCCGGCACGTCGAACCGTACGTCGATGCCGCACGCCGTTTCGATCAGGTTCGCATCTTCGCCACGCCGTTCGAGCGCGGCCCGAACGAAAGGAACGAGCGATTCCCTCACATCTCGCGACGGCGGCACGGTGTGCACGAGAACTTGGGGCACGTGCACGATACGATCGGTGTGCTCGCTCGCGCGGAGAAGCGAATCATACCACCGTGCGGCGTTGAACGCTCCGGTCGCTCCGCCGCACGCGACGAGAAGTTTCGAGCGAAACGCGCAAAGACGGCCGACATAGTTGCGCGTGAGGAGCGTTTCCGGCGACCAATCGGGCTTGAAGTACGGATTGCGCGGAACGCCGTCCAATTCGAGCACGTCGCTATCGGTATACACGATATCTGCTCCGTCGGCGAAGCGCAGCAACATCGACAGCAGCGCGTCCGGTTCCAGAATGTCGCCCGCTTCCAAAAACACGGCGAACGTCCCGACTCTGGACGGCGCGGGCGTGCCGTCCGTCATGACGTGCGCGTTCCAATGCGGATAGAGTTGATCGCGCAGCGACGCCAGCGTCGTCGCGATTCGATTCGCGCGGTCGTTTGCGGTACCGATCAACACATCGAATGCATCGGTGACGGCCGAGAGTCGCACGATCGCTCGAATCGTGTCCAATTCGTACTCGCTTTTCGCATGCGCCGCACGAAAGAGTTGGTATGGATCTCCGAGCGCAGCGGACTCGATGCGCACATCGTCGGTCGACGGCATCGGGAGCGGATCGCGCCGAATTCCCAAGCGGTGCAGAACGTCGAACACGCGGTCTCGCACTTTCCAGAAGTTGCTCGCACGCATCGAGCCGATGAATAAGCGCTGCCGCTCGACGAGCGCGAGAAGCGCCTCGACTTGTGCGACGAGCGCCTCTTTCGAGGGAACGGGATCAGGAAGGAGCGACAACTACCGCTGAAATGACGGCAACGCCGACGATCCATCGCCGGTCAAGCCGGCGACGAGCGCGTCGGTGACCGTCCGTGGCAGATAGCGTTCGCGCATTCGCCGGCCTTCGCTCTGCAGCGCGGCCCGCAGCTTCTCGTCGGTCGTCGTCAGCCGCAGGAGCGCTGCGAAACGGCGTGGGTCGAAGCGGTCCTCGACCAAACCCCATGCGTCCACGAGTTCGCTCGTCCCCCAGTCGCCCGCGGCCACCACGGGCATGTCGAACCACAACGGCGTGATCGCCGCAACGGCATCGAGCGAACGACCGATCGCGACGGCAACGCTCGACGCACGGTACGCGGCATAACGCTCATCGCGCGCGTTGCCGACGAATTGCACCTCGTTCGTCAAATCGAGCTCCGCCCGTTCCTTCACCAAGATCGCACGCGCTTCGTCATCGCAATCCTCGTCGAAGACGAGCAGGCGTGCCCGGTTTGCCGATCCGAGAAACGCTACGAAAACGTCGAGCACGCGCCGCGCATGCTCCGCGTCGAGCGCTGCGATCGACAGCAGAACGGGTTGCCGCTCGATCCAGCGTTGATGCGCCGGACGGGCACCGTCCCACACCGCCGGCGATACCGGCATCGCCAGAACGCGCGCCGCGAGGCCGCGCTTCTCGAGGGCCGCGGCAACCGCACGCGACGTTGCAAAGACTGCCCCATGGCGCGGCGGTAACGCAGCGTCGCCCGCGTGCGCAACGTATACAGCGGCTGCTTCCGGTTGATCCGGGCCGGTCACATGCGCGATCGAGCGCGAGCCGTCGCGCTGCGTGTGCGTCCCCGCGATCGTCGTCGCAACGTCGAAGCCGGCCGCGCGGAGCGCCTCGCCGAGCGCTGATGCGTATGCGGTCACGTCGCGTTCGCCGAGCGGTACGATTTGATCGACCCTGATCGGTGCCCCCGCGTATGACGGCGACGAAACGGCGTCGAGCACGCGACGTGCAACGACGTCCCAGCCCCCGTTGTCGAGCGCGGCCGCCCAACCGCGTCGACCGACGGCGTCGACCGCGTCGTCCGCCGATTCGTCGATCTCCGCGAACATGCGCGCCCAGTCCTCGAGCGTCGAGCCGGCCCAACCGCCGCCGCTGTCCTCAACCGCACGCGCCGTCGCCCGGCAACGGCCGTGCACGAACACCGGCCGTTTTGCATACCACGATTCGTAGACCGCGCGTGAAAAGCTCTCGTGTAGGCTCGGTTGCGCTAGCGCGCGTGCGTACGTCAAGAGCGCCGACTTCGCGTCCTCGTTCACCGGTCCCAAATCGACGATGCCGTCGTCGCTGCGCGACACGCTGGTCGGACCGGCCAGCACGAGCTGCAACGACGTCGCGGCACGTTGTTCGCGGAACAACTCGTATGCAGCGATCAAAAAGTCGATGTTCTTTGTCGCGGTCTGGCGCCCCAGGTAGAGCACGTAGCGCGACCGGTGCGGCGTGAAATCCCGAATGCGAATCGGCGAACGCGGCGGTTCGACCGGCTCGACCGCCTCGCCGACGACGCGGCTCTTCGCATACACGCCCGGGCCGTAGATCGCGGCTGCCGTCTCTTCTTCACCCGGGCTGTTGAACAGCAGTCCGCGCGCCTTCGCGACGCACGCGCGCACCGGATTCAGATAGGCGTACGCCTCGTCGTGCAGACACGGTATCACATACGCCTTCTCCGCGATCTGCGGCAGAATCGCTAGGGTCGTGCCGTACAGATACGGCATGAACAGCACGGCGTCGTAGGCGTCGTGCTGTTCGCGCAGATGCTGATGCAGGGCGCGGCTGTTGATGTTCTCGCCGACGAACACCCGCGCGTCGCGTTCCTCGAGCGGAACGTAGTCGCCCCGCAGCGTGATCTCCGGCAGGGCCGTCAGCGCCGACGTCACGCGATTGAACGCAACCCGATCGCGCGAATCGACACGGAACCGCAACAGTCGCAGCCGTTCGGCGAGCTGCGTCGTGCCGGCGCGGTGAAAGTTCGTCGCCCAGTCGTCGTTGAACGATCGGCAGCACGTCGAGAGCACGTCGACATCGGCGCCGGCCGCGGCAAGCGCGTGGGAGAGTTCCCACGCATGACGCTCCGCGCCGCCGATCAACTCGCGGCCGAACCACGGCGTCACGAGCGCGACGCGCAACTAGCGGTCCTCCGATCGCGCGCGCTGTGCGATGCGCACCGCACGCGCGGCGGCGCGCTCCGATTCGAGCCGCGCTTCCAAGACATCGATGCGTTCGAGCAGCGTCTGCACGAGCGCGAGCGTTTCGCGCTGCGAGCGGATGAGCGCCCCGTTCACCTGATGCTGGTCGCGAAATGCGAGCGAAAGGACGCGCAGGATAACGCGCCGGAGCGCGGGTGAGACGAGCGCGGGCGCGCGCACGTCGGCCGGCCACAGCGTACGCGGCACCGAGCGTTCTTCCGCGCGATCCAGCTGCGCTTCGATCGTACGCGCGTGCACCGCCGCCGCGAGGCGCGCGAGTCGCTCGTCGCCATGCACGCCGGGCTCACGCGCGAGCTCATCGTCGATGCGCCGCTCGAGATCCGCGACATCGATCCGCGGATTCCGCGTGCGAATCATACGGCTCCCGGCATCGGCCCGACGTCGTCGCGCGCCGCTAGCAACTCGACGACCGCGATCGCAACGATGACCGACCAGAACACGCCGATCTTTGGAAAAAACCAGAGGTCGTCGAACACCTGGTGCAGCGCGAATGCGACGTTCGCCGCAAATATTCCGATCACGAGCGGACGCCGCGAAAAGCGCCGCGCGAACGTCGCGATCGACGTCCAGATGAAAAACAGCGTCGCGGCCAGCCCAACGAGACCCGTCTCGGCGAGGGCCTGCAAGTAGATGCTGTTGGCGTGAGTGCGAACTTCCGGATGTCCGACCATTCCGAGTTCGAATTCGAAGTTGCCGGCGCCAATGCCCACCAGGGGCGACGTCCGCCATAACTCCACCGCCGAAGACCAGAGAATCGCCCGCGTTCCTAAATGGTCGGGCTGCGGCACTTCGGCCAGCGTAAAAAAGCGGGCCTCGAGGCCCACGGCGAGCCCGAGCCCGACGAGGATGACGACGAGCGCCACGGCCCCGACGCCGAACCGCACGCCGACCTGCCGCGACGGTCGCGTCACCAGCAGGACGACGGCGGCGGCAGCGAGCCCGGCGACGATCCCCGAGCGCGAAAGCGTGGCGGCTTCGGCCGCTGCGCTCAGCACGAGCGCCGTCACGAGCCACGCATTGCGGTGAACGAGCGTGCGCGCAAAGAGCACCGGCACGAGCACGTTGAGCCAGCCGGCGAACTGGTTGGGGCCTTCGAGCGAACCCGAAACACGCGGGACGCCGGCCCCGCGCACGAACACGCCCGACGACGCGCCCGTGAGCAACTGGAAAACCGATTCGGCGACCTGCACGAACGCGACGGCGATCAATGCGGTCCATACGGGCCGATCGTCGGGATCGCTCGCGAACCCGACGGTCACGGCTGCAAACGTGACCGCGTACTCGAGCCACTTCGCGAACTCGCGTGCGACCGCGTCGTGATGCAGCGCGTGCAACGCCGAAACGACGATTGCGCCGAGCACGGCGGCGAAGGCGACCAGCAACGCGCGGACCGGGCGCTCGGTCACGATGCGTAGCGACGCGCGATGAACGATCAACGCCAGGACGAAACCGGCGAGTGCCGCTTTCGGCACCGTGATCGACGTATCGAATACGTACCGCGCGTCGGCAAACGGTGCGCAGAAGATCAACACACCGACACCCAGCGCGGGCCGGCGATACGTCAGCGCGCCGACACCGATCGCGACCAGCGCGAAGAACGCGGCGCTGAGCGGATCGAGCGGATAATGCGGCGGGTAGAAAACGGGCGGGAAAACGTACCCCGGTTGCCAGCGGATCACGGCAACGGAATCAATTCGCGCGTCTTTCGTCGCAAGAGCAGGTCGATCGCAAGGTGTAGTTCCTCGCTGTCGACGATGCGCGCGAGTGCCAAGAACAGCAACGTTCCGAACACCACGTGTTCGATCAGATTCGTTCCGCGCGACACGAGCGTCGGCGCCGGCGGCGAACCGTAGAGCTGCACGACGACGAGCGCGAGCGCCATCGACACGCTGCACGCCGTCACCTTACCGAACGAAAACACGATCGCTCGAACGTCGAATCCGCCGACGACGCGCCACGCGACGACGGCCAAGGCCCCCGTCTGCAGCGTCTGGCTCACCGCGTTCGCGAGCAGCAGCCCGCGCGCGCCGAGCGACGGCAGCCACCAGACCGAGAAGATCACGTTGAGCACCACGGTCGCGATTGCGATCACGATCGTCGTGCGAACGTTGCCCGATGCGAAAAGATAGCGCGTCAAGACGACGTTCGCTGCAAGCGCGACGAGGCCGCACGCCGCATACGGCAAGAGCGCGGAGCACAGTGCGGTCGCCTCCGGCGTAAACGCGCCGCGTTCGAAGAGTGTCTGCACGATCGGCTGTGCGAGGATGCACAGTCCGATCGCCGAGGGCACCGTCAAAAAGATTACCATCTTCAACCCGGTTGCGATGCTGCGCCGCATCGCCGCGCGATTCTTGCTCGCGAACTGGGCGGCGAATACCGGGAAGATCACGGTCGCGATCGCGGTGACGAAGATCTGTTGCGGCAGCCCGACGAGCTTCACCGCATAGTTCATACCCGCGATCGAACCGACGTTGAGCGCCGATGCGAAGTACCGATCGAAGAAGAGCGCAGCCTGACCAGCCGTCGAGCCGAGCGCGATCGGCGCGAGCACCGCGAGCAACCGTTGCACGCCGGGGTGCGCCGGCTCGAACGCGATGTGAAAACAGCGCAGGCCGATGAATGCCGGCAGCTGCACGACGAGCTGCGCGTATGCACCCGCGAGCGTACCGACGACCAGCGCGCCGATGCCGTACTGGGGAAACAGCGCGACGACGAGCACGACGGTCAACACGTTGGCCGCGGCGCCTTGCAACGCGGTCCAGGTAAACCGATGGTACGCGTTGAGCAGCGCCGCGATTACACCGGCGATGCTCGTCGCAACGATCGTCGGCATCAGCCACTGCGTCATCACGACGGCTTCGTGCAATCGGACGCCGTCGAAGCGCGCGATCCACGGCACGTAGATCGGCGCGAGCCACGCGCCGACCCCCGCGGCGACGGTAAGGACGACCGCGAGTCCGATAACCAGCGTGCTCGCGAGACGCCACGCCGCGTCTTCGGCACCCGTTGCGAAATACTCCGAGAAGATCGGCACGAGCCCGCTCACGAGCGCGCCGTTGAAGACGCCGAACAGAATCGTCGGTACGACCGCTGCCGCCAGAAACGCGTCCATGCCGCCGGTCGCCCCGAAATAGCGCGCGTTGAGGACCTCGCGTACAAAACCCAAGACGGTCGAGGCAAGCGTTGCGGCCATTACGACGACTGTCGAACGCGCGACGCGCTGCGGGGTCTGCCGAGCAGAAACGACCGTGAGTTGTGGGCTCACGGACGCCTAGCGGATCGAGCGGGGTCCACGAAGCGATATACGCCTCATGAAGCCAGAAGCCCGTCGATGATGCGATCGAACGCTGCCAGCGTTTTCTCGGGCCGGAACGCGTCGAGCCGCCGCTCCCCGGCGGCCACAACCTTCGCGTAAAGCACGGCGTCGGCACACAGCTCCGCGACGACGGCGGCAACGGCGAATGCGTCGGAATGTTCGAAGATGATTCCCGCTTCGCCAAGCGTTTCCGGAACCGCGGCGTTGGCAGCGGCGACGATCGGCAGCCCGAACATCATCGCCTCGACGAGCGGCACGCAGAAGCCCTCGTGTTCGCTCAAACACACGTACACGTCATGCGACGTGTAGATCTCGACGAGCGTCTCATCGTCGATCGAACCGGTCAGCCGGACGCGGTTCCGCACACCGGCGGCATCGATCGCCGACTGCAACGCCCAGTAATAGGGATCGGCGAGCGAGTAAGCGCCGGCGAGCGTGAGCAGCGCCGATGGATCGCGTTGCACGTACGCGCCAAACGACGCGACAAGTGCGAGGAGACCCTTGTTCGGCGCAATGCGCCCGACCGCGAGCCAGCGTACGCCGTTGCCGGTCGTACGTCGCGCGGGCGTGCGGGTGTTCTTCGACGCGGCGAAGCGCCGCGCATCGATGCAAAACGGCAACACGCCGGCATCGACGCCCCCGAGCGAACGCAACTCGTTCGCACCAAAGCGCGAATCGGCGAACCGCAGCGAAAAGCGCGGCGCGATCCGCGGCAGCGCGCGGCGTCCCTCGGCGACGATCTGCGCTAGAGCGGGCTGATAGGGTCGCAGAAATTCGGGCGGCGTCACGCCGTGATAGATCAGCGCCTTGCGTCCCGGGCGCCGCGCGACTGCGAGTCCAAGATCGGCTGCCGTCGCGTGATGGTACACGACCGCGTCGGCGCGCGTCGTCCGAACGTGCTCGAACGGCACAACCTCGGCGCACCTGGCGGGTTCGGCATTCACCGCGACGATCGCGGAGGCGAAGCCGCGCTCGCGCAGACGGTGCGCGAACAACCGCACCTCATCGGAGACGGCATCGCGTTCGCCATAGGTGTGAACTATTTGATCGACGCGCGTACTGCCTCGAGCTCCACGAGCAACGCGCGCTGCGCGAACGCGAGTTCGCGCACGGCGTGCACGACCGCGACGAGCGCGTCATTTTGTTGCGCGTCGAGTTCGCGTTGCGGCGCGAAGACGATGTTGTACGCACGCAGTGCCAACGCGGCGATCGGTCCGAGCTTGGCAACCGACGAGGGAATCCGATGGCGCGCAACATTGCGTTCGCGCGCGCTACGGACGGATTCCAGCGCGGCTTCGAGCGCGTCGGTAATCACGGCAAGTCGCGTGACGACCTCGTCGATCGGCAGCGGTGTTTCAGGCGACGACTCGGACGAGGCGCTCCGCAGACGGCCGGCTTCGCTCGCCACGCGCGCTTCGAGCGCCGCCGCATCGATTTGCGAATTGTTCGGCCGAATCACGCGCGTTCACCGCACGCGCTGCACGCGATTAGTGCGCGCCGATGCCGCGAATGATAGCCGGAATCGTTCGAGCGATCAGGAGTACGTCGCCGAGCGGAGTCCACCCATGGATGTACGCGGCATCGAGTGCCATCCACTGCTCGAACGAGAGTTGCGAGCGGCCCGAGATCTGCCACAGGCAGGTGACACCCGGTTTGACCGAGAGCCGGCGCATCGCGCGCTGATCGTAGCGGGCGACTTCTTCGGGCAGCGGCGGGCGCGGCCCGACGATCGCCATGTCACCGGTGAGGACGTTGATGAAATTCGGCAGTTCGTCGATGCTCGTGCGCCGCAAAAACCCGCCGAGCTCGTGCAGGCGCGGATCGCGACGCACTTTGAAGACCGGGCCGTCGGCTTCGTTGAGGTGATTCACTTCCTCACGCCGGTCGTGCGCGTTGCGCACCATCGTGCGCAGCTTCCACATGACAAAACGCTGACCGCCGATCCCGACGCGCTCTTGCCGGAAAAGCGGTCCCTCGCCGGTAACGATCACAATCGCCGCCATCGCGAGCAGCAAAACCGGCGACGTGACGATTAGTCCGACCGATGCGACCGTGATGTCGAGACTGCGTTTGACGGCCCAGTACCAGGCCGGAACCGCACGATGCGCGAGCGCAATATCGGAGGCCTGCGCGAGCGCCGGCCGGAGACGGGTCTCGACTGCGCTCAACGAGCGACCCCGCCGACGATGTCGGCCATCCGTTCACCGACGCGACTCATCCCATCCACGACTCCGATATCACCCGTCGACGCGCCGTATTCCAAAAACGGCACGTACTCGCGCGTGTGATCGCTGCCCGGCGCCGTCGGATCGCAGCCGTGATCAGCGGTGAAGATGAGCCCGTCACCCGGGCGGATGCGTTCGAGAATCGACGGTACGAGCGCGTCGAGTCGCTCGAGCGCATCGGCGTAACCGCGCACGTTGCGGCGATGTCCGTACTTCGTATCGAAGTCGTTCAGGTTCGTGAAGACGACGCCATGATTGAGGGTATCCGCAATCTCGAGCGCTTTGCTCACGCCTTCGTCGTTATCCGCGACGCGAACCGATTCGGCGATTCCCTGGCCGCAATAGATGTCGCAAATTTTACCGACCGCGTGCACAGGAACGCCGTCGGCGGCAATGCGATCGAGCACCGTCGGCGGCGGCGGGATCGCATAATCGCGACGGTTGGCGGTGCGCACATACGACCCGGGCGCGCCGGCGAACGGGCGCGCAATCACGCGATTGACCTGATGCGGCGGCACGAGCATCGCGCGCGCGCGTTCGCACCAATCGTAGAGAAGGGGTAACGAAATCGTGTCTTCGTGTGCAGCTACCTGAAATACCGAATCGGCCGACGTATAAAGAATGGGCCGGCCCGTGCGCTGGTGTTCTTCGCCGAGTTGCTCGATGATCTCGGTGCCGGATGCGGCGATATTGCCGAGCGGCGCTTTGCCGGTGATAACGGTAAATGCATCGATGACCTCCGGCGGAAAACCGTCCGGGTATGTCGGAAAGGGGATGTCGATAACGATCCCAGCCATTTCCCAATGGCCGGTGATTGTATCTTTGCCACGCGACATTTCACGCAAACGTCCAACCACCCCGCTCGGGCGGTCGACCGCCGCGACACCACGAATCGTCGTCGTTCTGCCCAGACCGAGGCGTTCGAAATTCGGCAAATGCACGCCTCCGACACGTTCTGCAACATTGCCGATCGTATTCGCGAGCGGTGCGTCACCGTACAGGTTCGCGTCTGGCAATGCCCCCACGCCGGCAGAGTCCAACACGAAAGCGAGTACGCGCGGCATGTCCGAAACCGCCGTTCGTTCCGTCGCAGGACCGCGCCTCCCTTACGACTGAACGCGCAACATCAGTCCTAATGCGATTTTTTTCTTGTGTCCTCATAACAATCTGCATCGTTGCATGCACCGTATCGAATGCACGAGCAGCAACGAAAAGCTTGGTCATCCGTGCCGACGCCGTCGACTACTACAGTAACCACTTCGTCCTCACCGCCGACGGTAACGTCCGCGCGAGAATGAGCGACGGCACCGTCATCACCGGGCGCACCTTTGCCATGGACCTCAAGCTCAATCGGTTTGTCGTCGCGGGCGACGTGCACCTCGATGGGCCCGACGTCCACGAACGCGGCGCGGCGTTCGCCGGCTATCCCGACCTCGACCGCAGCTATTTCCTCACCGAAGGCGACATCCCCGACCGCTGGACGTACTTCGGCAGCGATTACAAGGACCGGCATGAAGGGCGCCAGCAACCCGGCGACGCCTTCTATCTCCCCGATCTCGGCGGCGCACCACCGTATCTGGTGGGTAATCGCGTGACAGTGTTCCCGAAAAACAACATCGAGTTCGGTATCGGATCGCGCATCCGCATCGCCGGATTGTACACGCCGACACCCGGCTGGGTCGTCAATTTCTCATCGAATGCTAACTTCTACCAGAACGCTTACTCGGGCGCGGTGTTCGATATCCAGATTCCATTCAGCGGATCGTCGAACTCGATCTCGGCCTTTGACGTGCGGTACGATCAGGTCCGCGGCGCGTACGTCTCATTCGAACAGCACATCGTTCACAACGCCGACTACTACGTTTTTTCGATCAACCCGTTAACGCAAGACGAGCGGCAGTGGAACTTCATCGCCTACAAGCGCGAGTCGCCGGCGCTCGAAACGCGGCTGTTTACGCAGCTCTCGACGCTCTCGACCTGGGAGTTCAAAGAGCCGAGTCAATCCAGTTCGTACGTGAATTTCCAAATCAATTCGCGGGTCGGGAAATACGCTGCGTCGCTCAACATCGATCAATACAACAACAGTCTGCTGCCGACGGACAACAGCGGCTTCGTCGGCCCCTATCGCGTCGACGGTCACCCCTTCGACGTACAGTTTTCGCTGCAAAGCTTCGAAAACGAGTTCCGTTTCTTCCGCCGGCTCGGCGTTCCGGTGAAATTTCAATATCGCGCCGGTTACGGCTATAATTTTGACGGCTACGGCATTCCGTCGGTCAACGGCGCACCGACGTGGGGCGGTGCGCTCTATCCGCTCATCGCCCAGACGTTCGTCGGAGCAACGGTCTACACGCCGTCGATTCGCATCGCGAAGCAACTGACGGCATCCGTGAAAGTCGACAAGCAGCGGCAATGGTTCTCGCTGCCGCACCACATCGATACCACGAACTTCACCGCGACGATCGCCGACACGCCGACGACGACGAAAAAGCCGGCCTATTTTCTTTCGTACAACGTGCTGAACATCGGCGATTACTATGGCAAGGATCAGCTCGCTGCGTATCCGCCATACCCAGGAAACGTGACCGGCCGGCCGGGCGTGTACGCGAACCAGTACGGCACGTTCACCGGGCTCGACGCGTTTCGCGGGCTTGCGACGTCGCGCAGCTTGACTGGCTCGTTCGTCTACACGCCGACGCCGTACTTCGCGCTCAATGTGACCGCTCAACATTTCCAAGTGACACCGGCTCCCGTCCCCGGCCTGGGCGGACAGCCGCCGTATCAGATCACCGCCGATGTGCGCGTCCGGGTGACGTCGAACTTGCTGGTCGATGTCGCCCGCTCGTATTATTTCAACTTCGGCGACCAGCGCTGGTCGCCGCAATTCACGGTAACGCTTTCGCCATGATCGTTCGCTTCGCCGCCGTTATCGTGTTCGTCGCGCTGCTTGCCTCGTCGGCCGCGGCGCAGAATCCGCTCTCGCCGCTGGCGCCCGGTACGGGTGCGGCGCCGACGGCCACCTACGCGCCGGTCCCGCCGCCGGCGCAGATTCCAACCGCGCCGCAGACGCCGACGCCGGCGTTCACGACGACGCCCGCGCCCCCGGCAGCGGCGCCTGCCGTCAGCCCGCCCGCCAACTTGTTGCAGTATACGGGCCAGCTGCTCGACGTGCGCAACAACTACGTCTTCTTCTCGTCGGGCGACGCGTTTCTCGCCGTCGATCCGCTGCCGGTCGTCACGTTCGAGACGGGCCAGCCGACGACGGTGCCGCCGGTCGCCAAGATGTTCGCCCGCGCGACATTCAATACGGCGACGCACAAAATCGTCGAGCTCGCAATCACCAAGAAGCGGCTGCCGCTCACTGCCGACACCAGTTCGCTGATCGGCTATAAAATCGAGAAGTCGCAAGGCGAATCGGCGCCCGAACTCGCCGGCGTCGGCGTCACCGGCAAGAAGGTCGCGGTCGTCTTCGAAATCACCGCGCCGCCGACGACCAACGTCACCGACATTCTCTATATCTCGACGGATGCGGGCGCTTGGAATCCGATGGAGATCAAACTCGACCGCGTCAACGCGTACGAATACCGGGCGCAACGCTTTTACGCGTCGGGAACGAAGTTCTCGTATCGGGTCACGCGCGGAACGTGGAACTCCGTCGAACGGGGTGAGGACAACCTCGATCCTGCGCCGCACCAATTTTTCGTGCGCGAAGTCGACTCGCTCGCCGCGCGCGTGACCGTGTTCCACTGGTCCGACGAGAACCCGGCGCATCAGCAAGCCGGACCCAACGCGATCCCGACGCCGTTCAGCAGCAATCCGTACGGCGGCGGCCCCGGCGGCATCACGGTTCCGCAACTTCCGACGCCGCAGCCGACGCGCTTACCGCGTTGACCGTGCGCACGCGGCGCATCGCCTTCGTCGTCGACCGCTACGCGGCGACGACGTTCGGCGGAGCACCGCTCTACGCGCACGGACTCGCGCGCCGGCTCGGCGCACGGTTCGACACCGAGATTCTCACGACGACCGCCCACGATTACATGACGTGGGACAACGCGTTCGAGGCGGGTGTCGAGCGTTCGGACGGCGTCACGATACGACGCTTCCCGATCGACGTGCAACGCAACGTGTCGCGTTTCGATCGGCTTTCGCGCCGGCTCGTGCGCGCGCAAGCGCCGAAGCTTGCCGAACAAGAACGCTGGATGGGCGAACAAGGCCCGATGTCGCTCGCGCTACTGCGTTACCTCGCCGCCGAACACGACAACTACGACGCGTTCGTGTTCGTCAGCTACCTCTACGCGACGACCTACTTCGGCTTGCCGCTCGTCGCCGATCGGGCGCTCTTCGTCCCGCTCTCGCACGATGAATGGCCGATTCGATTCTCGATGTGGAATCGGATTTTCGCGCTGCCGCGCGGCTTCGTATACAATACGCCGGAAGAGCGCGACTTCACCGTCGCACGCTTTCCGAACGCGGCCGTCGACGGTCCCGCGATCGGATTCGGCATCGACGCGCCGCCGGCGGTCGACGGCGATCGCTTTCGCGAACGGTTCGGTATCCGCGAACCGTTCATGCTCTATCTGGGCCGCGTCGATCCGTCAAAGGGATGTGTCGAGTTGCTGCGCTCGTATCGGCGCGCACGTAAACGTGACGGACGCGCGCTGGTCTTCGTCGGTGAATCGTACATGCACGTCGACGAACGCGACGGCGTTCGCGTTACCGGTCCGGTCGACGACGCGACCAAGTGGGACGCGCTCGCGGCGTGCGATCTGCTCGTGCTGCCGTCGCAGTACGAGAGTCTCTCGCTCGTCGCGCTCGAGGCGTGGTCAGCCGGCAAACCCGTGCTCGCAAACGCCCATGCGCGCGCGGTTGCGGGTCAGATCGAGCGCAGCGGCGGCGGACTCACATACAGCGGCGAGCGCGACTTCGCACGGGCGCTCGCGCGACTCGACGCAACGGCGCCAGGGCAATTCGGCGCACGCGGGCGCGCATTCGTCGACGCGCTCTACCGTTGGCCGGCAATCGAGGCGCGCTTCAGCGCGCACCTCGACACCGTTTTCCGATGGAACACGGCGGCTTGCGGGGAAGCCGCAAACGCGACGGATTCGGGCGAAGGCGAATCCACTATGCGTAGACGCCGCGGATTTTGAGCGACCGCGTGACGCGGTCGATCGCCACCATGTAGGCGGCGGTACGATACGGAACCCCGCGGGTATCCGCGACCTCGCGCACGGCGGCAAAGTTCGTCAGCAACAGATCGCCGAGCCGCTCGTTGACGTCCGATTCGCGCCAGAAGTAGCCCTGACGATCCTGCACCCATTCGAAGTACGAAACGGTGACGCCGCCGGCATTCGCGATGATGTCCGGAATCACCACGACTCCGTTCTGCTGGAAGATGCGATCGGCTTGCGGTGTCGTCGGTCCGTTCGCGCCTTCGACGATCAGCTTCGCTTTGACGTGCGGAGCATTTTGCGCCGTAAGCACTTTTTCGAGCGCGGCCGGAACGAGCACGTCGCAGTCGATTTCGAGCAAATCGGCGTTGCTGACGCGATCCCCGCCGCGATAGCCGTCGAGCGAGTGATGTTCTTGCGCGTACGCGGTCGCGGCGAGAATGTCGATACCGTTCGAATTGACGTAGCCGCCGGTGACGTCGGAGATGCCGACGACCTTGCAGCCGCGCTCGGCGAACATGCGCGCCGCGATCGATCCGACGTTGCCGAAGCCTTGCACGACGACTCGCGACGCGGGCAGAGCGATGCCGAGCCGGTTCATTTCGTCGACCGCGACGAGCGAGACGCCGCGTCCCGTCGCCTCGACCCGTCCGCGCGAGCCGCCGATTTCCAGCGGCTTGCCGGTCACGACGCCCGGGACCGTCGTGCGCATGTGCATCGAGTAGGTGTCCATGAACCAGGCCATCGTTTGCGGCGTCGTGCCGACATCCGGCGCCGGGACGTCTTTATCAGGTCCGACCACTTCGACCAGCTCGGCAGCGTAGCGGCGCGTGATCCGTTCGAGTTCGCTCTGCGAGAGCTGCGAGGGATCGCAGGTGACGCCGCCCTTGGCGCCGCCGAACGGCAAGTCGACGACGGCGCACTTCCAGGTCATCCAGAACGCGAGCGCCGTGACTTCGTCGAGCGTCACGCCCGGATGGAAGCGGATGCCGCCCTTCGCCGGCCCGCGCGCGAAGTTGTACTGGACGCGATAGCCCGTGTAGACCTCGAGCTGCCCGTTGTCGCGCTGGAAGGGGATCGAAAAGATGAACTGGCGCGAGGGATGCGTGAGGATCGCCCGCATCCCCGGCTCGAGGTTCAGCAACGACGCCGCCTCCTCGAAATACGCCATCGCATCTCCGAAGACCGAAACGTCCCGCACCGTCGTCGTCATTTGTCGAAAAACCTCACGCTTGAATGTTCCATTTGGATAAACGTCTGCGGTTGGTCAAGCGTTGCGTAGGGCCTACACATTAAAGCGGAATTCGACGACGTCGCCCTCGCGCATCACGTATTCCTTGCCTTCGCTGCGGATTTTCCCGGCCGAACGGAGTGCCTCGGTCGTCCGGTACGCGACGTAGTCACCGTAGTCGATCACCTCGGCACGGATGAAGCCGCGTTCGATGTCCGAGTGAATCTTGCCGGCGGCTTGAGGAGCCTTGGTTCCCTTCTCGATGGTCCAAGCACGGGTCTCTTTCTCACCGGTGGTCAGGAACGTCATGAGGCCGAGCAGGTCGTAGGTCTCGACGATCAACCGGTCGAGGCCGCCCACCGCGATGCCGTAGTCGGCCCGGAAGGCCGCCGCTTCGTCGTCGGTGAGCCCGGCGAACTCGGATTCGATTTTGCCGGAGAACGCGATCGCGCGGCTGCCTTCGGCCGCGGCATGCGCAAACACGCTCGCCACCATCGGCCCGGGCGCGGTGATTTGGGCCTCGTCGATATTCGCGACGTAGAGCATCGGCTTGGCCGTCAGCAGAAATAGCTCGCGGGCGACCGCCATTTCAGCGGAATCGGCCGCAAAGGAGCGGGCCGGACGATTGGCTTCGAGCGCGGCAACGAGCGAATCGAGCGCGGCGAGTTGCGGCGCCTGTTTCGGATTGACGCGCACTTCGCGAGCGAGCTTGTCGCGTCGACGGCCCAGCGTTGCAAGATCGGCGAGCGCCATCTCAATCGAGATGATCTCGATGTCGCGCAACGGATCGGGGCTACCCTCGACGTGCGTGATATTGAGATCTTCGAAGCAGCGCACGACCATCGCGACCGCATCCGTTTCGCGGATATGCGAGAGAAAGGCGTTGCCGAGTCCTTCGCCGCCCGATGCACCGCGCACGAGCCCGGCAATATCGACGAAACGTACGGTGGCGCGAACGATTTTTTCGGTTTTGCTGATCTCACCCAGTATGTCGAGCCGCCGGTCGGGAACCGGCACTTCGCCGACATTCGGCTCGATCGTCGCGAACGGATAGTTCGCGGCCAACGCTTGAGCCGATTGGGTGAGAGCATTAAAAATCGTCGACTTGCCAACGTTTGGCAGGCCGACGATACCGCATGCGAGCGCCATAGGAACGTAGGGTTATACTTCTACCGAAGGATTCGTCCTTGGCCCGTCGGAGATATCGCCGATGCGGCAGATGAAGGTCGACAAGCTGGGAATCGATTTACTGACGCACGATCCCGTCGTCATCCTCAAAGACCTCGAGGGAAAGCGGTATCTGCCGATTTTGATCGGCCCGTTCGAAGCGACGGCCATCGCGCTTGCGTTGGAAGGCACGGTCGTCCCGCGTCCCCTTTCGCACGACTTGATGCGCGCACTGCTCGAATCGCAACACGCCAAGCTCGAACAAATCGTGATCCACGATATCAAAGATTCGACGTTCTTCGCCAAGCTCGTCGTGCGCACGAACGGCGAAGTGCAAGAGATCGACGCGCGGCCCTCCGACGGCATCGCGCTCGCGCTGCGCATGCAAGCGCCGATCTTCGTTACCGACAAAATCGCGCTCGAAGAGTCCGTCCCCGACAAAAAGGCCGAGGTCGAAGACTCGTCGCGTTTCAAAAAATTCATCGAAGAACTCAAACCGAGCGACTTCATCGAATAGGTTACCGGCGGCCGGCGGCCGAACGCGCGTCGTTGCCTTTTTGACCAGCAGCTAAGCTAGGAGTATGTGTGGCGACGGAGTCGGCTGAAATCGGCGTGTACGGTGGTTCGGGCTTTTACAGTTTGATGGAAAATCAGCGCGAAGTTTGGGTGGAAACGCCTTACGGCGCGCCCTCCGATAAGATTGCACTCGGCGAGATCGCGGGCCGGTCGGTCGCGTTTCTTCCGCGGCATGCGAAAGATCACCGGTATCCGCCGCAGGCGATCAACTATCTCGCGAACGCATGGGCGTTCAAAGAACTCGGCATCACGCGCATCATCGGACCGACCGCGTGCGGTTCGTTGCAAGCGCACGTCAAGCCGGGCTCGATGGTCGTTGCGGATCAGATCGTCGATCGCACGACGGGACGCAAGGACACGTTCTACGACGGTCCGATCACGACGCACGTCAGCTTCGCCGATCCGTACTGTTCGCAGTTACGCCCGATCGCGATCGACGCGCTCACGGGCCTCGGCATCGAGACGCATAAGACCGGGACGATCGTCGTTATCCAAGGGCCGCGTTTCTCGACGCGCGCCGAGTCCAAGTGGTTCTCCGGTCTGGGCTGGGAAGTGATCAACATGACGAACTACCCGGAGTCGTATCTGGCGCGCGAGCTCGAGATGTGCTACGTCAACATTTCGCTGATCACCGACTACGACGTCGGGCTCGAGGGCGTCGGCGGCATCAAACCGGTGTCGCACGCCGAAGTGATCGAGGTATTTGCGAGCAACAACGAGCGCGTGAAAGAAGGCATCTTCAAGATCATCGAGGCGATTCCCAAAGAGCGCACGTGCAACTGCGGTTCGGCATTGGCCGGCGCACGCTGATGCGCGTCGGGCGCGAGCGCATCGATCTCTCGGTGTATGCGCGCGCGCTGGGCGTTTTCGCGCGCAATCCGGTCGTCATCGTGATCCCGCTGCTGGTTGCGATCATCGGCGTGCTCGTCGCCCAGATCTCCGGCGTTTCGGGCGGCGGCGCGCTCGGCGGCCTCACGAACGGGATCACCGGCTTCATTCTGTTGCTGTTGCAACTCTTCGGTCTTGGAACGGCGGTTATCATCGGCGACGCGGGATGGCGACGCGGTACCGCGCGCTTCGAAGACGCCTGGCAAGACGCGCGCCGCAAGGGCGGCGATATTCTCTTTGCGGCGTTCGGGTTTACGTTCGTCCTGAGCATCGCGCAGTATGCCGCGACGATCCTCGGCAGCGTCGGCATCATCGTCGTCGCGCTCGCGGTCTACGGCCTGATTTACACAATCGCTGCGGCGGCGATCGGCGGCGTACCCGGCGGGGCGGCGATCGGCGTGTCGGTCGAACGGGTGCGCAGCGCGCCGATCACGTCAGCGATCCTCACGGTCGTCGCGATCTTGCTGTTGATCTACTTCGGTTCGTTCGTCGGGGTGTATATCGATAGCTGGCTGTTCGGCCTCGTCGGCGGGACGACGATCGTCGCGGCACTGATCGATGCGGTCATCCGCGCGATCGTGACCGGTTATCTCGGCATCGTGATGGCCAAGATCTACGGCGACGTGTCGTTCACACCGCCGCGCTTTTAGCAAATTCGTGCCGTGTCACTAGCGGGAGACGAGCGCCATTCTTGCGAGGTCGGCGATGAGCGCCGGCGAGACGTTCGACTGCGCGATTCGCTCGGCGTCGGTGATGGCACCGAGCGCACGTGCAATCTGGGCGGGCTCGCACGGCGGCAGCGCGTCGAGACGGTAGGCTTGATCCGGCGCGAGCAACGGTGCATCGGTCGAGAGCCGGCGCGCGAGCCAATCGCGCGTCAACGTCTTCACGACGTCGAGGCCGTCACCGAGCGTCGCGCGCGTCGCCCAAGCCGAGGCGTCCGCTTCTTCTCCGGCGAGCGTCGCGAAGAACCACCCGATCGCCGCGTCGCGTGTCGTTCCCTCGCCGTCGAGCAACCCGCGTGCACGCGTCATGCTGCCGGCCGCCGCGGTTGCGACGCGGGCGGCGACGTCCGCTTCGATGCCGTCGCGCGCCAAAAGTCCGGCGAGCTCGGCATCGGTGAGCGGCGCGAAGGTGACTTCGACTAAGCGCGAACGCACCGTCGGAAGCAGGCGCGTTGCCGACGTCGTCGTGAGCAGTAACAACACGTCGCCCGGCGGCTCTTCGAAGAATTTCAGCAGCGCGTTCGCCGCTTCGCGGGTAAACTCGACGTCGCCCAAGATGAAGACGCGTTTCCCGCCGGCATATGAGTGCATCGAAAGCTGGCGCACGAGATCGCGCGCCGTCGTCTCTTCGCCGTGAAATCCGCCGCCGTCGCGATCGCCGATCTTCACCTGTCCCTCGGCGACGTACAAGTCGGGATGGGTGCCGCTCGCAACCTGCGTGCAGCCGGAGCAGTGCCCGCAGTAGCCGAGTAGCGTCGTCTTAGGCGTGAGGCACAACAACGATTGCGCGAGGCGACGTGCGAACGTTTTTTTGCCGACACCGGGCGCCCCGGTGAACACGTACCCGTGCGAGAGCGCCTCGGGGGTGAGGTGCTCGAAGAGCCGGCGCGGTCCGGCAGCCCCGGCGACGTCGAACCGGCCGTCGATCATTTGGCCACGGTCGCGCGGCGGTCGTCGAGCGCGGCGAGCACCTCCGCGCGAACCTCGGCCGCCGGCCGGGTCGCGTCGACCACGACATAACGATGGTGGAAGCGGACCGCGAGATCGTGATAGCCGGTGCGAACGCGCTCGTGGAACGCCACGTCCTCGCGCTCGAAACGATCGGCATCGCCGCGCGCGGCAACGCGCGCAAGGGACAATTCGGCAGGTATGTCGAGCAGCACGGTCAGGTCCGGCGCGATCCGGCTCGTCGCGAGCATCGAGAGGTTCAGCAGCATTTCGATGTCGAGACCGCGCCCGTACCCCTGGTAGGCGATCGTCGCGTCGAAAAAGCGATCGCAGAGAATCGTGACGCCGCTGCGGGCGGCCGGGGCGATCACCTCGGCGACGTGTTGCGCGCGCTCGGCGCTGATGAGCAGAGCCTCGGCCAACGGGTCGATCGTCGTTGCGGGATCGATCCAGATTTGGCGAATACGGTTGCCGAGTGGCGTGCCCCCGGGCTCGCGCGTAACGAGGACGTTTTCGCCGCGAAACCGTAGGTCGTCGTTCAATCCGGCGATGAGCGTCGACTTTCCGGCGGCTTCAATGCCCTCGAACGTAATGAACATCGCCCACGGCTTCGTCGTCGATCGGTCCGGCTCCGGGAGAGCGTTTTTGTTCAACGAGCTGACTAAGCTATTCAGCACCAAGCAAAAAGAGCGCCGTCACTCGCCTCGTAAGAAGGTCCGATTCAACCTGCAGTGGATCAAGGGTCCGGCCGAATACGTGCCCGGCATCGTCACCGAGATGTCACTCAACGGGATGCTCTTCGCGACGAAGAGCGCGCCGCCGGACAAGCAGTTCGACGTCGTCCTCGACATCGGCACTCGCAAAGTGCGGTTGCGGTTGAACGTCGCGCGCAGCGGTACGGTGCCGCGCGGCGGCGAGATGTGGTCGGTCCTCGGCTGCAGCTTCAGCGGCGTCGCCGCCGACGATTACGATGCGATCGTGCGCGTGCTCAAAGACATGGGCGAGGTCGGGAACAAGGCGCAAGCCGAACTCGCCGCGATCGACAAAACCGACGACGCGTATCGCATGCTGCCGATGAAAGTGCAGCAGCGCGTGCTCGAAGCGCTCGTCCGTGCCGGGCGGCTCGATATGCCGCAGCCCAATGTGCAACCGCTGCTCCGCATGACGAATCTCGGCGTGCAATCCGGCAAGCAGCGTCTGGCCGTTCACAGCCGCATTCCCGGCGGCGTCGACGGACCCCAGGCCTTCGATTCGGTGCTCGCGATCGACGAAGGCGGAGCCGTCAAACTCGAGAGTTAGCGTCCCTCCGGCGCGACGATTCGACGGTACGTCGCGCCTGCGTCGCGAGCGATTTGCGTGTCTGAGAAATCCCAAATTCGGCCGAGATGCGTATCGACGTCGGACGGCGTCCCGCTCCACTTCCCGTCGGCTTCGCCGTTTGCGCCCGCGAACTGCACGCCGACGCCCCACACGGCGGCGACGGCAATTCCCGCGAGCGCGATGCGGCGCGCGGTGCGCCGTTCGCGCCGCCGCGCAAGCAACGACGTCACGACCGGCGCGAGCAGCAACACGACGACCGCATCGAGATCGGTCAGGAATCGCGGTCCGAAGCTCGATCCGCCCCACCACTGCGTGTAGAATGCGTAGCTGACGGCGAGCAACAGACCGGCGATGCCCAGCAGCGCCAACAACGTTCCGCGGTGATCGCCGCTACGCGCGGCGATCACCGCACCGAACGGTGCGGCAAGCGCCAGGGGCAGATACACGAAGAACCCTTTACTCGGCGAGATCGCGAGCGCCGCCAACGCGCCCCACACATCGGCCGACGCGCGATATGTCGCCGCGTCTCCCGCGTAGCCGCCGACGACCGAATGGAAGTTGACGACGTTCCACGCAATGCCGGGAGCGGCTCCGGCGCCGAGCGCAACGGCAAAGGCGGCTCGATCGCGCCGCTGCGTCGCCAACACCCATCCGAGTGCCGCGAGCGTGAAGAACAGCGCCGTCGGCCGCACGACCGTCAAAAAGCCCGCCGCGATGCCGCCCACAACGAAGAGCATCGTTCGATTCGTGCGCTCGGCGCGGACGAGCGAAAACGTCATCGCCAAAAGGACGAGATTGACGGGCCCGTGCTGCCACAACGCTTGGGAGCCGATCGTCCACATCGACGTTCCGAACGCGAACACCGCCGTAAGCAGCAGCGCGACGGGCACCGGAGCGAACTCACAAAGACACCAGAACATCAGGACCGCCGCCAGCGCCGCGATGACGCCGGCGGCCGTCTTCTCGTCGTGCAGCCGCTGCCGCTCGAACGCGATCGAGGTCAGCGCGAGCGGCCGATGTTGCACGTGCGCGAGCGCATCCAATGCCAGATCGACCGGCGCGGCAACGATCGCCGTACCGATCGGAAAGATGGATTGGCGCTGTCCCGCCGGCGTCTGCGTGAAGATGTAGCCGGCTCCGAGCCGATCGAAATAGCCGCCGGTGAAATTATCGAAATCGAGCCGGTGATTCTCGAGCAAGTTGAGCACGAGCAGCGAGTTGGGCGCGCTGTCATAGCTGTAGACGTACTGATCGCCGTTCGACCCGTACACGAAAAACGCCGCGATGAAGATCGCGGCGCTCACGAGTGCGTTCCGGAGCACGAGCTCTACCCTTCGGTTTTGAAGATCCGTACGCGTCGATTCGGTTCGAGGCCCGTGCTGCGCGACTGCAGACGGTACCGTTCGGCCAGTTGATGTTGTTGGCGGCGGACATACGAGGTCTGCGGTGAGAGCTCGACCGCGCGGCTGTCGAGCAACACCGCGTAGACGGCTTCCTCGGCCTCACGCATCGCGATCTCTTCGACGTCGAGCGTCGGCAGGTTGAAGACGTCCTTGAGCGCGGACTGGATCTGCGTCGTCGTGTTGGTCTTGATCGAGTAGATCGGTACGTTCTCCGCTGCGATCGCCTTGAGCCGTTCCGACTCTTTGCGTTCGAGCGTCTTCAGCGTCACGACGACGTCGGCGTCGTCCCACTTCCGCGCAATCGTTGCGTTGACGCGCAAGTTCTGGATTGCGCGTTCGATCTTGTTGCGCGAGACGCCGTAGGGAAAGATCATCAACGGCTTGTCGGTATCGCCGACGGCCTCGCCGTTGGGACCGAAGAGCATCTCATCTTCGCGTTGCGTGCGGGGCTGCGCGGTGATTTCGGCGACCGTTACCGCGGCGGGATCGGCTTCTTGCACCACGTCGAACGTGCCGCTTTTGGTGCGTTGCCGAACTTCCGGTTGCGGCGAATAGCCGCGCAGCAGCGCGTCGACGACTTCACCGACGTTCTGATGAATGGCCAGCCGGTCGCGGTCTTGAATCTCGATGAGCACGTCGAACGTCGGAGGCGCTTTGCGTTCGAGCACCGTCTTGCGCGTACCGCGGCGGCGCGCTTCTTCGTCCGAGAGCGTCACGGCGCTGATACCGCCCATCAGGTCGGCCAGCGTGGGGTTCATCAGCAGATTTTCAAGCGTTTGTCCGTGCGCCGTCCCGATGAGTTGTACGCCGCGTTCGGCGATCGTGCGAGCCGCGGTTGATTCGGCCTCGGTACCGATCTCGTCGATGACGATTACTTGCGGCATGTGGTTTTCGACTGCTTCGATCATCACGCTATGCTGCTGCGCCGGAACAGCGACCGGCATACGCCGCGCGTGACCGATGCCGGGATGGGGAACATCTCCGTCGCCGGCGATCTCGTTGGACGTGTCGACGATAACGACGCGTTTACGATCTTCGCTCAAGACGCGCGCGCATTCGCGCAGCATCGTCGTTTTGCCGACACCCGGCCGCCCCAGCAGGCAAATCGATTTTCCGCTCCGGATAACGTCGAGAATGATGTCGATCGTGCCGTAAATCGCCCGGCCCACGCGACACGTCAACCCGACGATGGCGCCGGTGCGATTGCGTATCGCGCTGATGCGGTGCAAGGTCTGTTCGATTCCCGCCCGATTGTCGCCGCCGAACGGCGAGAGCCGCGAGACAACCGCTTCGATGTCTTCGCGCGTTACCGCATGATCGGTAAGAAACACGAAGTCGTCTTCAAACCGCGCTTCCGGCCTGCGACCTAAGTCGAGTACAACTTCGATGACGCTGTCGACATTTGGTAGCCTGACGAGCGCCTGGCGGATCGGGAGGGGGAAGATATCGAGGAGCTGCGTCAGCTCCCAATTGGGCACGAGGGACTCGGCGTGAACAGCCAACTTCCATCCTCAATTGTCTGTGTTGTTCGCAGACATCGATCGGCGCGACCGGGCCGTCGCGGCCCTGCGACGGATTGAAGCCTTCGTGGATGCCGCTCGCTTACCTTTACGGTTTGACGGGGTTTGCTACACGTTCGTACCCGGAAATTGCTTGCACGTTTCCGTTCCGCGGATGCGTCGTTCGTCCGCGGATACGATCGCGCAGCGCGGCGATCGCGACGTAGATTACCGGGACGAAAATCAGATTGAGCACCGTCGAGACGATCATGCCGCCGAACACGGCCGTTCCCAGCGAATTGCGGCTCGCGCTTCCCGCGCCGGTCGCCCAGGTGAGCGGCAAGATGCCGAAGATGAAGGCCAGCGACGTCATGATGATCGGACGCAAACGCGTTTCGGCGGCGCGCGCAACCGACTCCGCGGCGCTCATCCCCGTCTTGCGCAGTTGGTTTGCGAACTCGACGATCAGGATCGCGTTCTTACTCGCGAGACCGATCAGCATCACGAGCCCGACCTGCACGAACACGTCGCTGGGGAGGCCGCGCAAACCAATCGCGGCGAGCGCGCCGAGCAGCGCCAGCGGCACCGAGAGCAGGATGACGAACGGATCCCAGAAGTTTTCGTATTGCGCGGCAAGGACGAGAAACACAAACACGATGCCTAATCCGAATACCAGTGCCGCGAGATTACCGCCTTCGATTTGATCGCGCGTCAGACCGAACCACGCGTAACTCATCCCGGCCGGCAATTTGTCGGCCGCGAGGCGCTGCATCGCGGCGATCATATCGCCCGAGCCGACACCCGGAGCCGGAGCCCCGTCGATCTCGATGGAGCGTGCGAGATTGAAATGCGTTATTTCGGTCGGTACTTTTTCGCTCGACGTCGTCAGCAATCCCGAGAGCGGGATCATACCGCCTTCGGGTGACCGGACATACATCGAGGACAATCCCTCGATGCCCGTACGATAGGGCGCGTCGGCTTGCACGTAGACGCGATACGAGCGATTCTTGAAGTCGAAGTCGTTAACATACTGCGAGCCTTCGAAAACGCCGAGTGTCTGCGAAATCGTACCGAAAGGTATACCGAGCGCTTCGGTCTTATCGCGTTCGACGCTCAAGCGGTACTGCGGCGAATCCGACCGAAACGACGTGAACGCTCCGGCAAAATGCGGATCCGCGTTGATCGCACCGATCAAGCTGCGCGCAGCGGCCGTCGAGGAGGCAAACCCCGCATCGTTTTGGTCGAGCACTTGGAATTGAAAGCCGCCGAAATTTCCGATGCCCTGCACGGACGGCGGATTGAACGCGAATGCTTGCGCTTCGGGGTCCGATCCGACGATCGGATACAGCCGCGCTAAGATCGCCTTGAACGTATGCGAGGGACCACGCCGCTCCGACCACGGACGCAACGGCAAGAAGATGACACCCCGGTTTGAAGCGCTGCCGGTGAACCCGAATCCGTCGAGCAGAAAGACGCCTTCCGCTTCAGGAATCGCCGCGCGAATTCGCTGTGCGAGCCGCGCCGACGCGCGTTGCTCGAAATCGGCCGACGTTCCGATCGGCGTCTGCAACACGACGATCAGATAGCCTTGATCTTCATCCGGAATGAACGCCGTGGGAGTGCGCGAGTAGGTGAGCACCGTCGCCGCCAGCGCCACGAGGAAGAAGCCGAGGACCGCGACACGCGCGCGAAAGAGCACGGGCAAAAATGCGTGATACATCCTGCGCACGTTGGCAATCGCCCAATTGATGAAGCGAAAGACCGGCATCGTCGGCGCGTGTTCGGCGCCGAGCAAGAGCGCGGAAAGCGGCGGGGCGAGCGTGAGCGCGGTGAAAAGCGAGATGGAGATCGAGCACGCGATGGTCACCGCAAACTGCTTGTAGAGCAGGCCGGTCGAACCCGGAAAGAACGCGACCGGAACGAACACCGCGAGCAGCACGAGCGACGTCGCGATGACGGCGCCCGATATCTCGTGCATCGCCTCCTGCGCCGCGGCGAACGGCTCCATCTTTTTCTCTTGCACGAACCGTGCGATGTTCTCGATAACGACGATCGCGTCATCGACGACGAGCCCGGTTGCGAGGGTGAGGCCGAAGAGCGTAAGGGTATTGATCGAAAAACCGAGCACTTTCATCAGTGCAAAGGTACCGATTAGGGAGACCGGGATCGTAATCATCGGCACGAGCGTCATCTTCGCGTTCTGAAGAAACGCGTAGATCACCAGAACGACGAGGATGATCGCGATCGCCAGGGTGATCGCAACTTCTTTGATCGACTCGCGAACGAACAACGTGGCGTCGAACGGAATCGCATACGAAACGCCGGCCGGAAATGTTTTCGACATCTCCGCGACGCGGGCGCGGACATGCGTTGCGACGTCGAGCGCATTCGCTCCCGGGGCTTGCACC
Source organism: Candidatus Lustribacter sp. (assembly GCA_965277075.1). Taxonomy (GTDB): domain Bacteria; phylum Vulcanimicrobiota; class Vulcanimicrobiia; order Vulcanimicrobiales; family Vulcanimicrobiaceae; genus Lustribacter. The sequence continues at coordinate 1,768,797 of OZ255707.1, forward strand.
ACGGCAAAACCGACGCAATTGTTACCATTCCAGTGCGCCGCATTCGTGTAATCTTCGGCGCCCAGCTCGACGCGGCCGATGTCCGACACGCGGATATGGCCGCCGTTCGGCGTCCGGCGGAGCACGACGTTCGCAAACTCTTCGGGCGTCGTCAACCGGCCCGCGGCGTCGAGCTGCACTTGGTAGAGTTGGTTGCCCGTTGTCGGCGCAGCGCCGACGGCACCGGCGGCAACTTGCTGATTTTGACTCTGCAGCGCCGTCACGACGTCCGCGACCGTCAAGTTTTCGCTCATCAGCCGGCGCGGGTCGATCCACAGCCGCATGGCGTACCGGCGCAATCCGAACGTTTGAATGTCGGCGACGCCCGGAATCCGCTTGAGTTCGTCGATGACGTGATGTTCGGTGAAGTCGCTGAGTTCGCCGGACGAAAGCCGCCCGTCGGCAAGAATGCCGATCCCGAGAATGATCGCGGCGGAAGATTTCTTCACCGAAACGCCCGTCTGCTGAACGGACTGCGGTAAGCGACCAGTGGCCGTGAGCACCGCGTTTTGCACGTCGGATTGCGCAGCCTCGATATCACGATCGAGGTTGAACGTCGCCGTGATCGTCGATGTTCCGTCGCCGCTGCTGATCGAGGTCATATAGCGCAGACCCTGAACGCCGTTGATTGCTTCCTCAAGCGGTGTCGTGACCGCGCTCTCGACCGCCGCCGCGTTCCCGCCGATGTAGGTGGAGCGCACGGTGATCTCCGGCGGCGCAACTTTCGGGTACTGCGAGATGGGCAGCGACGGCAGCGCGACGAGCCCGGCGATGAGGACCACGAGCGATGCCACGCCGGCGAAGACGGGCCGCTCGAGAAAGAAGCGTGTCATGTATTCCAATGCTGATTGTCACTTTTACCGATCATCAGTGGTTCTGATGAATACGTGCTGCTAGACCGGCCCGACCGGGACCGGGTTGCGCCGAAAAGAAAGAGATCGAATGGTAAAACGAAGCGCCCCAGCCGAGGATCGCACCGACGCGTGCGGCTATCCGGACGCGCTTCTCACGTGCTCCGACTTCGTGCTCGGTACGCTATCGGGTACGGTCGCGGACATGATCGAACGGGCGCTCGCGCCGCTCAACCTGCGACTCCGCCACTATCGGCTCTTACGACTCCTGACCTACGACGGATCGCAGTTGCAAAGCGCCATCGGCCCGGCTCTCGGGGTCGACCGAACGACGGTCGTCGCGCTCGTCGATCAACTCGAAGCCGCCAAGCTCGCGAAACGTCTTCGGTCGACCGACGACCGGCGCGCGTATCGCGTCGCGATCACGGCCAAAGGCCGGCGTACCGTCGAAAAGGCAGCCGCTCTCGTCAACGTGGTCGAGCAGAATATCTACGCCCCGTTGACGCTGGACGAACGCGAGAAGCTGCGTTACCTTTCGACGCGTCTCTTAGGCGGCATCAGCGCAATCAAAGCGTGACGTAACCGCGTCGAACGCCGAGCGCAACGGCTTCGGCACGCGTTGCGGCGCCGAGTTTCGCAAGCACCGAGCCGACGTGAAATTTTGCGGTGTGCTCCGAGATGTTCAGGCGCACACCGATGCGCTTGTTCGAGAAGCCGAGTGCAAGCAGTGCGAGCACGTCGCGCTCGCGTTCGGTGAGCGGTGCACCGTTCGCCGTACGATGCACGCCGGCGACCGCGCCCACAGCTGCGTCCACGACAAGCAGACCGGCCGCCGTTACCGTGTCGATTGCGGCCTGTAATCCCGCCTCGGCCGCGGCCTCAAGCGCGACGATCTCGGTTCCCTCACCGAAGAGCGCCGCGAGGCGCGCCTGCGCTGCGGGATCACCGTCGACGGCAATCGCGCGCGGATCGTCACGCAGCGCGCACGCTCGCGCCCGCGTCGACGAATCGTTCGACGTCGTCGCTCGGAATAGCGAGCGCCAAACGTCCTTCGACGAACATCGAGTTGATGCCGACCACGTTGCCTTCGATGTCGGCGAGCGGACCGCCCGAATTGCCGGGCGCCAGGTGGAGATCGGCCTGCACGAAGCGCTGACGACGATCGCCGACCGGCGCGTGAACGATGCCCATCGTCATCGCATTCGGGATTCCCAGCGGATGTCCGACCGCGACGAGCAATTCGCCGACGCGCAGCGTTCCGGGATTCCGGCGTCGCGCGGCGCGCAGTCCGTGCGCATCGATGCGCAACAAAGCGAGATCGCGACGCGCGTCGCGGCGTATCAGCCGCGCGCGAAAGCGCCGGCCGTCGGAAAGTTCCACCTCCGCGAAGCGCCGGTTCGCGACGTGCGCGTTGGTCACGATCGCGCCGTCGGCCGACCAGATGACACCGGAGCCCGCGCCGTTGCGCCCGACGCGCACAGCGACCGTCGATGCGCGTAACTGTTCGGCGAGGCCCTCGAGCGCATCTGCGATCGCGGTCGTCATGCCTCGCGCTCGGGCCGTTCGCCGATCGTCACGTCAACATGCAGTGGCGTACCGCCGCGAAGGAGATCCAGAGCGAGGACGCTGCCGATGGCCGTACCCGCGATCGCCGAATGCACGCCTTCGATGTCCTCACGCTTCCCCGCGGCGCCGACGATTAGATCGCTGACGACGAGTCCGGCGGCATACGCGGGGCTTGCCGGCTCCACGCCGACGACGACCGCGCCGGTGCCGCCGCCGAAGGCTTCCGGCAAATGCACGTGCTGCAAGGCAACGCCGAGATAGCCACGCGCGATGCGGCCGCCGGCCAGCAGTGCATCGACGACACGCGCAATCGTGCGGCTGGGTACGGTCAGCGTTTGCCGGCGTGATAATCCGGCCGTGTTCAACCCGATCGCCGCGCCTTCGGCGTCGACGAGCGGGCTACCGGAGAAGCGCGGATACAAGGCCAGATCGGGACGCACGAACTGATCGATGTCGCCGCCTTGCCACGTGCGCCACGCGCCGCTCACGGCGCTCACGACGCCCATCGTCGCGGCGAGATCACCGTCGTCGTCGCGTGCGATCGCGAGCGCGATCGAACCGATATGGATCGTGCTCTGCGCGAACGCGAGCGGCGTTCCGGCGCGTTCGGTGCGCAACAGCGCGAGATCGGTCGACGGATCGCGTCCGACGATCGTCGCGCTCTCGGTAGCGCCGTCGGCGAAGACGACCTCGACGTCGTCGTTCTCGAGCGCGTGGTCCGCGGTGACGATCAGATTCGGCCGGATGGTGAAGCCGCTCGATCCGATGCGATCGCGCGCTTCGACCGCGACGACGCTGGGCGCAACGCGCTCTACCGCGGCGGCGATTTCATGTGAGAGCGCGAGGAGCGCGCTCGAGTCCGTTGTCATGCGACCAGCATACGAGCCGGCCACCCGCGACGCATCACCCGATCGGGCGGTGCGTCTACTCTTCGCCCTGCAGCAGCTTCCCGATCAGTTCGGTGCGACGGGTGCTCTGCGTTTTCCGATAGATGCTCTTGATGTGATCGGCGACGGTGCTCTCCGCGATGGTCAAACCGCGCGCGATGCTCGCGTTGGACTGATTGTCGAGCATCAAGCGCAGCACGTCCATCTCGCGTTTCGAGAGGCCATAGCGCTGCGCTGCCCGCTGGATCGAGCCGCGAACCTCACCGCACTCGACGAAAACAACCGTCGTCTGCGCCCACGCACCCTCGAGCGGCACGGTGCGCAGCCACGTGTCTTCGGTCAGCGGCACGAGCGTCGCTTCGTGCAACGCGCCGCATTCCGAAAGGCGCACCAGCGCTTCGGGAATCAACGCGTCGATCGCCGCACCCGGCGCAATGGAAAGCACGGTCAGGCTTGCATCGATGATGAAAAACCGCGGCGGCACCCGCCGGCGAATGTACGACGCGGCGCGGGCGTCGTACGGGTCGGAACCCGGCTTGCGCGCCGCGTGGGTCGAACACGGCCGCCAGCGCGCGGTCTGATGCGAGCTATTACGTAGCACGGCGGTACAACCACACGCCCAACGGCGATGGTATTCAATTCCATCGTTGCGATGCGAGACGACTTTATTGGTATCGCCGAGAAATGTTCGCAGAGCGACGAACGGTACTCGGCGCGTATCGTCGCGCTTTTCCGTCGAGGACATTCTGCACCCACCAGTCAGACGTGTTGGAGAGAATGGTGTATCCCGTTTCGAGGGGGCGATTGCCTCCGTCGCTTCCGAAAAGACTTCGTAAAAAGTGTTTTCCATCACTCGCTAACAACCCGAATCCGGCGCAGCTCGCCGTCATAGGGTCCTTGCATCCGTACGCCTGCTTTCTTCTCCAGCTCGAGGTAGGAAATGATCTCCGGCGTGATCTCTTCGCCGGGCGAAATCACCGGAATCCCCGGCGGATATGGGGTGATTACCTCGGCACAGATGCGGCCGGCGCTCTTTTTGAAGTTGACGAGCTCCGTCGTCGCGAGGAATGCCTCGCGCGGCAGCAAGCGGATTGGCGGGATGCTCGGCAGCTTGTACGTCCCGGTTTTCAAGCGCCGGTCGAGCACGCCCGAGGGCGAGAAGATATCGACGGGCCGATCCTCGCGGGCCAGCTCGCGGACCCCGTAAACGAACTCGTCCGCCGCGTCGGGCGTGGTGCCGATTGTAAAGAGCGCGAGGCAGTTGAAGAGGTCGGCCAACTCGCACTGCACGTTGTAACGGCGCCGTAGGATTTCTTCGGCTTCGTAGCCGGTGTAGCCGAGTGCCTTGACGGTCACCGTAACCTTGGTCGGATCGAGATCGAAGACGCCGGGCCGGCCTTCCAGTTCTTCACCGAAGCAGTACACGTTCGGGATGTCGTTGATGCGCCGTCGCGTGTCGTTCGCAATTTCGATCGTACGCGAAAGCAACGCCGGTCCGTCCAGCGCCACCTGCCGGCGTGCGACGTCGAGTGAGGCGACCAGTACGAGATTGGGCGACGTCGAAAGAAACAGTTTGTAGACCGCCTTCAGACGGTCGAGACGGATACGCGACCCTTGCACGTGCAACATCGCGGTTTGCGAGAGCGAGCCCAACATCTTGTGCGTCGAGTTGATACACATGTCGGCGCCGGCTTGCATCGCCGACTTCGGTAATGCCGGATGAAAGTGGAAGTGCGGCCCCCACGCTTCGTCGACGAGGAACGGGATGTTATATTCGTGCGCGACCGCCGCGATCGATTCGAGATCTGCCGCGACGCCGTAGTAGGTCGGGCTCACGATATAAACGGCTTTCACATCCGGGTTCGCTTCGAGCGTCGCGCGCACGGTCTGCGGTGTCACGGTGTGATCCATGTGCAGCGCTTCATCGACTTCCGGTTGCATCCACACCGGATAGCCGCCGCTCATGATCAGGCCGCCCATCGCGCTCTTGTGCGCGTTCCGCGGCAGCGCGATTTTCTCACCCGGGTTGAGCGCGGTCATCATCATGCACTGGTTGCCGCTGGTCGAGCCGTTGATGAGAAAATACGTGTGCTCGGCACCGAATGCATCGGCGGCCAACTCTTGCGCTTCGATCAACGGCCCTTCGGGCTGCAACAGATCGTCGAGCCCGCGGATCTGCGTGAGATCGATCGCCAGGACGTTGTCCCCGACGAAATCACGGAACGCGCGCTCCATACCGATGCCTTGCTTGTGACCCGGCGTATGAAACGGGATGACGCCGGCGTCGACGTAGTCTAGCAGAACTTGGAAGTACGGAGCCCGCCGGTGGTCGAGGCCCTCGACCAGTTCGACGTCGTCACGCGTGATCACAGCGGGGGCGATTATAGCATGGGCGGAGGGGTTCCCGTGCGATCTGCCAACCCGTAGCGCGATGATTTCCGCCCGCCCTGCGAGCGTCCCGCGAGCGATCGCAATCCGCCTCGCACTGGCCGTCGCCGGCTCCGCGCTGCTCGCACTTTCCGCGCATGTCGCCGTGCCGATGGTCCCCGTTCCGATCACGTTGCAGACGCTGGCGATTCCGCTGATCGTCCTCGCGATCGGTCGCGATCTCGCGGTGCTCGCGACGGTGTTCTACTTGATCGAAGGTGCGGTCGGCATGCCGGTGTTTGCTCCGGTCAACACCGGGCCGGGCCTGATCGGGCCGAGCGCCGGTTATCTGTGGATGTATCCGGTCAGCGCGTATGTCATGGGCACGTTGTTCGACCGCGGCTTCGGCGCGACGTACGTCGGCCGATGGCTCGCGATTTTTAGCGGTACGGCCGTCGTGTTCGTCGGCGGCGTATGGTGGCTCGCGGTCGGATATCACCTCACGATCGCGCAAGCGTTCGCGGCCGGCGTCACGCCGTTCGTCATCGGCGATCTTCTCAAATGCACGATCGCCGCGGGCCCGTCGTCGCGAGCGCGTGCGCTCTTCGCACGCCTCGGAGTTTAGTGCCTACGAGGCTTTCGGAAAGTTGATGCGGACGTGCAGCCCTTCGCGGCTACGCGTGTTCACTTCGCGCACGTGCGCCTCGCGGTCGTAGATCACGCGCACGTTGTGCTTCGCGTCGAAGACGCGTTTGTCGCCGGTTTCGCCGTCCGTGCGGACCGGCAGCGGCACGTCGCGATGCATCTCGACGAATGCATCGAGTGCGTCGTGCGAGATCTCGACGGTGACGAAGCCGTTCGAATAGGCCAGCGCCAGATCCGGATCTGGGCGCTCTTCGAATGGGATGAAGCCCGTCGGACGGCGTCGCACGCCGAGCCGGCGGGCCGGCGTCGAGGGCCGGTCAACGCGACGAATCATTCGAGTTCGCCCATGAGGTCTTCGAACATACGCTCGTTTGCGATTCGCGCCATGACGGCTTCACCCTCGCGGCCGGCCTCATCGGCTGAGGCCAGCGCATCGTCGACCTCTTGGGGGGTGGCGGCGCGCCGAAAAAGGACCCGTCCGGCCGCGTCGGTCACAGTGATGTAGGCGCTACTCCCCGAGACTGCTCTCGACGGCGCCGCTTCGTCGTCGACGGCTACTCCGCGTCGACGCGTTCGTCGATCGAAACGTTGTACAAGAACAAGAACTTATGCCACTCCCCGGGCAACGTGTTCCGCTTGACGCGGATCCATGGAATATATTTCGGCGCTTTCGGCTTGCGCTTGAGCAGCATGTTGGCGTGCTCGGGCGTCCGGTTGTTCTTTCGGTTGTTGCAACGCATGCACGCGCAGACCAAATTTTCCCACGTCGAGGGACCGCCTTTGCTGCGCGGGTGCACGTGGTCGACCGTCATCATCCGCTCGCCCTTGAGGTTGCAGTACTGACACGTGTAGTCATCGCGCAACAAGATGTTTTTCTTGGTGAGCGCGACCTTTTGCATGGGGCGCTTGATGTAGTAGAGCATGCGGATGATCGAGGGCATCTTCATTTCGAACGTCGGCGACGTCAACCGGTGCTCGCGGCCGTGAACGACCTCGGCCTTGCCGGAGAAGATCAGCTTCACCGCACGCTGGAACGTCGTGATGTTCAGCGCTTCATACGTGAAGTTGAGGACCAAGACGTCGTTCACCGTGCCTCCTTACCGGTGCGGTATACAAAAAAGCGAGACACGGTAGCCTCGCTTTTGGACGAACGGGAGATGCGGGAAGGTGAGCTCGGCCGTATTCGTTCCAAAGTGTGCACGAGCGTCGGCATGCCCAGACGATTCGGTGTTTTTACGGGCAATTACTGCGTCTGCACGGCATCGCTCGCCGAAGTGTAAAGTTTCTGCGCCTTTCGTTCGAAGACTATTCCGTGGGGTGGACCATCCGATGAAGGCGCACCTGTCGTCCCGCTCCCCTTGGGAGCGGGACGACTCGCCGTCGCCCGACGACGGCTTTCCGATGCAAGCCGCAATCGACGCCGCAACCGACATGATCTTCATGACGGGTGACGCCGCCGGCCCAGGTGCCGGACCGCGAATCGTCTACGCGAACGCCGCGATGGCGCATGAATTCGGCTTCACGCCGGCCGAACTCGTCGGCAAATCACCGGCGGTCGCCTTCGGGCCGCGGACCGACCCGGCGGTGATCGCGCGGATGCGCGACGCGATGTTGACGATGCAGGACACCGAAGTCGAATTCCGCGCGTACCGTGCCGATGGGACGTCGTTTTGGACCGATTGGCGCGGGCGCGGCATCGTCGACCCTTCAACGGGCGCCCGGCACTGGATCGCAATCGGCCGCAACACGGATGAACGCCGGCGTGCCGACGACCGGCTGGCGATTCTTTCGACCGCGATCGAAAACGCGAACGACGCCGTCTACGTATACGGGACGCACGCCGACGAAGCGGTCCCGCGGATACGCTACGTCAACCCGGCCGGTGTGCGGAACAGCGGTTTCACCGAAGAGGAGCTGATGAACGGCGCGAGCCGCCGCGGACCGTTGACGGAACCGAATCTTCTCGAAACGATCGTCGCCGAAATGACGGCGGGTCGCCCGATGGATAGACGTCTTCAGTTCTATCGCAAGGACGGGTCGCCGTACTGGGCCGGCGTCCATTTCCAACCCGTTTGCGACCGCGCCGGCGACTGTTCGCAGTGGATTTGCGTGGAGCGAGATATCACGGCCGACGTTGAACGCGAAGAAGCGCGTACTGACCTCATGGCGATGATCGGGCATGATTTGCGCAATCCGCTCACGAGCATTTTGGGTTATAGTGAGATGCTGCTCGAAACGATGGAACCGAGCGACGATCGCGCGGCCGTTGCCCAAATCCACCTCGCGGGGCGCCGGTTAGAGAGCCTTGCGTTCGAACTCCTGACGATCTCGCGCATGGAGCGTAACGCCTACGAACCGTACGTCGAAGAAGTGGACGTCGTCGCGCTGCTGACCGACGTCGTCGCGTACATGCCGCACGGCAGTCGCGTCGTGGTAACGGCGCCCGTTGCACTCGCGGTGCAATCCGACGCAAGCGTGTTGCGGCACACGTTCGAAAATCTGCTCAGCAACGCGCTGAAGTTTTCGTCGGCGCCGGCGCGCGTGACGGTCGAATTGAACGCGCTCGGCGCCGGACTGTGCTTGCGCGTGAGAGATTCCGGCATCGGTATTCCGGCGGCCGATCTGCCGCACGTCTTCGATCGCGCGACCCGTGGTGCAAACGTCGGTGCGCGGCATGGAACCGGGCTCGGTCTGACGTTCGTGAAGCGATTGGTCGACTCGCTGGGCGGCTCCGTGAGCGTCGAGAGCGTTGAGGGCCGCGGCAGCACATTCGACGTGCAGTTGCCCGGTGCGAACGTCGCTACGCCAACAACGTAAGAAAATACCGGTGCACGCGGTCGTCGCCGGTGAGCTCCGGATGAAACGACGTCGCCATGACGTTGTTCTCGCGCACGAACACCGGATGACCGTCGCGCTCCGCGATCACCTCGACGTTCGCGCCCGCGCGCTCGACCCACGGCGCGCGGATGAATACGGCCGGAAACGGTTCGCTGCCGAGCGCAGGTATTGCCAGCGGCACTTCCGCCGACGCGATCTGCCGCCCGAAGGCGTTGCGGCGGACGGTGATGTCGAGCAGGTCCAACGTTTGCTGTTCGAGACCGGCGACATCGTGCGCGGCGACGATCATGCCCATGCACGTGCCCCAGAACGGCATGCCGGCGCGCACGCGAGCGCGGATCGGCTCGGCCAGCTTGAAGCGTCCCAAGAGCCGGATCACCGTCGTCGATTCGCCGCCCGGCACGATCAATGCGTCGACCGACGCGAGGTCGGCTTCGTTCTTGACCTCGTGCGGCCGCGCGCCGATTCGTTCGAGTGCGTGAACGTGTTCGACGACATCGCCTTGCACGGCGAGGACGCCGATCCGGCTCACGTTCCGCGCGATGCCAGCAGTTGGTTCTCGGGCAGACCCCGCAGGTCGATACCAGCCATGGCCTCGGCACCGGCGAGCTCACGATGCGCGGCGACGACGACGGCCGGATCATTGTAGTGCGTCGTCGCGTCGACGATCGCTTTGGCGAATTTCGGCGGGCTCTTCGACTTGAAGATGCCGCTGCCGACGAAGATGCCTTCGGCACCGAGTTGCATCATCAGCGCGGCGTCGGCCGGCGTCGAGACGCCGCCCGCGCAAAACAGGACGACCGGCAATTTCCCTTCGCGCGCGACCTGCTGAATCAACTCGAGCGGCGCACCGAGGTCGCGCGCTCGCGCGACGAGTTCTTCTTCGGGGATTGCGCCGAGGATCGCGATCTCATCGCGGATCGCGCGAATGTGGCGCACGGCCTCGACGATGTTTCCGCTGCCCGCTTCGCCCTTGCTGCGAATCATCGCGGCGCCTTCGGCAATCCGCCGCAATGCTTCGCCGAGATCGCGCGCACCGCACACGAACGGAACGTCGTAGCCGTGCTTGTTGACGTGATACTTGTCGTCGGCCGGCGTGAGCACTTCGGACTCGTCGATGTAGTCGACTCCAAGCGCCTGCAGCGCTTGGGCCTCGGCGAGATGACCGATGCGAACCTTCGCCATCACGGGAATCGTGACGGCATCCATGATCCGTGAGACCAGGTCGAGGTCGCTCATGCGCGCCACGCCGCCCATCGCCCGGATGTCGGCCGGAATCCGTTCCAGCGCCATGACGGCCACCGCGCCGGCCTCTTGCGCCACGACGGCTTGCTCCGGCGTGACGACGTCCATAATGACGCCGCCCTTGAGCATCTGCGCCAGGCCCCGCTTGACCGTGACCGTCCCGATCTGTTTCTCCATATCGCTCATTGTCCCAAAGAACACAGACTCGCGCAACGCGAGATGCGTTACGCCGAGCCTTACGGCGAGGGCGACTCGTCCGGCTCGTGCGAAGCGAGCGGCAGCGCAAGCGGCGGCGAGGTGTAGACGCTGGTGGGCGGCGACGGTGTCGGCTTGGGCGTCGGTGGGCGCGTCGGCACCGGCGTCGGGCGTGGGGTCGGCGTCGGCGGTGGGCTGACCCGCGGATCGGGGAAGGCCGGATCCGTCGCCACACTGACGACTTGCAGCCGCTTCCAGTTTTTCGAGAGCGAGGCGTCGTCGCCCGACGTCGCGTCGGGAACCGGCGTTATCGCTTCGTCGGGAACCGCAAGCCGACGCTGCGTGGCGGAGAACAACGCGTGCTCGCCGATTTTCTGACCGACGGCGATTGCGGCCAGCAGCACCACCGCCATTGCGATCAGAACGAGCGACGTTCGCGGGCGCCGGCTACGCACCGACCGGCTCCGCGATGCCGACCGGCATCGCGTCGAGCAAACGCGGCTTTCCGTCGAGGGTGATCTCCAGCATCGCACCGGCATCGATGTTCCGGCGAATCATGCGTCCGCGAAACTCGATCGCGACGTTGCGCGCGCGGTCGTTTTGGTTGCAGACGAACATGCGCACCGCACCGTCGTCGTCTTCGAACACGATCGCCGCGACGTCGACCGGCGAGATCGTCGCTTCATCGCTGATATCGCGGCCGGCGTAAAAGACCGAATACGGCTCGTCGGCAGACGCCTTCTGCATGTCGCCGATGATGCGCTTGCCGACGTGGTCCATCACATAGGTATGGCGCCGGCCGCCCCAGTGCACGCGCGCGACGGCGGTCCACGTCCATTCGGGCGGGACGCGCGGCGCGAGATTGAGCCGCCCGCTCGTCCGATAGCCGTCGATCCCGCAGACGGTCTCCGCAACGGCCCACAGATATTTCGCCCCGGTCCACGGTGAGAGATACATCCCGCGATTCGTGAGCGAACCCCCGTCGAACCATTCGCCGAACTGGCCGGGGACCGTGTTGCGCGCCGCGCCCGCTTCCATCGACGCGTAAATCTCTTCGAGCCGCGCGACCGCCTGCTGATATCCGCCGTTTCGGGCCAGCGCAACCGCGAACCACAGGGTCAGATCGGGCCAAACGCCGCCGAGCAAGCCGAACCCGTGCGAAGGAAAGTACCAGCTGTCGGCGGTCGATATCGTACGCAAGCCGACCGGTGTCGTGAAGTCCGGTTCGAGCAACCGGCGCAGGATCGCCCGCCGAACCGGCTCGTCGGCTACGTTGAAGAGCACCGGGAACACTTCATCCGCCGTGAAATTGTCCTGATAATTGCCGTCCTGATCGTAGTTCAGCACGAACGCCGACGTATCGGCATTGAAAAGCTTCGTCATCATCGCTTCGCGCAGCGCCGTCGCCTCGCGCGACCAGCGCTCCCAGTCCTCCTTTTCATCGCACACCGCGGCGATCATCGCCGCGGCTTCGAGCGCAAAGTACGACTCGGCGTTGATCTCGGTTACGGCGCCGTCGAGCGTGTAGTACGGAATGATGTTGCGCCACGACGTGATGCCGAACATATCGACGCCGCCGGCTTTGCAGTAGACGAGTCCGTTCGTGTCGCGTTGTGAGAGCAGGTAGTCGACCGTCGAACGTACGAGCGCATAGATGCCGCGCAGCCACGCGTCGTCGAGCGTCGCGTTGTAATGGTGCAAGATCGCGATGACGTGCAGCGGCGTGTCGTCGTTGATGTTGAGGTCGTAGGCGGTTTTGAATCCGTTGACGCCGCGCACGTACTCGACCACCTGTCCGCTCGGTTCGAGAAATCGGTTGAAAAGTTCGATCGCATCGCGGCTGAACTGCGGCAAAAAGTAGTCGTACCCGTGCACGAACCACGACGTGTCGCGCGAAACGAGGATGTCCGACGGCGGCGAGTTCGTCGAACCCCAGCCTTGCGGATATTCCTTGATCACGCGAAGCATGTTCACTTTCGCCCACACGACGCCGCGATTGATCAGCGGCGAGGGCGTCATCAAGCGCGCGTCGGCTAAGCGGCCCGCGTAATAGCGCTGCGTTTCGTGCAGCGCGGTTTCGTCGTGCAACAACTGTTCGAGACCGGCCCGCGAACGTGCGTCGCCGTCCTTATGAAAAACGACGGCGAGCCGCAACGACTCGCGTGCGCCGGGCTGCACCACGATCGTGTACTCGAACGCGCCGTAGATGCGGCGGTTGACGAACTCGGCGAGTTTCGGCGTCACCTCGTCCAGGTGGTCTTCGGTGTCGAGCACGCCGTCGCGCATCCCGCCCAATAGCGTCTGTTCGCGCAGCGCGAGCACCGCCGCGCCGGGCAAACGCGAACCGCCCCACCAACGCACGTAGCCGGACTCTTCACCGTAGCTGCGAATGTACGGTCCGGCCGTCGTCGCGCGCACCGCTTTCTCGGGTTCACCATAAAAGCGTTGACCGATCAGCAGCGCCCACGGGAAGACCTTGATGTTCGCGATGTCGCTTCCCGCGTTGTGCAACGAGACGTCGATGACGAACGAAACGAGACGATCGTGTTTGGGACCGTGCGGGACGTAGAACGCCTCCGCGACGCGAATGCCGCGATCGAGTTCGAATTCCGCGATCTGCGCGTACGGTAAAAACGTGAATTCGCGCGTGATCTGATGCGGAAAAAACGTGTCGTGCCCGTCGACGCGATACGCGATCTGATGCGAACCGAAGATGATCTGATCGGTGTCGGCGTCCCAGAGCCCGCGGATTCCGCCCTTGGGTGTCGAGGTCGCGAAGGTCTTGAAATTGCCGAGCGTCAATCCGAACGGCGTTTCCGACTCGGGTAACACGTATGCGCAAAACTCGCCGCGCTGCGCGTCATACCTCGCGTCCATTGCCGTGCGCTACGAGGTGTGGTCCTCGACTCCTCCGCGCACAGGAGTGGTCCTCGACTCCGGGCGATTGTGTTTGGGCGGCGAAGGGTGGGGCGATGCGGTTGCGTGCGCCGGCGAAAGTCAATTTGACGCTCGAAATTCTCGCGCGTCGCGACGACGGCTATCACGCGTTGCGCAGCGTCATGGTGCCGATCGGCATCTACGATGTGATCACCGTCGCGGCCGCCGAGCGGCCGGCGTTCACATGCAGCGCCGGCGAACTTACTGCCGACAACCTGGTGACACGCGCGCTGCGCGCTGCGGGTTTCGGCGCCGCGCCGTTGGCGATCGATCTCGTGAAAGAAATCCCGGTCGGGGCGGGTTTGGGCGGCGGATCGTCCGACGCCGCGGCGATCGTCGGTGCCGCGATGCGCGGAACGTTCGGCGCAGCACCGGCGCACGACTGGATCGCACTCGCTCGCGGCATCGGTTCCGACGTGCCGTTCTTTCTCACGGGTACGGGCGCCCTCGTCGAAGGCACGGGCGAGCGGCTCACGGCACTCGGCGCACTGCCGGCCTGGTGGGTCGTCGTCGTCTCACCGGCGGTGCACGTCGATACGGGCGACGCCTACCGCCGGCTGGCCGAAGCGCGCGCGACGGCGCCGGTCCCGGCGCGCGTGCGCACCGGATCGGCGAGTTTGCAGCTTGTCGAAGCCGTTCAACGCGGCGACTATAACGCGGCGGTTGCGCACCTGACCAACGATTTCGAACCGATCGTGTGCGCCGCATACCCGGCGGTCGCGGACGCGCTCGCGGCGTTGCGGGCCGCCGGCGCACCGCGGGCGATGCTCTCCGGTTCGGGCGGCGCATCGTTCGCGCTCTGCGCAGAAGAGGTGTCGGCGCGCGCGCTCGCAGCGCGGCTCGCGCTGCCCGCAGGTGCGCGATCGTTCGTCGCGCCGCTCGCACCCGGCGAGCAGTGGCGTGGCGCGGTCGCGTGATCGCGATCGTGCTGGCCGGCGGCGGTCCCGACGCCGTGTCCGCGATGAAACGCAACGCGCCGAACAAGGCGTTCGTCGCGGTGGGCGGTGTGCCGCTGGTCGCGCGGACGATTGCCTCGTTGCGCACGTCGGAGCAGATCACGCGCATCGTCGCGGTTGCGCCGGCGTCGATGCATGCAAGCGAAGCGCTCGCCGGCGCCGACGCGTGCCGCCCCGACGGCGCGCGCATGCTCGAGAGCCTCGCGTCGGGGCTCGCCGGCGTGCCGCCCGATGAAGCGGTGCTCATCGCCGCATCGGATCTCCCGGTCCTTTCGCGAGCGGCGATCGACGAGTTCGTCGGCGAAGCCCGACGCCGCGATTTGGACATCGCCTACGCGATCGTCAGCCAGAAGATTCACGACGTGCAATTTCCGCGCGTGCGCCATACCTGGGCGACGATGTTCGAAGGCCGGTTTTGCGGCGGCGGCCTCTTCGTCATCAAACCGCGCATGTTGAGTGCTCTGCGCACCGTACTCGACGATCTGGGCGCCGCGCGCAAATCGCCGCTGCGGCTGGCGTCGCTGTTCGGCTGGGACATCGTCCCGCGGTTTGCGCTCGGCTTCCTTCCGATTGCAGCCGCCGAAGCGCGCGCGAGCACGATCCTGCGGGCTCGGGTCGGCGCGATTCGTAGTTCGCACGCCGACATTGCGGTCAACATCGATCGGCCGGCAGATCTTATCGTCGCGAACGGCTTGGTGCGTTGAGGCGGCGAAGAGCACCGGTATGCTTTTGGTCGACGAACGCCGCTGCGCGTTCGGTACCGATGCGGCGCTCGTGCGTCACGCCGCCGGCGGCGATGTGCTTCCGCCGGCGCCCTTTCTCGAACGGTTCGTCGACGTGCGCGTCATCGGCGACGGCGAACGGCGCGCGATCGTGCGCCGCATCGCGGCGACACGCACGGAATTGGGCGTCGCCCCGCACGTGCGCCGCAGCGCGTCGTTCGCACCACGCGTGCTCGCGGCGATCGACGGATCTGAGGCGCTCTTCGCCGATCTCATCGGAGAAGTACGCACGTTGCTCGCGTTCGGCAACGCGGTCGACGTGCGCAACGCGCTCGGCCGCGCCCTCGCAACCTCGGCCGCGACACCGGAGCGTGTCGCGATCGACGCGACGCTGCTCGCGGGCGAGGGCGCACTCGCGTGGCGGCGGCTCGCGTCCGTGGCCGGCTTCGCACTCGAGCCGATCGAGCTGGGTGCGATCGCGCCGCCCCCGGTCGACCGCGTCGCGGTTGCTTCGATCGTCGCCTTTCTGCGCTACGCCGCAAGCGAAACCGACGATGACGCGCGCGCTGCGCTGCGTTCCAAACTCGCGCCGATCGATCCGGACGACGCGCGAACCGTGTTGGCGACGGCCGGCGAAGCGGCCGATGTGCTCGACGTGATCGACGCCGGCGCGGCCGGCAACGGTCGCGAGTTCGCACATGCGCTACGCACGATTACGCGCGCTTACCGCGTCCCTGACGCCGGCCTCGGCGACGTATTCGACGCGATCGATCGCGCCCTCGCGCCGCCGCCGACGACGCTCGCGGCGCTCGCACGTATCGCGCGCGATTTCGACGCGGCGCGCGCGCTCGGCCCGACGTGGGAAGCCGCCGACGCGATCGACGAGATCGAGGCCGAACTCGACGGCTGCCGCGCCCTCGCGACCGCCGCATTCGACGTGCGTACCGCAGCGAGTCGGAGCGCAGCGGAGAAGAGTCGAGGAACGCACCTTGCGCCGGAGGCGATCGTCGCAGCCGAGTCGCCGTCGCCGGTGACCTCACGACGCGCGACATTCTCCGCATCGTCACTCAACGCGTTCGCCGAATGCGAACGGAAATGGTACTTCCGCTACGTCTGTTCGGCCGTCGAAGATCGGGGCTCGTCGGCGTCGTTCTACGGCATCGCCTTCCACGCCGCCCTCGAAGAATTCCACGGTACGCATGTGCGATTCGATGGAACGGACGCGACGCCGCTGGCCTCGGTGCTCGACTTTTGCATCGCGTCGTCGTTCGACCGGCACCGGACACGGTTCGACGCGCCGGTCGAATTCGAGTTGCAGAAACGCCGCGCGCGCCGCACGGGGAAACGCTACATCGCGTGGTTGATCGAGCGTGCGAAGCGCGAACCGTTCGAGGTCGTCGGTTGCGAAACCGCGGCCGACGTCGATCTCGGCGGCTTCCAATTCATCGGCTACATCGATCGGCTGGATCGCGACGACGCGAGCGGAGGCGTCACGGTCGTCGACTACAAGACCGGCGCGATCGCGAACTCGGCCAACGACTACCTCGCCGACGTGCTGGCGTTCCGCGATTTTCAACTTCCTTTCTACTACTGGGCGCGCACGGCCGCCGGCGATCGCGTGACGCGGCTTGCGCTCGTACCGCTCAAGGACGCGCTGCTTGACGTCGCACCGATCGAATTGACCGTTGTCGATCGGTACGATCGGGTCGCACAGCGCGCGCGACCGGCCTGGCGCAACAACGCAACGACGGCGCCGATCGGCATTGCCGATCTCGAACGCGCACGCGAACGGATGATCGCGCTCGCGGCGTTGCTCGCAACGCCGACGCTCGTTCACTACGCCGCGACCGACGATCCGGATGCGTGCCGTTATTGTGCGTATCGTGATGCATGTCGCGAACGGCCCGCAGCCAGCGCAGAGCGGTTCGGACGATGATTCGCGCGGTCGAATCCGATGAAGCACGCGTCGTCGCCGCTCCGCTCGACGCGAATCTGCTGCTCGTCACGGGCGCTATCGGCAGCGGGAAAACGAACGCGCTCGCAGCACGCTACGCGGGACTCGTAAGCAGCAGCAGCAGCGGCGTGGCGTTCGACGTGACGCTCGTTGCGGCGGCCGGCGCGGACGGTGCGCGCGATCTTGCGGCGCGCATCGAAGCACGGCTCGATCCGGCGGCGCGGCCGGCGTTCGCGAACGCACCGTTCACCGGCGTCACGCTCGATGATCTCGCCTTCGCGATCGTCGTCGACGGCGCGCTTGCCGGCGGTTTGACGCCGGACATCGAACGGCTCGCCGCGTACGAAGCGGCCGCGATCTTCGAACGCGCAGCCGCGCCGTTGTTTTCCGCGGAATGGGCCGAGTATCTCGGCAGCGACATCGATCCGGAGATCAGCGGATTGCGCACGCCGGATCGTTTCGCCGACGCGGTACTGCGACTGATCGCAAAGTTGCGCGACGCCGGCATCGGTCCCGAGACGATGCTGCAGCTCGCGCAGCGCGGTGCCAACGCGTTCTATGCGAACCCGCCGAACCTCACCGAACCCGGCCTGCTCTACGCGACGAAAGACGAATATCGCAATTCGCTGCTCGTCGGCCCCGAGGAACTCGAACGTCAGCGCCGGCGCGAAATCGATCTCGCAAAGATCGTCGCAAAGTTGTACCGGTCGTATCTCGACGAGCTCGTGCGTCACGGATGTCTCGGTTCCGGGGACGCGATCGCCGAAGCGATTCGGCTGCTCGCCGAATCGCCCGCCGTTGCGCGGACGTACGGCCGTTTGCGCCTCGCCGTCGTTGACGACGTTCACGACCTCCGGCCGGGCGAGGTGCGGCTCTTGCAAGCGCTCTTCGGCGCCGCGCTGCCGCGCATGACGTTCGCCGGTTCGCTCGACGCCGCCGTGCAGACGTTCGCGGGCGCGCGTCCCGAAGCGACGTTCAAGCTCGCCGCGACGACGATCGTGCTACCGGGGAACGGACCGGTTCCCGGACAAATCGCCGCGGTCGCACGAGCGATCGCCGACGAGCGCGTCGTCGCGACCACCGTCACGCAGGGAGACGCCGTACGCGCGCATCGCACCGTCGACCGCGAGGCAGAAATCGCGCTCGTCGCCGAGCTCGTCGCCGCACACATCGCCGAAGGGACGGCGCCCGCGCGGATCGCGGTCGTGCACCGCGCGGCGCGCTGTCTCGATCCGTATGCGGCAGCGCTGCTCGAACGCAACGTCGCCGTCGCATCGTTCGGCGACATCGATCTGCTGGCGCATCACGACGCCGGCGACGCACTCTGCGTGTTGTGGGCAGCCGTCGATCCATTCCGCCACGCATGGCTCTTGCGCGCGCTGCAACGCCCGCAGCTCGGGTTGAGCGACGCATCGCTCGCGATCGTGTGCGGTGAGCCCGCCAATCCGCAAGCGATGCTCTTCGCGTTACCCGAAGCGCAAACGCCGGCCGATCGGCGCTGGGACCGTCGCCGTGATATTCGCCTCGCGACCAACGTCCTGCGCGGCGAACGCGACGCAGATCTGAGTGCCCTCGCGCGTGAGCGCATCGCGGCGTTTCGCGCGCGACGCGCACGATGGGCGCAACTCGCGCGCGACGCCGGCGCCGGTGCCGCGCGTGCGATCGTCGCCGACGCCGGAACGCTGCTCGCACGCGACGGCGAGACGGCGGCGCGCACGGCTTACCGCGCTCGAATCGTGGAACACGTTCTCGCGATGATCGATCGCTACGCCGGCCGGCACGCGGGCGGCTCACTCGAAGATGCGCTCGTGATGCTCGAACGAGTTGCATCCGCCGAGCGTGGGCCGAGCGTCGCAGGCCGTGACGGCGACGGCGTTTTCATCGGATCAATCGACGGCATCGGACCGCGGCGCTTCGATCACGTCTTCGTCGTCGACGTCCGCGCCGGATCATTTCCGCCCTACTACGTGCCCGACGCGTTCGTGTTCAGCCCGCGCTACGGAATGGTGCCGAAGGACGCAGCCGGCGACGCGCCCGCCGCACGCACCGCGAAGTTCACGTGGTACGCGTACCAGACGAAACTCAAGGAGAGCTACGCTCGCGAGCATCGCCGCCTCCTGGCGCTGGCGCTGTCACGCGCCGACCGGACGGTGACGGTGAGCGCCGGCGGAAAAGCAACCCGCGGCATCGGCGCGCCCGAATTCGTGAGCGAACTGCAAAACCTCATCTAGGTTTCATCGTCCTGCGCATCATCGGCGCGACGTTCGAGCGAACAAACGACGTTACGATGAACGTGAGCGTCAAACTCGACACATCGACCGACCCGAGCGTGGGCTATCGCCCGTCCGGTGCCCTCGACGCGGGGACGGCGCTGACGCCGTACACTGGTCACTTCGGCCCCCGGCAGGCCGCGCATCTGCTGCGTCGTGCGGGATTCGGCGGAAGCGCCGCGGACGTGACGACGTTCGCCGGGCTCGATGCGCAACGCGCGGTCGACGCGATCTTTCGCGCCGCCGATCCCGACGGAACCTTCGTCGATTATCCGCCCGAACTCGCGACGCTCACGACGATGCAATACGGTCTGCGCAAAACGGCCGTGCAACGCTGGTGGCTCGACCGCATGCTGCGGACGCGCCGGCAACTCGCCGAAAAGATGACGCTGTTCTGGCACAATCATTTCGCGACGGCGGTCAGCAAATCACCGCCCGAAATGATGGCCCAGCAGGTCGATCTCTTCCGTCTGCAAGGCCTCGGCAATTTTCGCACGCTGCTGGCCTCGGTGACGCGCGATCCCGCGATGCTCGTGTGGCTCGACAACCGCTATAATACGAAGCAACATCCCAACGAGAACTACGCCCGCGAGGTGATGGAACTCTTTGCGCTCGGCCTCGGAGCGTACACCGAAGACGACGTGAAAGCGGGCGCGCGCGCCTTCACCGGCTGGACGCTCAAGAACGGCGTTGCGATCTATCGACCGGATCTGCACGACGACGGCGAGAAGACGTTCCTCGGCCGCACCGGCGCGTTCGGCGTCGACGACGCGATCAACATCATCGTACAACAGCCGGTGCACCAGCGGTTCATCTCACGCAAACTGCTCGAAGCGTTCGTCTATTCCGACCCCGAACCCGAGCTGGTCGAGGCGCTCGCGAGCGTGTACGCGATCTCGGGTTACGACCTCTCGAGAACGGTCGGCGCGATCATTCGATCCAACGTCTTCTATTCGAGCCGCGCGTATCGCGCCGAACCAAAATCGCCGATCGAGTTTGCGATCGGGACGCTGCGCTACATCGGAGCGACGTCGATCCCGGTCAATCTGCCGAACGTCCTCGCACGCATGGGTCAGGAACCGATCAATCCGCCGACGGTCAAGGGCTGGGACGGCGGCCCGACGTGGATCAACACCTCGACGATGCTGGCACGCTTCAACTTCATCAACTCGCTCGCAACAACCGCGCAACCGAACGCCGATCCCGACGTGTTGGTGCGCGGCGCCGGCGGTTTCAACGCGCCGCGCATCGTCGAGTCGCTCGTGTCGTCGGCGCTGCAAGACGACGTGACGAGCGATATCCGTACGACGCTCGTCGCCTACCTGAACGGCGCCACTGGCGCGAGCCAAAACCAAACGCCGAATGCGCTACCGTTCGGTGCCGAAAATTATCAGGAGAAGATTCGCGGCGTCGTCGCGTTGACGCTCAACCTTCCCGTCAACCAACTCAACTGACGTCTGCGAGGAACGCTATGAAACGCCGTGCCTTCGTCTCGAAATCCCTCGGTGTCGCCGTCCTCGGTGGAACGATGCCGGCGGCCTTCATGCAAGCAGCGGTCGCGCAAACGGCGCCGGCACTCGCGACGAGTGTCGATCCCGAGAACGTCCTCGTCGTCATCCAGCTCGCCGGCGGTAACGACGGCCTCAACACCGTGATTCCGTATACGGACGACGCCTATCATCGCGCCCGGCCGACGATCGCAGTCGACGCAACGTCCGTGTTGCGCATCAACGACCGCATCGCGTTCAATCCCGCGCTCGCGGGTCTGCGCGAACTCTTCTCCGAGGGCCACGTCGCGCTGATTCAAGGCGTCGGCTACCCGAATCCGAACCGCTCGCATTTCGAAGCGACCGAGATTTGGGAAACGGCGTCACCCGACCGGCCGCAGCAGTACGGGTGGCTCGGCCGTTATCTCGATCGCCGGTATGCAACGGGCACGAAGCCGGCCTCGCCGTTCGAGAGTGTCGCCCTCGGCGACACGTTGCCGGCCGCACTCGTTTCCGCTCACGTCGACGTCCCGGCGATCGGAGCGCTCGGCGCATTTTCGTACAACACCGGTCACGATCTCGCATCGAAGCAAAGTGCCGGCGTGCTGTACGACGGCGCGAAGCCGGGCGGGACGCCGTATCTGGCCATGATCGCCGCGACGGCGCGTGACGCATACCACGGCGGCGATGTACTGCGTTCGAAGATCGCCGGATATTCGGCTCGCGCCGCTTATCCGGTCGACGGGTTCGCGCAACAACTCAAACTCGCTGCGCAACTGATCGGCAGCAGCATCGGGACGCGCATCATCTTTGTCTCGCTCGGCTCGTTCGACACGCACGCCGGACAGCGTGCGCAGCAAGACCGTCTGCTCGGCTATCTCGGCAACGGATTGCGCGCGTTCTACGCCGACCTCGAAGCGCACGGCAACGCCAAGGGCGTCCTCGCTATGACGTTCTCCGAATTCGGTCGCCGCGTCACCCAAAACGCGAGCAACGGAACGGATCACGGCACCGCGATGCCGCTCTTCGTCGTCGGCGGTTCGGTTCGGGGCGGCGTCTACGGCGATCACCCGTCGTTGACCGATCTCGAAGGCGGCGATCTGAAGTTCCACACCGATTTTCGCTCGGTCTACGCGACGGTTCTGGCCTCGTGGCTCGGCCGCAACCCCTCGGACATCCTCGCCGGAACGTTCGCGCCGCTACCGATCGTGTAAACGCCGGGGGCACCGGCCGGTCCGGCGAAGCAACGCGCGATGCGAGTTGTTCCGCTTGCAACGGAAGACTACGTTCGCGACGTCCTTCCGCACTCGGCGACGATGTGGGCCGACGGCCGTTCGTACGACGAGTATGTCGACGACTTTCGCGCGGTGAGCGAAACCGGGTTCGGACGACGGCGCTTCCGAACGCTCGGCTTTGTCGTCGACGGAACCGTCGTGACGTCGTGCAAGCGATATCAGCGCGAACTTCGCTGTGGAGACCGTTCGTTTCGCGCCGCCGGCATCGGTGCCGTGTTTACGCCGGAAGCACACCGTAGCCGCGGATATGCGACGGCCTTCCTCGGGGCGATGCTCGACGCGGAGCGCGCCGCCGGAACAGATCTCGTATATCTGTTCTCCGACATTCACCCGGTCTTCTACGAACGGCTCGGGTTCGTACGGCTGCCGTCGCGCGCGATCGCGCTGCGGGCCGATACGCTGCCGCACGCGCGGATTGCAACGAAGTCGCTCGGCGATTCCGATTGGCCGGCGGTCGAGCGCTGCTTTGCAACGCACGAAGCACAGCGCCCCTTTGCGCTGACCCGGCCCCCGCTGATCTGGGAATGGATTCGGCTTCGCGCGCGCGGTCGATATGCCGGGGGAACCAATGTTTCGCTTGGAGTGATGCGCGGTCGCCGGCTCGTCGCGTATGTCCGCGGGCGCCGGTATCCCGACGCCGATGCGTTTGCACTCGACGAGTGCGCATATGTCGACGACGATGCCGCAGCGCACCTGGCGCCGCTCGTGCGCAACGCTGCCGGCGATTTGCGGAAAGTAACCGGCTGGTTGCCGCCGGAGCCCGTGCGAACGCTGCTGCCGCGTGGCGCCGTACGCGCGCGAACCGCGGCTGTTACGATGCTGTTGCCCCTCTCCGGCGCGGCCCGCACGGCGTGGCGTACACATGCAGCACACGTCGGAGCGCTGGCCGCCGACGTCGTATGGAACGCCGATCACGTGTGACGGAGCGAACAAAATAGGGGTGCTTTTTCACGAGTACGCAACACGTAGCGAATGATCAAGAAATCATCGGGAGCCGAAGCCAAGGCGGCGGAAGCACAACGCAAGGCCGAGCTCAGCGCGCAGCTCGATCTCGAAGCGCAGGCGGCGTCGGAGCGCATCCGTCGCGGCTTCGATGAGGAACGTCAGAAGCTCGCGCGCCGCTACGGCGTCGGTGTCCATCTCTCGAGCGAAGCGAAAAAAGCTTAGCGTTTCGTTCTTTTGTCGGGGGTCGGCTTTCGCGCAGCGGCGGAACCGTCTCCGTTATGCGTTTTCACGAGCGTGCACCATTCGTCCCCATCGTCCGGCGTCCGCCCCTTCGCTGGCCGAACGGAGCGCGACTCGCGATCTGGGTGGTCCCGAACATCGAGCATTTCGAAACCGATTCGCTTGCCGGCGCCTCGATCGCAACGCCGGCGGTCGAGCCGCCCGACATTCCGAATTATGCGTGGCGCGACTACGGTTTACGGGTGGGCATCTGGCGAACGATGGAAACGATGCGCCGGCTCGCCATTCCGGGCACGGTCGCGCTCAACGCGCTCGTCTGCGAGCATTATCCTGAAGTCGTCGACGCATGCAGCGCGCTCGGGTGGGAGTTCATGGGTCATGGGCTCACCAACAGCCGCTCACTCTCGGGCATGGCCGAAACCGACGAGACCGCTACGATCGAACGCGTCCTTGCGACGATCGCGGCGCGAACCGGAACGCGTCCGGCCGGGTGGCTCGGCCCGGCGCTCGCCGAGACGTCGCGAACACTGGAGATTCTCGCGGCGAACGGCGTCGCGTACGTCGCCGACTGGGTGAACGACGAACAACCGTATCCGCTGCATGTCGCAAACGGAACGTTGTTTTCCATGCCGTACTCGATCGAAATCAACGATATCGGCACGTTCATGCGGCGCGGTTTCACCGGCCCGGACTATGCTCGGATGCTGCTCGACCAGTTCGAGGTGCTTTACGACGAGAGCGCGGTCACCGGGAAGGTCATGTGCATCGCTCTGCACCCGTTTATTACCGGTGTTCCGTATCGCGCGCGCCATCTGGAGATCGCGCTCACGAAGATACGAGCGCACGCAGACGTTTGGTTTGCCACCGGGTCCGAGATCTTGGCCGCGTATCGTTCGGCAATCGCCCATCGGGAGGTATCGATTCCATGACCCGCTCGCGCCTGCTCGTCGTAGCAGCGATCGTCATGACGCTGACCGTGGTCGCCTTCCAGGCCGGCGCGACGCGGGGTGACGCCGCGCCGGCGCGCGTGACGCTCAACGTCGGTGTGCTGAAGATCGCGGCGCTCGCCGATATTTATGCGGCCCAAAAACTGGGATATTTCGACAAAGAAGGCCTCGACGTCCAACTGACGACGGCGAACAACGGCAACGACTTGATGACGGCGATGCAGTCCGGCCGGCTCGACGTTATCCTCGCAATTCCCGGTGTCGCGATGCGCGCCGATGAAAAAGGTTACGATGCGACGTTGATTTTTCAGAACGAACTCTCGCACACGAAGGCACCGGACACCGGCGCCCTTATCGTGCGGAGCGACAGTCCGATCACCTCAGCACATCAGCTCGCGGGAAAGAAAGTCGCGCACAGCGGCATCGGCACGCAAGCCTGGGCGTCGGTCGTCGATGTCGAAATGAAGAACGGCATCGATCCGCATACCGTTACCGACCTCGAAGTCAGTTATCCGCAAATGCCCGGCGTGTTACAGCAAGGTTTGGTCGATGCGGTCGCGGCGGTAGATCCTTTCACGTCGGGCATTCTTGCGGCCAAAGCGGGTCGCGTTATTTCATGGTTCTACGTCGACTCGGTTCCCGGACAGCCGGTCGGAGCGTTCTGGGCGTCTCGTGCGTGGATTGCGAAGAACGCCGACGTCGTCGCACGCTATCAAGCGGCGATGCACGCTGCATTGACCTACATGAACGCGCATCCCGACGACGCGAAACGCTTCATCTCCGAATATACCGGGATGAACGCGGACGCGGTGCACGGCATGACGCCGATCCGGTGGGACGATCGCGTCAACCTACTGTCGTGGAATCAAACGGCGAAGATGCTCCTCACGACGCATGTGCTCGATACGATGCCCACGTTCGGCGAGATGATATCGCCGTCCGCGATGGATCCTGGCAAGACGGCCGCGCGCGTTTCGGTTGCCGGCACGCCGTAATCGGTGCACACCGCGCCGGTCGCGACCGAGGCGGCCGCGCTGATCTCCATCAATACCGTGAGCAAAGTCTATCGCTTCAGAAATCAATTCACCGAAGCGATCGCGGGCATCGACCTCTCGGTCGCGAGCGGTTCGTTCCTCTCCATTAT
Source organism: Candidatus Lustribacter sp. (assembly GCA_965277075.1). Lineage (GTDB taxonomy): Bacteria > Vulcanimicrobiota > Vulcanimicrobiia > Vulcanimicrobiales > Vulcanimicrobiaceae > Lustribacter. Next base: position 1,794,327 of record OZ255707.1, read on the forward strand.
CGGTCCGTCCGGCTCGGGCAAATCGACCTTGCTGCAGATGGTCGCCGGATTACTCGAGCCGAGCGGAGGCGACGTGCACTTCCACGGCCGGCCCGTGATCGGGCCGCCGCCCGGAATGATCTATGTCTTCCAGCAATACGAGAAGTCGATCTTGCCGTGGCGCACGGTCGCGCAAAACGTCGCACTCGGCATCGAAGACCGCCGCGATCTCTCGCGCGACGAACGCCGCGAGCGTTGTTCGAAGTATTTGGAATTGGTCGGCTTGACGGGCGCAGCCGATCGTTTTCCACGTCAGCTCTCCGGCGGAATGCAACAGCGGGTCGCGATCGCGCGCGCGCTGGTGTGCGAACCCGATGTTCTTTTGATGGACGAACCGTTTTCGGCCGTCGACGCGCTAACGCGTGCCGCGCTGCAAGATTTATTGCTCGCGGTTCGCGACCGCTTGGGATTGACGGTTCTGTTCGTCACGCACGACGTCGATGAAGCGGTCTATCTCTCGACGCACGTTGTCGCGCTCACCCGGGCTCCGGCACGCGTCGACCGTTTCATCGCGATCGACTTGCCGTTTCCGCGCGATCAGATCGCAACGCGCGAGTCCGAGCCGTTCATCGCCTACCGGCACGCATTGTTGTCGCGCATTCTCGCGCAACAAGGAGCGGTAACGTGATCCTGCGTTCGCGGTTGCTCGGTGTGATCGCGATCGTCGCGCTCTTCGTACTGTGGGAAATCGTCGTCGATACGAAGATCGTTCATTCGCCGAGTTTACCGCCCGTCTCGGCGATCGGTGCCGATTGGTGGTTGCTCGCCACCAATGGGACGCTCGTCGCGCAACTCGGGCCGAGCCTCGAGCGCATTGCGTTCGGCTACGGCCTGGCGGTCATCGTCGGCGTTTCGATCGGCCTTGCAATGGGCTATTACCGCACGGCGTACAACTTGCTCGAGCCGTTAACCGAGCTGCTCCGGCCGATTCCGAGTCCGGCCTATATCCCGCTTGCAATCATCTTCTTGGGGCTGGGCGACGAAATGAAGGTTTTCGTCGTCTTCTTCGCTTGCATTTTCCCGATCATCCTCAATACGTACGGCGGTGTGAGCGCAATCGACCCCGTGCAACTCGACACCGGCCGCACCTTTCGCTTGACGCGCGCGCAAATCGTCCGAAAAATCGTGCTGCCCGCGGCGCTGCCGTCGATTCTGACCGGGATGCGCATCAGTATCGGGCTCGCGTTGATCGTCGTCGTGATTGCGGAAATGGTTGCGAGCAACACCGGCATCGGCGCGTTTATCCTCAACGCCCAGCGCTTCTTCAACGTCACGGACATGTATGCCGGAATTTTTACGCTCGCAATCGTCGGGTACGCACTGAATACGGTCTTCTTGCAAGCCGAATCCCGGTTGCTGCGGTATCGCGGGCGCTAGTGCCTCGACAAATGGCTGACGTCCGGAAAGGACGCTGTCTCGTTTGCTGATAGCGCGCGGGCACGGCATCGGGTACCGTTGCCGGACATGCTCGAACTTGCCGATGTCACGAAGACGTTCGGGACCGGCCGCAGTGCAGAAGTCGTCGCCCTCGCGCCGGTCTCGCTCACGATACCGCGCGGCCGATTCCTGACGATCCTCGGTCCGAGCGGCTGCGGAAAGTCGACGATCTTCAACATCATCGCAGGGCTCGAGATGCCAAACGCGGGCAGCGTGACGCTCGACGGCACGCCGATTCTCGGCATGAGCGGCGTCGTCTCGTATATGTTGCAAAAAGATCTGCTATTGCCGTGGCGCAGCATCGTCGACAACGTCGTGCTCGGCATGGAGATCGACGGCATTTCGCGTGCCGATGCGCGGGGCCGTGCGCTGCCGCTCTTGCGGCGCTACGGGCTCGGCGGATTCGAAGACCGCTATCCGTCGGAACTCTCGGGCGGAATGCGCCAACGCGCCGCGCTTTTGCGCACGATGCTCTGCGATCGCGACGTCGTATTGCTCGACGAACCGTTCGCTGCGCTCGACGCGCAGACGCGTTCGGACATGCAAGAATGGCTCCTCGACGTCTGGGACGATTTCAAAAAGACGGTCGTCTTCGTGACCCACGACGTCGACGAAGCGGTTTACCTCTCCGACGAAATCGTGACGATGTCGGCACGGCCCGGACGCATCGTCGAACGTCGCACGATCGACCTCGTGCGACCGCGCAAACGCGCGATCGTCACGAGCGCCGCGTTCACGCAGTACAAGGAGCACTTCCTCTCACTCTTGCACCGTCCGGCGGAAGCGGCGGTGGCCTCATGAGCATCGACGCGAGCGAGATCGCGCCGTCGATCGCGAGCCCACGCATGGCCAGCGCGCGCGGAACTTTGCGGCGCGTCTATCATGAAAAGACACCGGCGGCATGGTCGGTCAACGCCGGGCGTTTGGGCATTGCGTTCGGCGTGATCGCGCTGTGGGAAGTGTTCGCGCGGCTACACGTTATCAATCCGTTTCTGTGGAGCCAGCCCTCGGCGATCGCGGCCGAATTCGTGCGAACGCTCCGCGACGGTTCCCTCGTCGAAGACGCGTCGTTCACGTTCAGCGCGACGATCATCGGCTTCATCATCGGCACCGTTGCCGGATCGGCGATCGGGCTCTCGTTCTGGTGGTCGACCTGGTACGCCAAAGTCATGGAACCGTTTCTCGTCGTGTTCGAAGGGCTGCCGAAGTTGGCGCTCGCACCGATCGTCGTGCTCGCGCTGGGCCTCGGCATCGCCTCGAAAATCGGTATGGCCGTCGCGTTGACGATCGTCATCAGCGCGCTCACGACGTACTCGGGCATGCGCGCCGTCGACCGCGACCTCGTGCGGCTGGTGTTTTCGCTCGGCGCGACGCGTTGGCAGGTCTTCAGCAAAGTGATTCTGCCGGGAACGTTTCCGGCGATTCTCTCGGCCATGCGTATCAATATCGGGCTTGCCCTCGCGGGCGCGATCGTCGGCGAGTTCATCGGTTCGCAGCACGGGCTCGGACGGTCGATCGATTACGCGGGCCAGACCTACAACATCGCGCTCGTGTGGTCGGGCGTCTTCACGCTCTCGCTTCTCTCGATCGTGCTCTATCTCGTCACGTCGTGGCTCGAAAATACGTTGTTGCGACGGTTCTTTCACACTCGCGCGTCCCGATAGGAGCATCCATGCGTCGCGGCCCGTTCCTCACTACCACCGCTTCCGGCATCGCGCTCGCCACCGCCGGCGCGCGAACGCCGGCGCGTGCCGCGAACAAAACGATCGTGATCGCCGAACCGCAACACGGGCTCGGCTATCTTCCGCTCTACATCGCGATTCGCAACGGTTATCTCTCGGGCTTCGACGCGTCGATGATCACGCTCTCGAGTTCGGGTGCGGAACACACGAATGCGGTGCTCTCGGGAAAGGCGTGGGCGTTCATCGGCGGCCCCGAACACAACGCCTACGCGGACGTGAAGGGCGCACACCTTCGCGCGATCTGCAACGTCGTCAACCGGAACAACAACTATTTCGTCGCTGCCAAAGGCGTCACGCCGAGCAAGGATCTCAAGACGTTTCTGCGCGGTAAACGCATCGCGGTGTCCGGCTACGGCGGCACGCCCAATTCGATCCTACGCTATACGCTCAAGAAGGCCGGACTGGACCCGACCAAGGACGTCACGATGATGGAAGTCGCAACGTCGGCCGTCGGCGCGGTCGTCGCGCAAGGCCAGGCGGACCTCGGCGTCATGAACGAACCGATGATCACGCGCGGCGTCGAGGCAGGTCAGTGGAGTCAGCCGTTCTACAACGGGCCGCGTGAATTCGGACCGTACGCGTATTCGACGATCAACGTCACGCAGCAGACGATCGATGGCGATCCGCAAGGCGTCCGGGCGTTCGTCAACGGCATGAAGCGCGGGCTCGCATTCGTGCGCGACCACCAGGACGAGACGTACGCCGCCGCTGCCAAGGAGTTTCCGGATCTCTCGCCGTCCGTGCTGAAAGCCTCGCTCGCCCGCGCGTATGCGGATCAGCTCTGGGAGTGGAGCGGAAAGATCAGCCCCGAGTCGGTAAAAACCGCCGAAGCCGTCGTCATCGCCGCCGGTTTGCTGGCGGCCAAAGTCCCGTATGGGGAAATCATCGACCCGCAGTTCTTCTCGTAAGGTTTGAAAGGAACGTCGTAATGGCCGTTTGGGATAAATTCATCACCGAGACCGATCGCAAGGTGTACACCGCATCGGGGTATGGCGCGCGCGGAGGTTTCGGAACGCGCCCGGCCGTGCTCGTCGTCGACGTGAACTACGCGTTCACGGGCGACGCGAAGCTGCCGATCCTCGAATCGGTGAAAACCTGGCGCAACAGTTGCGGCGCAACGGGCTGGGCTGCGATCGAACCGACGCAGCGCCTTCTCGCCGCAGCACGCGCAAACCACATCCCGGTCTTCTTCAGCACCGGCGTCGATACGCGACCCGACGGGTTCGACCGCGGCGGCTGGGCGCACAAGAACAGCCGGTCGAAAGAAGATCTGCCGGCGGCAACGTCGAGGCTGGCGACGCGCGGAAACGATATCGTTGCGGAGATCGCGCCGCAGCCGCACGAGATCCTCATCGAGAAGCTCAAGCCGAGTCCGTTCAACGGCACGCCGCTCGCGGGTTTCCTCGTCGACCTCGGCGTGGACACGCTTCTGGTCACGGGTACGACGACGTCCGGCTGCGTGCGCGCCGCCGTCATCGACGCGTTCTCGCTCAATTACAAGATTTCGATCGTCGAAGAGTGCACGTTCGACCGCTTCGAGAGTTCACACGCGATCAATCTGTTCGATATGCAAGCCAAGTACTGCGATCTCGTCGGTGTCGACGAGGCAACGGCGTATCTCGGAGAAACCGGCCCCGGACTCTACGACGACAAGATCGCCTTCACACCGGCGCGCGAAACCGTCCCGGCTTAAAACAGGCGCAACTCGCGCGCTTCTTCGGCAGTGAGCGAGGCGACGCGCGTGCCGAGCAGCCGGATCGGCGTGCCGCGCAGCTGCGAGCGGTCCCAGCACCACGTCGACGCCGCGAGAATCGTCGCGGCGTCGTTCGCGGCGACCGCCAGCGACGTCTGCCGGCCGGTGACGACGAAGTCGGCGCGCTTGACCTTCACGCCGACCGTCGCGGCGCGCAGCGCTTTGTGTTGAAGATCGCCGGCAAGTTCGTCCGCTTGCGCGCGCAGCACGTCGAGGACGCGCCCCTCGTCGCGCACGTCGTACTCGAACGTCTCTTCGGTCGAGATCGATTTGCGTTCGCGCGAGCCGTCGACGGCGCGGTCGTCGATGCCGCGTGCGAGATCGCGAAATTCATGACCGCCGCGACCGAAGAGCGCGTAGGCCGTCTCGACGGTGAGATCGGCGACGTCGCCGATCGTCCTGAGCCCGGCGGCTTCGAGCCGCGGCAGCGTCTTCGGTCCGATGCCCCACAGACGCCCGACCGGCAGCGCGGCGAGAAATGTTCGCTCCGTGCCGGGTGCGACGACGGTAAGCCCGTTCGGCTTGTTCATGTCGGACGCGATCTTGGCGACCATCTTGACCGCCGCGACGCCGGCGCTTGCGGTCAACCCGACCTCGTCGCGAATGCGCGCGCGCACCCGCTCTGCGAAGGCCGACGCCTCATCGATGCTCGTCGCCGGCAGCGCGACAAACGCCTCATCGAGCGATAGTCCCTCGACGGCCGACGCACCGTCGGCGAAGATTGCAAAGACCGCATCCGACGCAGCACGATACGTCGCAAAATCGGGCGCGACGACGGTGAGCCGCGGACACAACTGCAACGCCTTGTACAGCGGCATCGCGGAGCGTACACCGAACGGCCGTGCCTCGTACGACGCGGTCAGAACGACGGACCGGCGGCTCGATCCCGAAACCGCGAGCGGCACGCCGCGCAATCCGGGATTGTCCCGTTGCGCGACCGCCGCATAAAATGCATCGAGATCGAAGTGAACGATCACGGCGACCGCTTGAGACGTCTCCGAATGCGCGCCGCGTCAACCCGATCTTGTTCGCGGCCGGTTGCGTCTTTATTTCGAAGTAATTCTTGAGCGCCGATAAAGGGAAGGCAAAGCCCGTCGAGTTCTTCCTCGACACGATTCGGCCACGATTCTTCGAAGGTAACACCGGATATCGACGTGAGGATCTCGATTCGAATTGGCTGCACGCCGATCTGGAAAACGATGTCCTCGTGTAACAGGTCCGTGACACGAAAATCTCCGAGCGGAGCGCCGAACAATGCAACCGCGTCCCATGCCCGTTGTGCATTCTCAGCCGTCGGAGAGATCCAGATATCGATGTCTTTCGTAGCCCGAGGACGGTCGTGAATAAAAACCGCGTACGCACCGACTACCAAGAAGTTAACGTTCGCGTCGATGAAGCCTTGCAACAGATCTTTGAAGTCGCGCGGCAGTCGCATCGGCATCGTCTTCCCATGGTAGATGGCCGCTCAGCTTTGCACCGAGTTCGATCCGTGACGCCGGCGTCGAACGGAGATCATCCACATCGTCGGCATCGCTCTCCGCCAGCTTCACGACCCGCACCCACGCCGTCGATCGCCGATGCGCTGCCCGCGCCCGATAGTCAGGGTCGCGAGCCAATTTCTCAAGGCTCATCTTGAAGAGTTCGCCGCTACGGGCCGAAAAGCGTGCGGATCCGTTCCATATTGCGGACGTCGTCCGGCTCTTCGCCCGGCGTCTCCAAGATCGCGGTTTTCGTCGCGAGCGCGGCGTGCGTCGAGAGCGCCCGGAAACCGGCGAGGCCGATGTTGCCCTCGCCGATGTGCCAGTGCCGGTCGCGGTGGCCGCCGAGCGGAATCTCCGTATCGTTGAAGTGGAACATCGCGACGCGCTCGAGACCGATCTCGCGTTCGGCAAGATCGAGAAATCGCTCGACGCCCTCCGTGCTGTCGATCTGATAGCCGGCCGCCCACGAATGAGCGGTATCGAGGCAAACCGCGAGTTGCGGGTGTGCGACGGTTCGCACGAACGCGCCGAGTTCCTCGAGCGTTCCGCCGCACAGCTGTCCTGCGCCGGCCGAATTCTCCATCACGAGATACACGTTCGGCGCGATGTCGGCGAGCGCCGATTCGAGCGCGGCGATGACTTGGGTGAAGCCGTCGCTGCGCTCGCGTTTGCCGTACGAGCCGAGATGCGTGTTCACGAACGCGACCGATCCGGCGGCCGCGACGCGTAGATCGTTTACCAGCAACCGCAGCGAATTGCTCGCGACCTTCGGGTCTTCGCTCGCGAGATTGATCAGGTACGACGTATGGATGACGGCCGACGCGATACCGGCGCCCGCGCGCAGCGACGCGAAGCGTTTGAGCGCCGGCGCGTCGATCGGTCCGACACGATATGTCTTGGGATTGCCGCTGAAGAACTGCAACGCCGTGCAGCCCAGACGCTGCGCGTACGCGACCGCCTCGTCGTAGCCCGAACCGACGCGGACGTGCAGCCCGATATGCACTATCTTCGGCCGTAGTTGAACCGGCTCGCGCGGGTACCGCGGGGCATGAAGCTCATCGCGCGTCCACCGCCGGCCGCACGCGACGGATTCTTCTCGAACGTCGTGCCCGTGACGAGCACCGCGTCCGAGGGCCGCTCGCGGCGCCCAACGCGCCCGATCAGTTGTTCCGTCTCCGACTCGCCGAACGCGTCGGCGTCGGTGATGACGATCAGATCCGCCGCCGGGATGTCGATGCCGCTGCCGATCAGGTTCGTCGCTGCGAGAATCGACGGCGCGCGTCCGCGAAACGCCGTCATCATCTCGATGCGCGTGCCGACGTCGTTCACGCGCACGCCACGGCTGCGATTGCGCTTCGACTGCTCTTTCGTATCGGCCATATCTCCGCGCAATTGCTGGACGTCGAGGTCGTAATTCTCCTCGAGCCGTTGCGCGAGCCGCGGCACATCGCCGCGCGTACGGCCGATGACGAAGATGCGCGAACCGCGACCCAGGTGATCGCGAATGAGTTCGTCGGCGTGCGAGAGCTGTTCCGGCGGCGGTTCGCCCCACACACCTTCGATCTTATGCACTTTGGTCGGCAGCACGTTGAACGGCATTTTTCGCATGCGAATCACGTTCTTGAACGCGCCAACGCGCGTGAGGTAGCTGCGCAATTCGTTGGGCGTCGCGGTCGCATAGATCAGCGGCGCGTCGATGTCTTCGAGCAGCCGCAAGTGTTCCCGCTCGTCGAACGCGTTGACGTCGTCGACGATGACCAGGTCGCTGGCGTCGATCATGTCCCAATAGCGGTCGATCGTGAGCAGCATTGCCGAGCCCACGACGACGCGCACGCTGCCGTCGCGCAAACCGTCTTCCGTTTCGCGCCGTTCGCCCGGCGCCGCGCCGCCGTGAATCTGGCCGACGCCGAGCCCCGTGCCGGCCAGCCGCTCCGAAAAATAGGTGATGTGCTGACGGATCAGATCGCGCGTCGGCGCGAGGATGACGATGTAACCGTCACCGGCCATGATCGTGTCGATCCCGACGCGCATCAACACTTCGGTTTTCCCCGAACCCGTCGGTGCTTGCAACAAGAACTCGTGTTCGCCCGCGTCGAGTAACGCCGAGATCTCGGTGACTGCGTTGCGCTGATCGTCGGTCAGTTTGAACTGTTCCCCCGGCGCAATCAGCTCGTGGGCGACGGCGACGGCTTGGGCGTTGGCATTGATGGTATTCCAAACCGATGCATCGGCCGGAAGGGCTACGCGAGCGATAATTCTCCTACTTCCTGTTGTGTGCTTGCGGCCGCCACCGTCATCGGCAACTCGATGTCGCGCGATTGCGTCGCGTCGAAATCGACCGCCGGCAAATCATCGAGCGAGTTGAGACCGAACGCCTCCAAGAAATCCGGCGTCGTCTTATAGAGCGTCGGACGCCCGGGCGACTCTTTGCGGCCGGACTCCATGATGAATCGCCGATCGAGCAACGTTGCGATGACCGAATCAGCGCCGACGCCGCGGATCTCTTCGATTTGACCCTTCGTCACCGGTTCGTTATATGCGACGATCGCCAACGTCTCGAGCGCCGCCGGCGAGAGGTTGTTCTTGGGCGGGAGCAGATACGCTTCTACCGCGGCACGCGCGGCCGGCGAACTCGCGAACCGATACCCGCCGGCGATTTCGCGCAGTACGATGCCGCGCTCCGCGAAGTCCGCGTCGATGCGCTGCAACGCGATCGTGACGTCGGACTCATCGGCACCGGTCAACTTGGCCAGCGTCTTGATCGAAAGCGCTTCCGACGCGACGAAGAGTACCGCCTCGATCCCGCATTGCAGCGCACCCGTGTCGAGCAGCTCGGCTTGGACCGGCGCATCGTCATCAGCTTGCAACGCTCACCTCGGCCGGCGAAGGCAGCAGAATGTCGATGTCATCGAACGCGGCGGTTTGCTGCGCGATACAACGACCGCGCCGCACCAGTTCGAGCACGGCGAGAAACGTCACGACGATCGTGAACCGGTCTCCCCCGCGCACGAGGGCGAAGAAACTGGCGCGTCCATCCCGTCGTACCAAACGCGCGACGGCATCCATCTGTTCCATGAGCGACACGCGCTCCCGCACGATCGTCCGAACGTCCGGCTTTGCCGAGCGCAGCACCGCTTCGAGTGCGCGCGCCAGCTTCGAGACGTCGATCTTGTACCGTTGCATGATGTCGGCGGTCGCGTCGCCGCCTTCCGCGCGCGCGTAGTACGCCGCCGCTTCACGTGCACGCGTTTGCAGGTCGCGGCTCGCGTCGCGATAGCGCGAGTATGCGATCAGCCGCTCGCGCAGACGCGCCTCGACCGCCTCGACCGACTCTTCACCGCCGCCTTCGAAGTCGACCGGAATCGGCGGCAGCAGCGCTTTCGATTTGAGGAACACGAGCGTCGAGGCGATGACGAGATAGTCCGCCGCGATCTCGACGTCGATCGCCTCCATCGACGCAATGTACGCAAAGTACTGATCCGCGACCGCTGCCAACGGCACGGTCGCGATGTCGAGTTGTTGTTCTTTGACGAGACTCAGGAGCAGGTCGAGCGGACCATCAAAGACGTCGAGGGAGACACGGCACGCCCGATCGTCGATCGCTTCCGGTGAAATCAAGATGCGCTGGAGTCCCTCATCGCCTCGAGCTCCGGCTCTGCTTGCAGCTCGAACTCGAATATTGTGTCGCCTTCCTTATCGAGGTACTCGAGCCCCAAGTCGACGAGCCGCTTCTCGTTGACGTATTTGAGCGCTTTCTTTGCGGCTCGAATCTCGAACCAACGGGCCTCGTCGACCTCGTGATCGTGGTTGGCCGTATCGCCCGAGAGGTAGCGCATAAGGTAGAAGTGGACCGATTTCTTGTGCTTGGTCCGGTTCAGATAGAACCAGTAGGCGATGTCGGAGAGCTTTATGAGGATCTCAGCCCAGCAGCCCGTTTCCTCGCGAACTTCGCGGAGAGCGGCCTGCTCGTGCGTCTCACGGGCTTCGACGTGCCCCTTCGGGAGCGACCAGACGCGTGGGGTCCCGCGCCCGATCAACAGGGCTTCGAGGGTTTCGCCGTTCCGCCGCAGGACGAGTCCGCCCGCAGAAACCTCGTATTTGATCCGCATCTGAATCGATCCACTCCGTTCGTCGGAGGGTGTTCAACAAGTATAGCGCCGGCTCCCAAGAAGGAATTGCCGCCGAGCAGATCGAGCGATCGGCCGCCCTATCCCGTGGGGCGCCAGCGGAGGTTCGGCTGCCGCGCGGCGCGGGTTTCGTCGACGCGCCCCACGACGGTGTTCACCGGCGTATCGATCACGGCGCCGGGATTCTCGCGCGCGGCAATCAGGATGTCGCGAAACGCCGCGATGAATGCGTCGAGCGTCTCCTTCGACTCCGTTTCCGTCGGCTCGATCATCAAACATTCAGGAACGAGCAGGGGAAAGTACACGGTCGGCGCGTGATAGCCGCGGTCGAGCAGCGCTTTTCCGATGTCGAGGGCGCGAACACCGGTGTCCCGCTTGATCGACTGTGCGGAGGCGACGAACTCATGCCGGTTCGGCTCGTCGTACGGAATGTCGATCAGGTCGGCGATCGACGCGCGGATGTAGTTCGCGTTGAGGATCGCGAGCTGCGATACGCGCGTGAGCCCCTCGGCACCGTTCGCATAACAGTACGCGAGCGCACGCACCATATGCGCGAAATTCGACCAGAACGAACGCATGGTTCCGATCGCATCGGGCCGCTCGAAGTCCAGCCGAAAGGTTCGCTCGTCGGAACGCCAGTCGCCCTCGATTTCATCGGCGTCGTCGGCCCGCACGACCGGCACCGGCAAGAACGGCACGAGATGCGCCGCGACGCCGACCGGTCCGGCACCGGCGCCGCCGCCGCCGTGCGGAATCGAGAACGTCTTGTGCAGGTTGAGGTGCATGAGGTCGAAGCCCATGTCGCCCGGCCGGCTGTTTCCCATCAGCGCGTTCGCATTCGCGCCGTCATAATACATCAGGCCGCCGACGGCATGCACCGCAGCAGCGATCTGGTGAATCTGATCCTCGAAGAGCCCAAGTGTATTCGGGTTCGTCATCATGCACACGGCCGTATCGTCGCCGACCGCCGCCTCGATCGCGTCGAGCGAAACGCGTCCGCGCGCGTCGGATTGTAGCGAGACGACCTTGTAGCCGACCATCGCCGCCGACGCAGGGTTCGTTCCGTGCGCCGTGTCGGGGACGATTACCGTCGTCCGCTGCACATCGCCGCGCTTCGCGAAATAGGCTTTCGCGATCAGCAATGCGGTGAGTTCGGCGTGCGCGCCGGCGGCCGGGTTGAGCGAGAACGCGGCCATGCCGAAGAGTGAGGCCAGACTTCGTTCGAGCTCCCACATCACGGCCAGCGCGCCCTGCGCGAGTTCGTCGGGCGCGTACGGATGCAGATCGCGCATTGACGGCAGGTTCGCGAGCGCATCGTTGATGCGTGGGTTGTACTTCATCGTACAGGATCCGAGCGGATAGAACGTCGTGTCGATACCGAACGTCTTTTGCGAAAGTCGGGTGAAATGACGCACGACGTCGAGTTCGCTGTTGTCGGGCAACGGCAAGTCGTCGCGCCGGGCGTCCGCGGTGAGCAACGTTTCGAGCGCCGGAGCCGGCGCGACGTACCGGTTCGCGCGACCGTCCTGTCCGGTCTCGAAAATCAGCGGCGTTTCAAACGCTGGCAACGGCATCGCGAACGATCCCCCGTAAGGCGCCGGTGAGTTGCGCGATTTGCACGCTCGTTGTGAGTTCGGTCGCGTTCATCAGGATGCAGTCGGCGAGGTCGGGGTAGAAACGGCCAAGATCGAGGCCGCCGATCACGCCGCGCGCCTGTAGTTCGGCGAGCACCAGCCGCGCCGGCCGCGGCACGCGGACGACGATCTCGTTGAATGCGGGTGCTTCGAAGCGCAGCGTCACGCCGTCGATCGCGGTCACCGCATCGCGCAATTCGGCGGTCCGCACGAGGTTGTGCGCTGCGACGTCGCGCAGTCCGGTTTTGCCGAGTGCGGCGAGATAGATCGTTGCGACGAGCGCGCAATGAGCTTGATTCGTACAGATGTTCGATGTCGCTTTTTCGCGCCGGATGTGCTGTTCGCGGGCTTGCAGCGTGAGCACGTACGCGGTGCGCCCGTCGTTGTCCACCGTTCGTCCGACGAGGCGACCGGGGATACGCCGCAGCTGCTCCTCGCGTGCGGCGATAAACCCGACGTGCGGGCCGCCATACGCGATCGCGACGCCGAACGACTGTCCTTCGCCGACGGCGATATCGACGCCCCACGTCGCGGGCGGCGCAAGCGCGGCCAGGGAGAGCGCCTCGGCCGTGACGCCGATCAGCAGCGTTTTCGTCGCACGGATCGTCGCGACGGCCGCCGGTGCAAGCGCGTCGATGACACCGAAGAAGTTCGGCGACTGCACGATCACTGCGGCGTAGCGCTGATCGGCGAGGGCCGCATCGAGCGCGCCGACATCGGTCGTTCCATCCTCGGCCACCGGCAGTTCGTCGACGGCGACGTCGAGACCGCGCGCGTACGTGCGCAAGACCGCGCGATACTGCGGATGGACGGCGCGCGAGATGAGGACGGCTTTCCGGCCGGTGGCGTTGATCGCCATGATCGCGCCTTCGGCGAGGGCCGTCGCGCCGTCGTAGACCGACGCGTTCGCAACGTCCATGCCGGTCAGCAACGCGATATACGTCTGCCACTCGTAGATTGCTTGCAGGTATCCTTGCGAGACCTCCGCTTGATACGGCGTATACGACGTGAGGAACTCACCGCGCATCGCGATCGCGCCGACGACCGGCGGAACGTAGTGGCGATAGGCGCCGGCGCCGAGGAACGAGGCATAATCGCCGGCCGCATTGCGCGCCGCGAGTTCTTCGAAGCGCTCGGCGATCTCCATCTCGGATCGGGCGGGAACGATATCGAGCGCCGTCGTGAGCGCGACCGCGTCGGGGACGCGGACAAGATCGTCGAGCGACTCGACTCCGACGACGCGAACCATGTCGTCGATGTCGCGCTGCGTATGGGGTGTGTACACGAAGGTTAGGACGCCGCGGCGATCAGTTCGTCGTACGCGCTCGCATCCATGAGGTTGCTCTTCTCGGCGTCGTCGTTCAGCTTCACTTTATATAGCCAGCCGTCGCCGAAGGGCTCGCGGTTGACCAGCGCCGGGTCGGCGTCGATCGCGCCGTTGATCTCGACGACTTCGCCGCCGACGGGCGTGTAGATATCCGAGACGGCTTTCACCGATTCGACGACGCCGATGTTCCCAAACTGCTGGAGTGTCGCACCGAGCCGCGGAAGCTCGACGTACACGATGTCGCCGAGCGAGGTTTGCGCGTAGTCGGTGATGCCGATGGTCGCGACGTCGCCGTCGAGTTTCACCCACTCGTGATCCTTGCTGAAAAGCAGCCCCGTAGGTTGTGCCAACGCTTAAGTTCCTCGCTTATAGAACGGTAGATCGACGACGGTCGCCGGGTGTTCGGTTCCGCGAATCTCGACTCCCAGGCGCGTTCCTGCGGTTGCACTTTCGGCATCGACGAGCGCCGTTGCGATGCTCGCGTTGCCGACGGACGGCGCGATTGACCCGCTTCGGATTTCACCGACGCCTCTGCCGTCACGGACGACGCGATAACCGGTGCGCGCCGGGACGCGCCCATCCAAGCGCACGCCGACGATCCGTGAAAAGTCGGACGCCGCTTGCGTTTCCAGCGCCGCTTTGCCGGCGAACGTGCGTTTCGCAAACTTCACCGCCCAGCTGAGACCCGCTTGGATCGGCGTGATCGTCTCGTCCAGCTCACGGCCGTAGAGCGGCATGCCGGCTTCGAGCCGGAGGACGTCACGCGCGCCGAGCCCGCAGGGCGCGAGTCCCGCAGCGCGATTCGCATCGAGCAGCGCGTCCCACAGGCCGACCGCCGCGTCGGCGGCGACGAAGAGTTCGAAGCCGTCCTCGCCGGTGTAGCCCGTGCGCGCGACCACGGCCCGAACATCCCCGACCGTCGTCTCGATGCACGTGTAATACTTCATCGCGGCGATGTCGCCGGCGACGAACGGCGCGAGCATCGCGACGCTACGCGGGCCCTGGATGGCGATGAGCGCATCTTCGCCGTGACGGTTGGTCAAGTGGACGGCCGCGCCGGCATTCGCTTCGAGATGCGTCCACATCTTGCTCGCGTTCGCCGCGTTCACGATCAGCAGCCAACGATCGGGCAGACGATAGAAGATCACGTCGTCGAGCGCGCCGCCGGCGTCGTTGGTGAAGATGTTGTAGCGCGCTTGCAGCAGCTTCATCGTCGCGACGTTGTTGACGGTGAGCGCATCCGACCACGCACCGACGTCGTCACCCCGCAATTCGAACTGCGCCATGTGTGAAAGATCGAACAGACCGGCCCGTTTGCGCACCGCGTCGTGCTCGGCCAAGATGCCGGCGTACTGCACCGGCATCTCAAACCCGCCGAACGGCACGATTCGCGCGCCGAGGGCGCGGTGCGTCTCGAAAAGCGCCGTGCGACGAAGAATTTCGACATCGTTCACGCGAACACGTCGCCGATCTTTGCCAACTCGCGGCGCAAGTAGAGCGGGAGGCTGAACAATCGCCGGTGCGTCACCGCGTCGTAGAAGTAGTTTTCGCCGCGCAAGTCCGCGACGTACTCGTCGATCCGCAGCGCATCGAGCGCAGCGACGTCGACCTCGTCACTGCACGCGATAAAGGCCCAGTCGTTGTCGAACGCCGGCACGTGCGTGTAAAAGCTCGACACGTTGGTGAAGAACGCCCGCAGCGACCGCGCCATTTTCGCGTGCAGGGCCATGTTGTGAAAGCCGGCAGTACTCGCTTGCAGCACGTAGACGCCGCCGGGGGCAAGCCGCGCTTTGATGTCGCGAAACACTTCGCCGTTGAACAGCGGAAACGACGGCGAATCCGGTAACGGTTCCGTCAGATCGGAGATGATCGCATCGAACGTACCGGGCGTTTTGATGAAGGCGAGCGCATCGCCGACGATGAGGTTCGTCCGCGGATCGTCGAACGCGCCGTCGGACCACTCGGGCAAATATTTCTTGGCGAGGTCGACGACGTCGCCGTCGATATCGACCATCGTGCAACGCACGACTCCCGGATGACGCAAGACTTCCCGCAACGTCGCGCCCTCGCCGCCGCCGAGAATGAGCACGTCGCCCCGCGCGGCCGACGCTGCGAGCGCCGGATGAACGAGCGACTCGTGATAGATTTTCTCATCGGCTTGCGAACTCTGCGTGTCGCCGTCGAGCACCAGCATCTTCCCGAACGTCGGCGTCCGTAAAACCGCAACCGACTGGAACGGGGTCGTTCCCGCGTAGTACAGCTCATCGATTGCATGGTGGTGCAGTTCGGTCTCTGAAAACCGTTCGACGTACCATTGATAGTGCTCGGTTTTGGGCATGGCCGCCCACTCTTAGGGAAACGCCTCGCCGGACCATTGGCCAAAAAAAGAACACGGCGCGGGCGCCGTGTTCTCGGGATTCCGGCGGCTTTCGCCGCCTTTCGAACTCAGGCGATTTTGGCCAGTTCGTGCACGTCGTGGTCGGTAGTGACGAGGTGCGTAAAGCGTCCGCTTGCGGACTCGATGCCACGCTTGACTTCCGTCGTGAGCATGGTCTTGGCGCCGAGCTGTTTGGCCGCGAACTCGCAGGCCGCCCAGGGGTCGGTATGATCGCCGCATGTGTAAAAGTCCATTGCGGCGTACCCGGTCTCGGGCCAGGTGTGAATCGAGAGATGCGACTCTTGGATCACGACAACGCCGGAAACGCCTTGCGGCTGAAACCGGTGGAACGCTTTCTCGATGGGCGTGGCGTTCGCTTCGAGCGCCGCCTTGACCATCATATCAGAGACCGCGTCGACGTCGGTGAGCATAGCGGCATCACAGCCGGACAGCTCGCAAACGAGATGCGTACCGAGTGCTTTCAATTGTGGCCTTGTCTCCTTAGGGTTCGGTTGGGAAATCCCACCTCCAGGCGCGTCGTCACGTGTGTGCGGTACACCGTCTCACGTGCGACCTTTCAACGGACTCTTGTTGGCCGTGCCTCCTTATCGAGCACGCGAACGTTCCGTTGCGATGGCGCGTTGGGCGCGCCGTCCCCCCACATGTATGCGACCGGGCAAGCCCGGTTCGGCCGTCAAAGGAACCCCGGCTGTTAACCGGGGTCCGGTGATTCCGACGCACATCATACCCCCCCACCCCCCCGCTGTAAAGGCCGTTTTCATACGAACGGCAAGATATTTAAGAAACATCTGCACTATCTTGACGAACTTGACCCTGAAGGGTACGCTTGTACCGATATGGCTGTCGAACTGAAGTCCCCGCCCGAGTCCCTCGTTGAAGAGTACCGCCACGGGTTTCACGACTCCGAAGAGAACTATGTCTTCAAGTCGGACAAGGGCCTCACGCGCGAGATGGTCGAGCGCATCTCGGCGATGAAAGACGAGCCGGCGTGGATGCGCGACTTCCGGCTCAAAGCGTATGAGACGTTTCTCTCCAAGCCGATGCCGACATGGGGCGACACGGAAAAGCTCAACGAGATCAACTTCGACGACATCCGCTATTTCGTGAAGTCGTCCGAAGGCACCGAGAAGTCGTGGGACGACGTCCCGGACGATATCAAGAAGACGTTCGATCGCCTCGGCATTCCGGAGGCCGAGCGGAAGTTTCTCTCCGGCGTCTCCGCGCAGTACGAGTCGGAAGTCGTCTACCACAGCGTCATCGAGGAGCTCGAGAAAGACGGCGTCCTGTTCTGCGACATGGACACCGCGCTCAAACTCTATCCGGAGATCGTCGAGAAATATCTCGCGACGGTCATCCCGGTCGCCGACAACAAATTCGCGGCGCTCAATTCTGCCGTGTGGTCGGGCGGTTCATTCGTTTACGTCCCCAAGGGCGTCGAAGTAAAGATGCCGCTCCAGGCCTACTTCCGCATCAATACCGAGAACATGGGGCAGTTCGAGCGCACGCTGATCATCGCCGATGAAGGCGCGAAAGTGCATTACATCGAGGGCTGCACCGCGCCGAAGTTCTCGACGTCGTCGTTGCACTCGGCCGTTGTCGAGCTGATCGCGATGGAAGGTGCGTCAATTCGGTACACGACGATCCAGAACTGGTATCGGAATATTTTCAATCTCGTTACGAAGCGTGCGGTCGCGCAGAAAAACGCGACGGTGGAATGGGTCGACGGCAACATCGGCTCGCGTCTGACGATGAAATATCCCGCAATTTACCTGATGGGCGAAGGCGCGCGCGGTGAAATTCTTTCTGCGGCATTCTCGGGCGTCGGCCAGCATCAGGATGCAGGCGCCAAGGTGATTCACGCGGCGCCGAACACGACCTCGGTCGTCACGAACAAGTCCGTGTCGGCGCACGG
Organism: Candidatus Lustribacter sp.; assembly: GCA_965277075.1. Classification (GTDB taxonomy): domain Bacteria; phylum Vulcanimicrobiota; class Vulcanimicrobiia; order Vulcanimicrobiales; family Vulcanimicrobiaceae; genus Lustribacter. Next base: position 1,812,177 of record OZ255707.1, read on the forward strand.
CGGCAAGACAACGTATCGCGGTTTGGTCGAAATTCACGCCGGTGCCGTCGGTGCGAAGACGCGCGTGAAGTGCGACGCCTTGATCATGGATGCGGAGTCGGAATCGGACACGAAGCCGACCATGCGAATCAACGAGTCGCGCTCGACCGTCGAGCACGAAGCGTCGGTTTCAAAAATCGGCGAAGAGCAGTTGTTCTATGCGATGAGCCGCGGTCTGAGCGAAGCGGACGCGACGGCGATGATCGTCAACGGCTTCTTCGACTTTTTCGTCAAGGAACTGCCGATGGAATATGCCGTCGAGCTCAACCGTTTGATCAAAATGGAGATGGAAGGCTCCGTCGGCTGACGATCGTGCTGCGCCCGGCCGCTCTCGCCTTCGCGATCCTTGCCGCGCCGGCCGCTGCTTTCGCACACGCCGCCCCACCGGCGCCGGCAGGTCCGCTCGCTCCGGCGGCCCCCGTTGCACCGGCGGCCCCCGTTGCACCGGCCGCCCCGGTGGGGGCGCCCGGGTCGCACGCACGCCCCGCACGGCCGCCGTATCATTATCATTATTATCATGGTAACGGCGGCGGGCTCTCGCGGTACCAACCGGTGATCGTGGTCGACCCGAACTCGTATCTCGCGACGCCGGCTCCGACGTCGCGATTCACATCGCACACGTCAGCGAAAAACCAGGCGCCGGCGCAAGACGTTTTTCATTCGTACGCGAGCGATCGGTAATGGCGAACCCCGTCGCACGCGCGAGCGCCATTGCGCCCGGCACGATGCAGCGCGTGCGCGTCGACGGCGTCGGCATGCTGCTCTGTAATGTCGGCGGGTCGTTCTATGCCGTCGAAGACGTCTGCACCCACGACGGCGGCACGCTCGACGGGGGCGAGCTCGACGGTACGCGCGTCATGTGCCCGCGACACGGCGCTTTGTTCGACGTTACGGACGGGCGCGCGCTGACGCTGCCCGCGATCGCTCCGTTACCGACGTTCGATGTACGCGTCGAAGGCGACGAAATCTACATCGACTGACGCCGGGCCTCAGAGGTGTTCGTCCTCGTCGGCGCGTTGCACGTCGCGCTGATCGTCTTCATTCGGATTGATGTCGTCGTCGCCGTAGACGGGCACCGTGATTCCCGCCGCATCGGCTTCGGCGAGCGAGAGTGCCGGCTCGTTGTCGGCCTGCGTCCGAAGCGGCCGCGGCATCCCGGAATCCGGAAAATCATCGGTTTCGTTCGGTAAGGTGTTCTTAATGCCGTCATCGTCATTGCGTCGCATGTTCCATCGGTTACCCGGCCTCGCGGCCCCTCACCCGTGAAAGAATTTCGCCGTTTGTCGAATGTCAGGTGACGGGCAATTCCGCTAGGATATGTCTATGTCGACGCGGTTTCTCGTTTGCCCGCCAACGCATTACGCCGTGACGTATGATATCAATCCCTGGATGACACGCAACGTCGGGTACTCGGCGCCGAATGCGCAACGCCAGTGGGATCGTTTCATCGAGACGTTGACGTGTGTGGGTGAGATCGAACTCGTCACGATCGAAGCGAACGAACACGTTCCCGATCTCGTGTTTACGTCGAACGCCGGCCTCGTCTGTGGAAATCTGGCGATCGTCTCGAGCTTCCGGCACCCGGAACGGCGCCGCGAGCAGGGTATCTTCCGCGCGGCGCTCACGCGCGCAGGGCTGGCGACGACATTTCTGCAGCAAACGTATTTCGAGGGCGCGGGCGATGCGCTCTTCGACCGCGTGCGGCCGACGTGCTATGTGGGATACGGTTGGCGCAGCGAACGTAACGCGACGTTGCAGTTGCAAGAAATCATCGGCTGCCGTGTTTTGCCGCTGCTGCTCGTCGACGAACGGTTCTTCCATCTCGATACGGCCCTCTGTCCGCTTTCGAGCGGCCACGTGATGGCGTATATGGATGCGTTTTCACCGCATGCGCAGGCGTTGCTGCGCCGCGCGATCGACCCCGGCTACCTGATCGAAGTCGAGTTAGAAGATGCGCTCGGCATGGCGTGCAACGCCGTCGAGCTGGGAGATGCGGTCGTGATGCACGGCGCATCGCGCCGGCTTCAACAACGGCTGCACGAAGCCGGTTATCGCGTATTCTGCACCGAACTCGACGAGTTCATCCGCGCCGGCGGCTCTGCTAAGACTCTCGTTTTGCGTCTCGAGGACGGCCCGGCGGCCCAGATTGCCGCCGTCTCCGCTTGACCGCGAGACGCCGTCCTGATAAAATGCCGCGGTTATGTACGCGATCATTGAGACCGGCGGCAAGCAATTGCGCGTCGCCGAGGGGGACGTCATCCGCACCGATCTCGTCGATCAGGAAGTCGGCGCGACGGTGACGTTCGATCGTGTGGTGCTCGGTTCGGACGGTGCCGCGGTCACGATCGGCACGCCGTCGATCACCGGAGCATCGGTTTCGGGGACGGTCCTGCGCCAGGCCAAAGACAAAAAAATCCTGGTTTTCAAGTACAAGCCGAAGAAGCGCGTTCGCAAGCTTGTCGGCCATCGTCAGCGTTTCGCCGAAATCCGCATCGATAAAATCGCACTTCCCAGCGCGTAGCAGGGTTCAGGCAGCGACTTCCGTTCCGTTTGCGGCTTCGCCACAAACACTGTAACTGCAGACAATGGTTACCGTGACATTTTATGAGGACAGCCGGGGACGGCTGTCCTCGATCGTTGCCGACGGTCACGCCGGCTGGGCCGACGCGGGCGACGATATCGTGTGCGCCGCCGCCGCAGCGATTTTGCAGGCCGCGTGGCTCGGCCTGAGCGATCACGCACACGTCGCGGTGGGCGGCGAACGGAACCGCGGGCGACTCGTCATGAATTGGCCGGAGCATACACGCGAACGCGCGGACGTCGAAGCGATTGTCGCGACGGCTGCGTTATCAATCGAGCAAATTGCGCGACAATACCCCAAGCACGTTCGCGCCGTTCATCGAACGGAACCGTGATGCGCACGCAAGTTTTTCACCAAGCACATCGAACGAGGTCACAACGATGACGGACTCGAGCAAGACCCCCGGGCCGAATGAACTCCCGAAAGCAAGCGACAGTGATTCCGGCGATGCCGGTCGCACGGTGATGGTCGGCGTCCTCGGCGGGATCATTTCCGCCGCAGGGTACCTCGTGTATCAGCGGCTTCCCGACGAGCAAAAGGATCGGCTTCACCGCCAGGTGCGCGGCTTGCTCGAGTCGCGAATCAACGAGATTCGCCAAAACTTCAACCTCTGAGCAACTAAGGGTATTCGGCGGCGGGCACCGGAGGCGGCGTGCGACGTCGCCTTTTCGCCTTGTCGGCGGCGCTCTTCGCGACAACGCTCGCCGCGCGTGCCGACGATGGGCTCGCTGCGTATGCCGAGGCCTTGCGTACCTTTGATCCGCATCTGGCGCCGGCCGTCGCGCGACGGTTGGCAACGTCCGTCGTCGGCGAGGCCGACGCCGCCGGCATCGACGCCCGTCTCGTCGTCGCGCTCGTCGCAATCGAGTCGTCGTGGGAACTCGAAGCGCGGTCGCCGGCCGGCGCGTACGGGCTTGGTCAACTCATGCCCGGAACCGCCGCGGACCTGGGCGTCGACGCGAGGAATCCGCTCGCAAATTTGCACGGGACCGTGAGCTACTTGCGCGCACTGCTCGCGCACTACGCGCGGCTCCCGGCGAATGCGCAAATTGCATTTGCACTCGCCGCGTACAACGCGGGACCCGGTGCGGTCGACCGCTACGGCCGCGTCCCACCGTTCCTGGAAACACAGACCTACGTTAGCCGCGTGATTGCCCTATGGCGTCGCCTCGTGACCGGCTGAGGGCTTCGGGAGATGCTCCTCGAGCGGGATGTCATGGGCCTCGGGGCTCGCCACATAGCCGCCGTCGTACGCCCCGTAGACTGCGGGATCGTGCGCAATGTTCTCGTGCGAGTATGCGGCGACCGGATCATCGAGCAAGTGACCGCGTGCCACGTCGGCGCCCGAGTCATGCTCGTCGGCGGCACGTTCCATTTCACGGATGAACGTCTGCGACGTATTCTGCACATCACGCACGAGCAATCCGACTTTGCGCGCGACTCTCGGCAACTGCTCGGGTCCGAAGAAAATGAGGGCGGCGGCGCCGAGTAGCGCCATATCGGGAATCGAAAGCATCCGAAGGGTTTCTTCCCGGCATCGGGTAACGCCCCATTCCCCGTGCCTCGCGGTGACGGGTCAATTTTTGCGACCGGCGGCGTTTCCTTGAAGATCATTTACACTCGCGGTAACCGGACCGAGACGCTGGCATCGATTGCCACGCTCCGCAAAATTCTCAACCGCTTCGTTGCTCATCGGGTATTTTACGAGGTGAGTTCGCGAAATAAGCGCGGTCACGAGTTCTTTTCCGCCAAGAACACGTTCGTCGTGGGCTCGATCGAGATCACCAATCGCGATTACCTTACGATCACGATTTTCGATGCAAACAGCGCTTCACATTCGGTCGAAATTCTCAATCCCGCCGCGATGCGCATTTACGACGACACGCTCGGCAAGGGTTTCGCCGTTTCGTTTCTGAGCGAAAGCGCCGGCGTCGAATCGCGCTGTTACTTACGCGACGAAGGCGAAGACGGTGCAGCGATTGCAGCGAAATGCGAACTCGAAAAAATCACGTTGCCGCAGTTGTTCGAATATCTCGACGAGATCACCAACGTCGACGCCGTGAGCACGAAAGAAATCTGACGCCCCACTAAGTAAGTGCGAACGCGCGTTCTTTGAACAGTTCGGGATCGCGTCCGAGCAAATTACGCACATCGCGATCGTCCTGCGCACCGATGGCGATCCCGAGCACGAGGTGTCGCGGAAAAAACCGCCCGGTTTCAACCCGCTTCGCCGCTTCGTTGAAAATCTTGAACGTCTCGCGGTTGAGCCAGCGCTGATGTGCACCGTCGGTCGATTGAAAAACGACGGTGTCGTAGCGAACGAACGGCACCTGTTCACCTCGCGGCAACGGGCCTTCTTTCACTTCGGTGACACCGGCGGCCGCGGGTTGCCGCGCTGCTGCGATCACGCGACCACGCTCGAGGACCTCGCGTAACGAATCGCCGATTTTCGCGTCGTCGAGGAGCGCCAACAGCAAATGCGCCGGCGCCACAAATTTCGCACCGGAATCCACGGCGTACGTGACTGCACAGCGCATCACCGCGAGCAGGTCGTCCGAAAGGAGCACTTGATCGGCATCCATTAGCCGGGCATTTTCGGTCGGCGCCGCTCGAGCCCCGTTGCGCGCCGCAATTCACGCACGGCGTCACTGCGGCGCCCCGCGCGCCGGTAGGCAACGCCGAGGTTGTGGTGGGCTTCAGGAAAATCCGGATCGAGCCGAATCGCCGTTTCATAGCGCTCGATCGCCGCATCGAGTTGACCCGCTTCCAGCAGGCGATTCGCGACGTTGACCAGCGCCGGAACGCACGCTGCGTACGTTGCGAGCGCATCGGCGAGCGCGGCGTCGGCCGCCGCAGCGTCCCCTCGCGCGAGTTCGAGCAGCGCGCGTTTGTTGTGCACGAGCGCGCGTCGGCGGTCGTCGGGGGCAGCCGCCAGTGCGGCGACATAGAGCGCTTCGGCCGTCTCGAAATCGTGCCGTCGAACCGCGCGCGCCGCGCGTTCGAGATCGCTTTCCGGCGCAGCCGGGGCCATCCGTAGAAGCCGCGCGAAGAACGTCACCGCTCTATGTTGTACGTCGACGTGATCACGCTCTTCCCGGAGATGTTCGCGCCGGTGATCGGGCTCTCGATCGTCGGTCGCGCGATCGAACGCGGCCTGGTCTGCGTTCGCGTGCACGACATTCTCGACGCGCTCGCGCCGGGCGAACGCGCCGACGAACGGCCGTTCGGCGGTGGCCCCGGCATGGTGTTGCGCATCGAGCCGCTGGCGCGCATTCTCGACGGCATTGTCGCGGCAGCGCCGCCGGACGAACAACGCCGTGTCGTGTTAACCGCTGCCGACGGCCGGCCGTTCGCGCACGCCGACGCGACCGCGTTCGCCGCGCTCGACCGGCTCGTCCTCATTTGCGGCCACTACGAAGGCGTTGACGAGCGTTTGGCGGCGCTCTACCCGATCGAATCATTTTCGCTCGGCGCGTTCGTCTTGACCGGCGGGGAAATTCCGGCGCTCGCGTTCCTCGATGGGACGGTGCGCCTGCTCGACGGTGCGATCGCCGCCGACTCGCGCGACGCGGAGTCGTTCGTCGCCGGCGATGACGCATTCGACCATCCCGCCTACACGCAGCCGCGCGTCTTTCGCGGCGTCGCCGTTCCCGACGTGCTGCTCTCCGGCGATCACGCCAAGATCGCGGCGTGGCGCCGCGAGCGTTCGCGCGAGCGCGCCGCGCAGCGGCGGCCCCGATGATCGCCACCGTGCCCCGGGCACGGGCGATGCCGTCGCTCCGCAGGAACCGGCCCGGTCGGACCGATGCGGCGGCCTGAGAGGCACTGAGGCGAAACGTCCCGCGCTTGAAGAAGTAGTGCTTTCGTGATACTATCGGCTGGTTGTCGTCGCGCGGCGCGGCTTGTCATTGCCTTGTAGAGAGCAGTCATGAACGTCATCGACCTGATCCAAAAGGAACAGGAAAAACCGAGCGTCCCGGATTTTCGGCCGGGCGATACGGTGAAGGTCTACTCGAAAGTCGTCGAGGGCGGCAAGGAGCGCGTCCAGATGTTCGAGGGAATCTGCACGGTCCGCAAGGGCGGCGGTTCGGCCGAGACGATCACGGTTCGCCGTCTCTCGCACGGCGTCGGCGTCGAGAAGTCGTTTTTGCTGCACAGCCCGCGCGTGGACCGCATCGACGTCTCGAAACGTGGCATCGTGCGCCGCAGCCGCCTGTACTATCTCAGCGACAAAGTCGGTAAGGCCGCGCGCATCAAGGAAAAGAAAGCCGTCAAGTAGGCGGTGACCCCGCTCGAACTGCTGGCGCTGATCTGCTTTTTTGCGGTCGTCCGCGTGGCGATCAGCATCAAGCCCGCACCCGTTGCCATCGGCGCGAGCGACGGTCCGTCGGCGCGAACGGTCATTCGCGAATACCTCGACGCCTTTATCGTCGCGGGACTCGTTGCGCTCTTCCTCATCACGTTCGTCGTCCGAACGTTCTTCATTCCGTCGGGTTCGATGATTCCGACGTTGCAAATCCACGACGTGCTCCTCGTGAATGAATTCGAATACCGGTTCGTAAAGCCCGCGCATCAGGACGTCGTCGTGTTTCCGCCGCCGATTCCGTCGCCCAACGATTTCATCAAACGGCTCATCGGCGCGCCGGGCGATACGCTACGCATTCACAACGGCATCGTCTACCGGAACGGTGTGGCACTCGACGAGCCGTACATCGCCGCCAAGCCGACCTACGAACTCGAGATCAAAGACTACACCATCTATACCGATGGACAGCCGCTCGATCCGACGCTCGCGAACATCCCGCCCAAGTCGGCGTGGAGCGCGCCGGATAAAATTCCGGCGGGCTGTTACTTCATGATGGGTGATAATCGCAACGACTCCGACGATTCGCACGTCTGGGGCTTCGCACAAAACGACGGTACGTTTGACGGCGGCCCGCTCAAAGGACAGCGCGCATTGTTCACCGGCCACGCGTTCCTGATCTTCTGGCCGCTCGACCGCCTACACATTCTACGCTAACGGCGGCCGGGGGCTCGCGCGCGCGTGGCGAATGTTCGCTGCGTGCCTTCGCACGCGCGACATGCCGTCCGTGTCACCGCGCAAGTGATCGTCCTCGCGGCTATCGGAATGGCATTCTTTCTGCGGATTCCGCAAGTAACGGGACCCTCGATGTTGCCGCACGTGCAGCCGGGTGAAGTCGTCCTGATCAACACACTGGCGTATCGCTTCGGCCCGATCGAGCGCGGCGACGTGGTGGCGCTCAATCACGACGAAGCGACGGCGCAGACGTTCCTCAAGCGCGTCGTCGCATTACCCGGCGAACGCGTACGCATTGCAAACGGCGTTCTCTACGTCGACGATCGCGTCGTGCCCGAACGTTACGCGTCTCCCGATATGCGTAGTGTCGCGCCGGTAACGGTGCCCGCTCACGCGCTCTACGTGCTCGGCGACAATCGTGCCGAGAGCGAAGACTCGCGCACGTGGGGACCGATCGACGAGAACGCGGTCATCGGCAAAGCGATCGTCGGCATCTGGCCGCCGCGGAGTTTACGCCCGTGACGCAGCCGATCGCGCAATGGTTTCCCGGCCATATGGTTCGGGCGATGCGGCTCCTCGAAGAACAGCTCGCACTCGTCGACATCGTCGTCGAAGTCGTCGACGCGCGCTTGCCGCGCATCAGCTCCAATCCCGAATTGGACCGCATCATCGGCACGCGCCCCCGGCTCACGATCCTCGGCCGCGACGACCTCGCCGATCCGTTCGTGACGCGCAGATGGCTTGCGTGGTATGCCGAGCAGAACCGAACCGCCGTCGCCGTCGATGGCCGTCTCCAGCCCAGCGTCAATCGCGCACGGGCCGAACTCGACCGCACGCTCGCCGGGTGTGGCCCGTCGCGCGCGATGGTCATCGGCGTGCCCAACACCGGCAAGTCTTCGCTGATCAACGGGCTCGCGAAGCGCGCCGCGGCGAAGACGGAGAACAAAGCCGGCGTCACGCGGCAGCTGCGCTGGTTCCGCGTCAATCCGCAGCTGGAGTTGATGGATACACCCGGTATTCTCGTCCCGAAGATTCCGACCGACGAAGCGATGTGGATGCTCGCGCTCACGGGCGCGTTGCCGCGCGAGCGCTACGATCCCGAAGACGTCATCGGGCGGTTCGCATCGTGGGCAGCGTGCAACGTCGCACGGCTCGGCGTTCCCGATCTCGAGACGTTCGCGCGCGAGCGCGGCTTTGTCCGGCGCGGCGACGAACTCGATACCCACAACGCCGCCGGTGCCTACCTGCGTGCGTTCAACGAGGGCAAGTTCGGCCGCGTGAGTTTCGAGGCACCGGAATTTGCAGGGTCATGACGGGCACGACACCCTTCGACAAGCTCAGGGTGACATTCGGCGACGCGTCTCCCTTGAGTCTGCGGCATGACTGAGGATGCCGCGCGGAAGCGGCGCAACGCGCTCGTGCGCGAACGCCGTCGTCTCGCACGGCTGCATCTCTACGAGGACGCGGCACGGGCGAACGGCCATCACTTCATCGCCGGCACCGACGAGGTCGGACGTGGCCCGCTCGCCGGGCCGGTGGTTGCGGCCGTCGTCGTCATCGACGGCCCGCTCATGCTGACCGGCCTCGACGACTCGAAGAAGGTACGACCCGAGGTGCGCATCGAGCTCGCCGAGCTGATTCGCGGACGATGCGCAGGCTGGGCGATCGGTGAGGCGAGCGTCGCCGAGATCGACCGTCTCAACATCTATTGGGCATCGGTCCTCGCGATGGAACGCGCGCTCGATGCCGTCGCCTGCCGGATCGACTACCTACTCACCGATGCCGTCCGGATCAAAAACTTCTGCGGTCCGCAGGAGCCGGTGATCAAAGGCGACGCGAAGTGTGCGAGCGTCGCGGCCGCGTCGATCCTCGCGAAGGTGCACCGCGACGCGCTCCTCGCCGCGCTCGACACGGTTCATCCGGCGTACGGATTTGCCGAACACAAGGGATACGCGACGCAACGGCACATCGAGGCATTAGCGGCGCATGGACCGTGCGTCGAACATCGGCGGGGGTTTTGGCGCGTCCGGGAGTCGCTCCAAACGCTGCCGGGCCTCTCGTCGTGAGCGGGCGAGCCACGGTTGGTCGTGAAGGTGAAGACGCTGCTGTTCGACTTCTGGAAGCATCCGGCTACATCGTGATCGCTCGCAACGTGCGGCTTCCCGGCGGCGAGATCGACATCATCGCGCGCGAACGCGACGTCGTCGCGTTCGTCGAGGTCAAGGCACGCAGTTCGCGGCACTTCGGCTCCGCGTTGGGCGCAGTCGACGGCCGCAAACGCCGCGTTTTGCGCGATATCGCTGCCGACTGGCTGCAAATTGCGGCACCTCGAGCACGCGCGCGCTTCGACATCGTCACCGTCGAGGGCGGCCGCGCCGTTCTCCACCGTGGTGCCTTTGAATGATCGTCCGGTGAGCAACATGGATCAAAAAGTCCTCGGAGGCCGGTATCGCATCGACGCGCTGATCGGCCGCGGCGGTATGTCGGACGTGTATCGCGGTACCGACGTCGTCTTGCAACGTCAGGTGGCCGTCAAAATCCTCACCGACCGCAGCGAAGATCTGCGGAAGCGGTTCTTACGCGAAGCGCAGTCGATGGCGCGTCTCAACCACCAGAACATCGTCGGCGTCTACGACGCCGCGCAAAACGACGGCGTCTCGTACATCGTGATGGAGCTCGTGCAGGGCCGCACGCTCGCGATGATCTCGCCGACCGAGTTGACCGTGCATACTGCGCTGCGCTACATCCTCGATCTGCTCGAAGCGCTCGCCTTCGCGCACGAGAACAACGTCGTGCACCGCGACGTCAAACCGGCCAACATCATGGTGCTTCCGGGCGGCGCGATTAAGGTCATGGACTTCGGGCTTTCGCGTCGTACGAGCGAGATGTCGAGCGTCACCAACGCGGGCGAGATCGTCGGAACGATCGCGTATCTTTCGCCCGAACGCTTTCTCGGCAAGATCGCCGACGCGCGAAGCGACCTCTACAGCGTCGGCGTCGTGTTGTATGAAGTGTTTACCGGCACGGTGCCGTTCAAGAACGATTCCGACGATCTGGTCGCGGTCATCTTCGCGCACGTCAACGAACCGCCGGCGCCGCTGCGCGCGATCAACCCGGCGGTACCGGCGCCGATCGAACGCATCGTCCTTCGGTTACTCGAAAAAGATCCGGAACGGCGCTATCCGACGGCGCGCGATGTGATCGTCGACATCCGCGCGCTGCTCGGCCTCGGCACGTCGAGCGGAACGGCGCCGCAACCCGGCAGTGCGCCGGCTCCCGCGACACCGACGGCACCGGTGCCTGGGCCGCGAGCGAGCAACGGCAACGTGAGCTCAGCCGAAATCGAGGCACGTTCGGTGCTCGAGCGTACGTTCGGCAACACGCAAACACTCAACGAAGGCTACGCCAACACGCTCGCCGGGATGCTCGCTGCGCGCAAACGCGATTGGTCCGAAGCGACGCGCGCATATCAATTGGCCCTCAAGGCGTTTTCCGACTTGCGCAATCACATGGAGCATGCCAAGACCGCGCTCAAGTACGGGACGATGGTGCTCGCAAAAGCGACCGAAATGGAGAAGCCCGACCGCCACGAAGTGGAAGGCGCCGTCGAAACGCTCGGCCGTGCGCTGCTCGTGCTGCGCGCCCGCAATTTGAACGCCGAAGTCGAAGACGGGGAACGCGTGCTTTACGCGCTGCAGCGGATGGGCGTCCGGCTCCGCAACTAGTGCCCGCTCACTGATGACCGCGAGTTCCAAACCGACACTTCGACGTTCCGTCACGCCGTGGGGCTCCTTCTCATGGGGATACTCCGATGTCGGCGCCGACATTTTCGTGGGCTTGGGACTGGTGCTCGGCGCCGCGGCCGGCGCGTCGAACATCGCTTTTCTTTTCGCAGGCATCGTCTACGTCTGCATCGGGCTTGCGTATACCGAACTCGCAGCAACGTATCCGGTCGCCGGCGGCGGACAGTATTTTGTAATGCGCGGGCTCGGCGACATGTTCGGCTTCATCGCCGGCTGGGCCGTGCTGCTCGATTTCACGATCGACATCACGCTCTTCGCGTGGTCGTGCATCGACTATCTCGGGCAGCTGGTGCCGGTACTGCAGCTGCAGCCGCATCCGTGGCTGCATTTCTTCGCGGTCTTCTTCTTGATCGCCGGACTGTGCGTGCTCAATGTGATCGGAGTTCGCGAGTCAACGACGTTCAATGGGATCGTCAGCGCACTCGACGTCATCAGCGAGACGTCGATTCTCTTCTTCGGGTTTCTCTTCGCGTTCAATCCCGAGTTGCTCTTGCACACGATGACCATCTACTGGCCGACGACGAGCAATCTGCTCTTGGGCGTGTCGTTCGCGATCATTTCGTTCGTCGGGCTCGAATCGATTTCGCAAGCTGCGCAAGAGACCCAGCGCCCCGCCTCGATCATCCCACGCACGTCGATCGGCTTGATTCTCACGATCCTGATCTACGCGCTCGCCTACGCGAACCTCGCGCTCGGGATGACGCCTGCGCACCCGGTCCCGCTCGACGCGCACGGTCACACGCAGCAGTTTTTCCAGTATCTCGGTAACACGGACAACAACGGCAAAGCCGTCGCCGTTCTGGCGGCCAACGTGCCGTACTTCGGCGCGATCGCCGGACTCTACGTTCCGGTGCTCGGTGCGATCTTGCTGCTGATCTCGAGCAACTCGGGAGTGTTCGGCGCATCGCGCATCGCGTACGCGATGAGCCGCGCGCGGCTGCTGCCGTCGGTGTTCGAGCGTGTGAACCGGCGCTTTCGAACGCCTGCGATTTCGATTTTCACCTTCTGCGCGATCGCGATCCTCGTCCTGATCTTCGCCGCGTTGCCCAGCCTCGATCCGGCGATGCGCTCGCACTACGAGCGACTTTTTCACGGTGAGGCCGGCATCGGGTTTCTCGGCGACCTCTATGCCTTCGGTGCCGCGACGAGCTACTCGTTCGTCTTTATTGCACTCATCGCGCTGCGACTCAACGATCCGTTGAGTCCGCGGAAATTCCGCATTCCGCTCAACGTCCCGATGAAGTTTCGCGGCGAACGCGTGATGTTTCCGATCGTCGGGGTCATCGGCTTCCTCGGGATGTTCTCGATCTTGATCGACACGCTTATCACCCACGAGATCGGCCGCGTGGCCGGACCGACGTGGATCATCCTCGGCTTCTTCGGGTACATGGCGTATCGCCGCCGGAAGAAACTGCCGGTTTTCCGGTCGCGGCCGCACGATTGGAGCACGCAGCAAATCGCGATTCTCAGAGACGCCGGCGAACTCGAACTCATGGACGAGCTGATCGAGAAGTTACGCGCGCGCAATCGTCCGGTGACAGCGTCCGCCGGTTCCAGCGTCTCGTGAAGACGCTCGCCGTCGCACGCGTGCGAGCGATCATCGGTGCGGCCTTCGCATTGCTCGGCGCCGGCATCGCGGTGCAACTGCTGCTGCGGCCGGAGCCGCTCAAGGCGAAGCTCCTCGGGCTCGGTTTTTCGTTCGTGCTCATCGCGCTCGGGGTCGTGCGCGTGCGCACGTATCTCGCCCTCCGGAACTCCGGTCCGTGAACACGATCGCGGTTCATCCGACCGGCGTCGTCATCGGTTTGCTGGTGGTCGTCGCGGTCACGTCGACGATTTACTGGATGCTGCACCCGCCGCAAACGCGAGCGGACGTCGAAGCGAAGCAGGCCGAGACCGTACTCAAGAAGATGGTCGGCAGCATCATCGTTGTGTTCTCCGAGGACATCCACTCCGAGCATATGATGGTGCTGGCCGCGCGGCTCGCGCGGCGCGGCAGGGCCGATCTGCTCGCCGTATACGTGATCGAAGTGCCCTTGATTCTGCCGGAGGGCGCGGAGATGCCGGACGAGGATCGCGCCGGATTCGACATGCTTGCGACGGCCGAGGTCATCGCCCAACATCAGGACGTGCATCTGCGCACCGACGTGCTGCATGCGCGCTCGGTCAGCGCCGGTGTCCTCGATCTCGCTAAACGTGAAAACGCAAACTTGATCGTTCTCGGATCGTATCGCGAGGGCAAGTACACGGGTGCCCCACTCGGCCGCGCGATCGAGGAGATCGCGACGCGCGCGAAGTGCGACGTCCTGATCGGTGTGCCGGGCGCCTACGGGACGCTCCTCAAAGACGAAGCGAACGACGTCGCCGACGGCCCTACACGAGGCTCCCCTGCATCCGTTGCACCACCTCGGTGAGGATCGGCGACGTCGTCGCGAAGTTGAGCCGCACGCAGGCGCGGCCTTCTTGACCGAAGTCGCGTCCGCGGCTAAGCGCGACGCGGCCGCGCGCGAGAAACACGTCGACGGGCTCGCCCGCGAGGCCGAGGGCACTGCAGTCGAGCCACGCGAGATAACTCGCTTGCGGCGGTTCGTAGCGAACCGCCGGCAGTGCGCCGGCGAGCAAGTCGCCTAATAGTGCGCGATTGCGCTCGAGATGCGCGAGCAACTCGCGCAGCCACGGCGCTCCACGTTCGAACGCGGCGACAGCCGCTAAGACGCCGAGATTGCTGGCACGATACGGAAGCTCGGCCGGCAATGCGCGCAGCCGTTCGCGCATCAGCTCCGACCCGGCCACGATCGTTGCGCACTTCAAACCGGCGAGGTTCCAAGCTTTTGAGGCAGACCACAATGCGACGGCATCTTCGAACTCCGCGCGCTCGCTCGCGCGCAAGAACGGCACGTGCGTCGCGCCGACGTAGGTGAGCGGCGCGTGGATTTCATCGGCAATGACGACGACCCCATACCGGCGCGCGAGTTCGGCTATCCGAACGAGGTCGCGTTCGGCGAACACGAGTCCGAGCGGGTTGTGCGGGGAGCACAGCACATAGGCGCTTGCGCCACCGGCAAAGGCGCGTTCCAGGCCCGCGAAGTCGAGCGACCAGCCCGCGGCGTCGCGGATGAGCGGCACGTTTTCCACCGTGCGCCCAACCTCGGCGATGATGTGGTAGAAGGGCGGATACACGGGCGAGTTGATGACAACCCGCGCGCCGGGCGGCGTCAGGGCGCGCAGCACCTCGGCCAACGCGACGAGCACGTCCGGCGCGGCAATCACGCGCTGCGGATCGAGCGTCCAGCCGAACCAGCCGAACACGAACCGCGCGAACGCGGCACCGACATGCCGCGCGTTCGCATAGCCGGTGTCGTCGTTCGCGACCGCGTCAAGCAACGTCTCGCGAATGACCGGATCGAGCGTGACGTCCATCTCGGCGATCCACGCCGGCAACACGTCGGGCGGATAGTGCGTCCACTTCGCACTTTGACGCGCGCGCAGCGCGTCGACCGTCAGCGTATCGAATGATGCGGTCATTGCGCGAAGACGCGTTTGCGGATCGCTTCCGCCATCACCGCGAGCAAGATGACGCCGCCGAGGACGATGTCTTGCGTGTAGGAGTCGATACCGATCAGGTTCATCACGTTGTTGAGGACACCGATCAGCAACGCGCCGAAGAACGTTGCAACGACGCTGCCGCGTCCGCCCATCAACGACGTTCCACCGACGACGACGGCGGCGATCGACTGAAGTTCGGAGCCGATACCGGTGTTCGGCGAACCCGACTGAAAGCGAGCCATCAGCAACATCCCGGCGAGGGCTGCGCAGCCGCCGGAGATCACGTAGACGAACGTCTTTACGAGGCCGACGTTCACGCCGGCCAAGCGCGCTGCTTCTTCGTTTCCACCGAGCGCCAGCACGTAGCGGCCGAAGCGCGTGCGGTTGAGAACCACCGCAAATACGAGGACGACGGCAACCATGACGGTAACGGCCCAGGGGATGCCGGGTAGCCCGAGCGGCGTAACGAGATCGTGTAACGCGTACGCCGTACCGAGCGCGTTGAATGCATCGGAGTTCAGCGGAACGGGTCGGCCGCTCGAGAGATGGAACGCAAGGCCGCGCGCCATCAACATCATCGCGAGCGTCGTGATGAACGGCGGCAGATTGAGTCGCACGACGGGCAGCGCGTTGACCAAACCCGCGAGTGCGCCGACGAGAATACCGACGAGCGTCGTCGCGACGACGAGGACCGGGCCGTTCAATCCACTGGCGTTCGCGAATTGCGCCATCACGACACCGGTGAGTTCGATCAGCGATCCGACGGAGAGATCGATGCCGGCCGTGATGATGACAAACGTCTGGCCGACCGCCAGGATCGCGTTGTAGGTGATCTGGCGCAACACGTTTGTGAGGTTACCGCCGGTGAGAAAGTTGCCGTGCGTGAGCACGTTGACGATCACGACGAGCGCGATGAACGCGACGGCCGCGATCAGCGTTCGCAGCAGACCTTGCTTCACGCAGAAACTCCGGCGGCGGCGGCGATGACGCGATCGGGTGTCGCGTCGGCGCGCTCGAACTCCGCAACGATCAGTCCGCCGCGCACGACCAGCACGCGGTGCGCCATCCCGAGAACTTCCGGCAAGTCGCTCGATACCATCACGATCGCCGCACCGCGCGCGAGCAACTGCAGCATCAGCCCGTAGATTTCGGCTTTCGCGCCGACGTCGACACCACGCGTCGGCTCGTCGAAGAGGAACACGCGCGCGTCCCCCGTCATCCACTTCGCGAGCACGACCTTCTGCTGGTTGCCGCCCGAGAGATTACGCACGGTCTGCTCGCTCGACGGCGTTCGGATGCGCAGCTCGGCGATCTCGGTGTCGGTGATGGCGACTTCGGCGCGGCGATCGACGAACGCACCGCGTGAATAGCTATCGAGATGGGCGAGCGTCGTATTCTCACGCACGTTCATGCCGAGGACAAGTCCTTGCGCCTTGCGGTCCTCGGTGATCAGCGCGATGCCAGCGTCGATCGCGGAACGTGGCCCGTGCACGCGCACGACGGTTCCGTCGACGGCGACCTCACCGGCGGTCGGCACGTCCGCGCCGGCGATCGCGCGCATGATCTCCGTGCGTCCCGCGCCGACGAGTCCCGCGAGCCCGACGATCTCACCCGAGCGCACGCGCAACGACACGCCGTTCACGTTCGACGCCGCTTTCAGATCGTGCACCGTCAACCGTACCGGTGCGTCGACAGCGACCGCGGGCAGGGCCGGAAAGTGCGCGTCGAGCGGACGCCCGACCATCAAACGAACCATATCCGCCTGCGGCATCTCGGCGATCGGCCGCGTTTCGATCGCCCGCCCGTCGCGAATGACGGTGATCCGATCGGCGATGCGCGGCAGCTCTTCGAGCCGATGTGAAATGTAGACGAACGCGACGCTTTGCGCTTTGAGCTTCGCGATCAGCGCGAAGAGGGCGTCCGTTTCGCGATCCGTCAGCGCCGCGGTCGGTTCGTCCATCACGATGAGCCGTGCATGTCGTACGAGCGCTTTGGCGATTTCGGTCAACTGCTGTTCGGCGACGGAGAGCCGCCGCGCGGGGCGATCGAGCGGAAGCGCAATCGCGAGTTCGTCGAGCACCGCCGCCGCCCGCGTCGCGGCCGCGCGCTCGTCGAGAAACCAGCCGCGCACCGGCTCGATGCCCAGCACGATGTTGTCGACGACACCGAGATCGGGGACGAGGTTGAACTCCTGGTAGATCATCCCGATGCCGAGCCGTTCCGCGGCCTTCGGCCCGTCGATCGTCGCGGGAGTGCCGTCGACCTCGATCGTCCCGCCGTCGGCGATGTACGCGCCGGCGAGAATCTTCATCAGCGTCGATTTGCCCGCACCGTTTTCGCCGACGAGCGCATGGACCTCACCGGCGCGAACGTCCAGCGAAACCCCGTCGAGCGCGCGCACGCCGGGGAACGACTTTTCGATCCCGGTCATGCGTAGCAACGGTACCCTTCGACCGGGCTCAGGACAGGCTCCGTCGGTTATTTGGCGTCGGCTTTCGTGAACGTGCCGACGGGAACCGCGATCGTTTTCGGGACCGGCTTGCCGGCGAACGAAGCGGCGATCGCGTCGATTGTCTTGGCGCCGATCTGATCGGGGTGCTGGATGGCGTCACCGTACATCGTCCCGCTCTTGATCGCGTCGCGCGCCTCAGGGGTCGCGTCGTAGCCGATGACGGCGATTTTTCCGGACAGCCCGGCGGCCTGTACCGCCTTGGCGGCGCCAAGCGCGGAGTCGTCGTTGATACCGAAGATACCGCGCAGATTCTTATGCGACTGCAAGATATCTTCGGTGACCGAGGACGCTTTGGCGCGCTCACCGCCGCCGTCGATGTCGGCGACGATCTTCACGCCGGTGCAGCCGCTCAGCCCGGCGCGGAAGCCCTTCACGCGGTCTTGAACGCTGGTAACCTCCGGCTCGTCGATGATCGCCACCTCGCCGACGCCGCCGGGGACCGCACGGCACATCAGCTTTGCTGCCTGTCCCCCGCCCTGGACGTTGTCGCTCGCGATATGGGCAACGACCGTGCCCTGCTTCGACGTGTTGGCGATGTCGGCGGTGAACACCGGAAGCCCGGCCTTGTTGGCCTCAAGGATCGCCGCGCCGATCGCCTGCGAGTCGTATGGCGTAAGGACAATCGCAGCGACCTTTTGCGAGATGAAATCTTCGACCTGACTTTGCTGCTTGGCATTATCGCGGCTGGCATCGACGACCGAGACGGTGTAGCCGTATTTTTGCGCCTCCGACTTCATGCCGGATTCCATGTCCTGATAGAACTGCGCCTCGCGGTTCTGGATCGATACGCCGATCGTCTTGCCGCCGGCCGCCTGCGGAGACGCGCTCGTGCTCGAAGCGTTCGAACCGCCCCCGCCCGAACACCCCGCAGCGAATACCAGCGCAAAAATAACGACGGCAAGACGTTTCATACCGCCCTCGGAGTTGCCGCAGTCCGCCGTCAAAGCCCTGCGGCCCGAAAGCGGTGTGCTAGTTGGCAGCGATTCTCAACTGAGAGGTGGTACGCTTTCACACGGCCGCACCAAAACGCGAGCACAACGCTCGGATCGATCGCGGAAGCGAGAATGCAAGCGCCCATTGCGACCTTCGGCGTACGATTACGCATCCGGGCGAAAAGAACGGGATTTTGCAGCCAGCTCACCCTTCCGCAGTCGATTTGCCGGTATTTTCGCAAATATGTGAGCGGGATGCACCCGGGCGCCATCGTTTTCCGCCGAGCTCGCACCCGCTGGGCTCGCCGGCCGCACCGCCGCGGCCGGTTCCCCTATTCCTTCCGGTCACCGGTCTACGAGGAGCGGCACGGCGGCGAAAAACGCCGGTAAAAATGCGAAAAAGCAGCCAATTCGCAGCGTTATCCACAGCAACGGCCCCAACGTCTGTGTACCGTGTGGAAAGGGATTCGCCGTCCGTCACTTGTCGCCATACGCCGAGTGCGCAGACGTGGCGCGTGCTGTCATGTGCGTTCGGCTGTGCGATGAACGGCGTTGAAGGCCTGATCGTCCGGGTCGAAACGGATGCGGCGGCCGGAACGCCGTCGTTGACGATCATCGGTCTGCCGGACCGCTCGCTGCATGAATCGCGGGACCGTGTCCGCGCGGCGCTGACGAATTCCGGCTTCGCCTTGCCGCCCGGGCGGCTCTTGGTCAACCTCGCCCCTGCGCACGTCCGCAAAGAAGGCCCGGGATTCGACCTCGCCATCGCGCTCGCGCTCTTGGCCGGCGACGGTCAACTCCGCCCGGAGAACGTATGCCGGTATGTCGCGTTGGCCGAGCTTGCGCTCGACGGAAGCCTCCGACCGGTGCCCGGCGTGTTGCCGATGGCGATCGCCGCACAACGCGCGGGGATCGGCGCCGTGATCGTTTCGGAGCGTCAGCGCGACGAAGCGACGCTCGTCGGCGGCGTCGCGGTGTATGCGGTCGCAAGTTTGACGGATGCGATCGCCGTCGTGCTCGGCAACGGAGAAAAGTTCCGCGTCGGCCCGCGCGATGCGCCGGCCGATGAACCCGGCGGGGACGATTTCGCCGACGTGCGCGGTCAACTGCAAGCAAAACGCGCGCTCGAGATCGCGGCGGCCGGGGGGCACAACGTCATTCTGGTCGGACCGCCGGGGTGCGGCAAAACGATGCTCGCGCAACGGATGCCGTCGATCTTGCCGCCGATGACACCCGACGAGTCGCTCGATGTTACCGCCGTGTACAGCATCGCAGGACTGCTCGGCGCCGATCCGCGCATCGTGCGCCGGCGGCCCTTTCGGGCCCCGCACCATACGTCGAGCCGCATCGCGCTCGTCGGCGGCGGCGGCACACCACGGCCGGGCGAGGTAACGCTCGCGAGCCGCGGCGCCCTTTACCTCGACGAGATCGCCGAGTTCCCGCGCGCGACACTCGAGGTTCTGCGGCAACCGCTCGAAGACGGCACCGTGACGATCGCGCGCGCGTCCGGTTCGTGGACGTTTCCCGCCCGCTTCTCACTCGTCGCGTCGATGAATCCGTGCCCGTGCGGCCGGCGCGGCGAACGCAGTGCCGACTGTCGCTGCGACGACGCGGCCGTCGAACGGTATCGCGGACGCATTTCGGGACCGCTGCTCGACCGTATCGACCTGCACGTCAACGTCCTGCGCGTTCCGTACGACCAACTCGCAACGGCCCAATGCAACGAATCTTCGGCGGACGTTCGCGCGCGTGTGGTCGCTGCCCGTTCCCGTCAGCGTACGCGCCAGCGCGCGTTGAACGCGCATCTCGACGGGAACGGCCTGCGTACCCACGCGGCTCTCGACGCGTCTTCATCGGCGCTGCTCGAGGGCGTGATGCAGCGCGAACGGCTGAGCGCGCGCAGCTTCGACCGCATCGTGCGCGTCGCGCGTACGATCGCTGACCTCGCCGGCACGGAACGGCTCACCCGCGATCACGTCAGCGAGGCACTGCTCTATCGACGGACGTAACGAACGTGGGCGCGCAGCGACAAACCGAACTTCTCGAGGTGGCCTCAGCGTTACAGCGGGGCGCCGCCGAACTTGCTCGCGGAAACCCACGTCTGCTTCTGCGGCTCCCAACGCACGATCAAGACGTCGTCCACTCCGAGTCCGTGCATGTCGTTGTGGAAATCGTAAATGCCGGAAATCCCCGGGTAACCCCGCTGACCCGCGACCCACGCCCGCAGCTGCTCGGCCGTGGCGTCCGTGCCGAGCGCCCGCAGCGCGTCGATCACGATCGACGCGCCGTCCCACGCCAGGCCCGTCACACCATCGATATGCATCCCCGCGGCGGTAACCGCATCGTCGAAGGTCTTGAGCTTGCGCGAAGCCGCCGCGTTGCGGCCGTGATCCGAGTTGAAGCCGAAGCCAACGAAATACAGTGTCTTGGGAAGCACCGCTGAGAGGCCGGTGATCTGCGACCAGACCATCGCCGAGCTTGCCGCGAAGATCGCCAGTCCATCGAGCCCCGCGTCACGGACGCCGGTCAGCGCGGTTCCGAGCGGCGGCCCCGCCGTCCAGATCATGACGGCGTCCGGCGTCGCCGCCTTGATCTTGGCGAGTTGCGCACCAACGCCGACGTCGGTCGCGCCGAACACTTCGTCGGCGACCAGCGTTACCGCGTGGTTGTCGGGCTCCTTAAGCACCTCGATCAAGTCGCTCTCGCCCGTCCGGCCGCTGACATCTGTGGTCGACAGAATCGCGAGGCGCTTGATTCCGCGGTCCCGCATGTAGCGTACCTGCACGCGCATCAAGTCTTTCGATCCCGCAAGGGACGGATAGACATAGCCGCCGAGCGGGGGATAAAACGTCGGCGAGAAGCACCAGTTCAGCGTTTTGGCATTCTGGAAAAGCGGAGCCGTTGCGTTGCACAGCCCCGCGAAGTTCGGCCCAAAAACAACCGTCGGCTTCGAAGCTAGGATCTGCGTCGCCAGCTGCACGACGTTTTGCGGACTGCCCTGGTCGTCCGAGAACACGAGTTGCAGCGGCCGCCCGCGGATACCGCCTTGTTTGTTGACCAGCGCCTCAAAGACCGCAAGCGCGTGTTGATCGGTCTGCCCAACGAACGCGCCGGGTCCTGTCAACGACAGAATCACATTGATTCTATAGGGCGATATGTCGGCTGCGGGTGCCCGTCCAGCGGAAAGTGCGAGCAGGCTAAAGAGCGCAAGTAATGGAGCGATGAGGAATCGGCGCATCAATGTCCTCGCTTTCGATGTCATCGCAGGGCGAATCGCTCCGTTACCGACTTGTGGCCGGGCGATCGGGGCGTTGCATCGCTCCCGTGACCGGTCACGGGGAGCACGTCTTCCCGGAAAGCAGCAACGTTCAAATTGGAAGAATCCTCTACCGTGGAGCGGTTCACGTCAAGCGCATTTATTCTGCTAAACAGAACGGCCGCTGAACTAGAGCAGGCTGGCCCCGATGGCATGCGCTGTGCGGCGCAGCGTCGTAGCGTACTTGTCGACGTTCTTGGAAGTGAGCCTGGACGCCGGCGCCGCGATGCTCAGGGCGCTTCGTACGCGACCGATCACGTCACGCACGCTCATCGCGACGGTCGAGATGTCGTCGACGCTTTCGCCGAACGAGGTGGCATAGCCGCGCTTTGCAACGAGGGCGAGTTCACGTTGCAGCATGCTGCGGCTCGTCATGGTGCGACGCGTCATACGCTGCAGCTCTTCGCGCGGATAGAGGCCGATAAAATCCTCGTGAGTGAGTTCCGCGAGCAGCGCCTTACCGGTCGAGAGACTGTGGGCCGGGAGCAATTCACCTACCCGCGACGAGACGCGCAGACTGTGCCACCCCTCGACGCAGTCGAGAAAGACGACAGTCTGGCCCTGCAGTACGCCGACTTGTACCGTTTCACCGGTATCCGCCGAAAGCGCCTCGAGGTAGGGCCGCATCTGCGGCCGGATATCCAACTCGCGCACGGCAGCTAGCCCTACATCCCGCAATTTCGCTCCAACGACGTATGCGCGCGAATCGTCCTCGCGTATAACGTAGCCGTGCGCTTGCAGCATCGCCACGAGGCGCGATGCGGTCGACGGAGCAACATCCAGATGCCTCGCGACCTCCCCGATCGTCAGGCGCCGCCGTTCGGCGAACAGGTCGAGCAGCACGAGCGCGTGGTCCACGGATTGAATCGGGTAGGCCGGCTGGGCGGCAGATCGAGGCATCGACCTTCATCCTACGGTTCATTCTGGGGTGCAGAAGAACTCTCGTTGCGCGATTCTGCGCTCGGAACTATGTTTCATGCATGGGCGTCCCCGACTACCCCACCGCGACTCAATCCGATTCCCTCGACGACGACGTGCCCCTCATTACGGCGCTCGGCGCCTATCGTTGCAACGACGGGAGCAACTAACCATGGACTTCGGCATACAGTTCTTCCCCTGCGTCGGACCGCGCGAAGTGCCGGCGGCGTCGTACTTCTCGGACGTACTGGAGCTCAGCGAGCTCGCGGACGAACTCGGCTACGATCATCTGCGGATGGTCGAACACTACTTCCATCCGTACGGCGGCTATTCGCCAAATCCGTTGCTCTTTTTGGCTGCCGCTGCGCAACGCACCAAACAGATCCGCCTCATCACCGGCGCAGTCTTGCCGATCTTCAACCACCCCCTCAAACTCGCTGGGGAGATCGGCATGGTCGATGCGATATCGAACGGTCGACTTGAGGTCGGTTTCGCACGCGCGTTCCTGCCGCACGAGTTCTCGCGCTTCGGCAAACGGCTGGACGACAGCCGCATGGCATTCGATGAAGGGTTCGAGACGGTGCGGCACCTGCTCGAGGACGAAGACGTTGCGATGAGCGGCGCGTTCCATTCCTTCCCGAAGACGACATCGCTGCCCCGACCGACGCAAACGCCGCGACCGCCATTCTGGGTCGCGGCGTTAGCCACGGAAAGTTCATTCGTCAACGCCGGCCGCCAGGGGCACGGCATCATGGCGATTCCCGTCGGGGGTGGCCAAATGGCGCGCCTGATCGGCGTCTATCGTGAAGCCTGGCGGGCGGCTGGACACCCCGGCGACGGTCGCGTCATGCTCGCCTTTCACATGTTCGTTCACGAAACGCCGGGCAAGGCCGCCGAGATTGCCCGCGGCCCTCTCAACCGGTATATTCGCTCGCTCGTCGATGCAGCCGGCGATTGGACCGAGGGTGCGTCATCGGCGGACTACCCCGGCTATGACAAGATTATCGCCAAGCTCAAAGCCGACTCATTCGAGTCGCAGGTCGCGGAAGGTTCGGCGTGGGTCGGAACGCCGAAGGAGGTCATCGAGCAAATACACGCGTTCACCGCGCGCTCCGGCCCATTCGAGATTGCGTCGTTGCAAGTCAACTTCAACGACATGCCGCTTGAAGCGGCGGCTCCTTCGATGCGCTTGTTCTCTCGAGCGGTCGCCCCGGCGTTCGACTCGGCCCTCGTTTAATTGCGATCGGTACCCTTGAGCGTCGCGACGTGCGATTACGATCGGACGCGCCCGTTGGCGACGGGCGACATCGGCATCGACGGCTGCGACGTTTCGTATTTTACGCTGTCGGTCGAGGAGATGTTCATTCGCGCGTTCGACCACGAGGAGTTCGACGTCGTCGAATTGTCTTTGAGCACGTACGCGATCGTGACCTCGCTCGGCCAGTGCGCGTACCGCGCGATTCCCGTGTTTCCGCTGCGCATGTTCCGGCATTCAGCGATGTATGTTCATGCCGACGCGGGGATCAACGGACCGGAAGACTTGAACGGTCGCGTCGTCGGCGTTCCGGAGTATCAGGTGACGGCCGCCGTTTGGGTCCGCGGTCTTCTCGCGGACGACTACGGCGTCGGACCAGGCGATATTCGCTGGCGCACCGGGGGCGTCGAAGACGCGGGTCGCCGCGAAAAGTCCGGGTTCACACCGCCGGGGGATGTGGAAATCGAGAGCATCTCGCCGTCGGAGACGTTAACGCAGCATTTTCTGGCTCGCAAGATCGACGCACTGCTCGCGCCACGCGAGCCGCGTCTTCATGCCGAAGGTCATCCGTCGATTCGGCGCCTGTTTCCGGACCCGCGGCCGGTCGAAATGGCGTACTACGACCGCACGAAGATCTTTCCGATCATGCACGTCCTGGCGATCCGAAAGACCCTGATGGACGAACTTCCGTGGCTCGCCGTCAACGTGTACAAGGCCTTCGCCGAGTCGCGGCGACGGTGCATGGAGCGGCTTGCGGATGAGACCTCGATCCAGGTGATGATCCCATGGGTGACGGCCGCACGTGCAGATGCCGTTAGACACATGGGCGCAGACTTCTGGCCCTACGGCGTGGCGCAAAACCGCGCAACGCTCGACGCGTTCGTCCGTTATCATTCCGCGCAGGGTCTTTCGCGGTCTCCATTACGTGACGAGGAGCTATTCATACCGGCGACGTTAGAACAATACCGGACCTGAACCGGACTTCCATATCAAGCCGTGATGGTCGTTACGCGCGAGACGAATGCCGTCAATTCGCGTTCGATGCGGCCGTCCGCCTCGACAGCGGCGCGCTCAATGCTACCGTATGCGGGGCGTACCATTTTTGATCCGCGCAAGTCCCGCGCCGGCGTACCTCAGCGAGTCTTACGGCGAAGCTGCGCGCGCTCACCGTTCTGCCGTTGACGCGCGCCGTCGAACAAATGTAGAAGTCTACGACGCATCCGGGAAGCCCGTCGATCGTGTCAGGTCGCGATACTTTGCCGGCTCCTCCGCACGCGCCGTCTCGGTCTGCTTCACGTACGTCTCTGCAGCCTTGCCAAGGACCAGCCGTTTGGGAACGTCCTCTGTATTCGCAAGCTTAACCACGACGTCGGCAATCTTCTTTGGATCGCTCTGCGAACTGCCGCGCTCGGCAGCCAGCATCTTGTAAACTGCGCCGACCGACGGTTCATACTCCGGCAGCAACTGCGGTAACTTCTCGCCTGCCCTCTGCGCAAAGTTCGTGCGCATGCCGCCAGGCTCGAGCGTACACACCTTCACCCCAAAGACAGCAACCTCGGCTGCAACCGAGTCGCTGAAGCCGCCCACCGCCCATTTCGCTGCGTGATACGGAGAGTTGCCCGGTATCGTTACACGCCCTCCAATCGACGACACCTGGAAGATGTGCCCGCTCTTCTGCTTGCGCATCACCGGCACTGCTGCGCGCGTTGTGTACACCATGCCGAACAGACAGGTCTCGAACACGTCGCGAAACTCCTGGGGCGTTATCTGCTCAAATGGAGCATTACGTTGATAACCAGCGTTGTTCACCAGCACATCGAGCCGCCCATACGCGTCCATGGCTTGCTGCACCGCGGCCTTTGCGGCTTCTTCGTCGCGAACGTCCAGGTTTACAGGCGTGATGCGATCACCGTACTGCTCCACCAGAGCCACCGTGAAACGCCGTTAAGAGTTCTTCCGACGCGGTTGCATCACCACGCTTATACGACGGATGACCACGAAACGACGAAACACTTTTATGAAAATAGTATTGGTCTTCCACTGGTCGCTATGTACATTGAGCGAGAATACCTAGGCGGAGAATGGCTCGAATTGGGACACGCATTTTATGCTTTAGACGATGGAAGCGCGTTGGCGTTTTTCAATTTTGCCGAGGCGAAGAAACAAGCAGAGTTTCAAGCAAATCCTCAGTCGATTTTCGTTCATCTCTCCTTGTCGGTCAATAAATCGACGCAAGATGAAACGCGGAGCGGTTGAAGGACGCTCACGTTGAAAATGTCTTGCTCCTGGAGTTTACGGTAGACCCTCCGAATGTGCGAGACATCAGCGACTCGATGGCGAGCACCGCGCACGAAGATATGAAGCGCTGGATCGAGGGAAGGCGAGACAGCAACAATCGCTGGCGTGCGGTGGAAGAAACACATTCATGACAGGGCCGCGCGGCGCGCGCGCTCGGCCTCGACGCTTCGAATGGTCTTGATATCGCCGCCGCTGCCCCAATAGCCGTCCGCCACTTCGTTGACGACGACGGTGACGTTAGGACGAATTCCTTCGCCGCCGATGCGAACGTAGGCGTCGGTGATATCGCGGATCAGCGAATGAACTTGTTCTTCGCTAAAGAGTCCGACCATGTGTTGGACTTCGACGAACGGCATCTGCGGTCTCCGCTAGTGCATGGCTGAGCCGCCGTCGACGACGACGGTCTGCCCGGTGATGAAGTCGCTCTCCGGCGACGAAAAGAAGATGAGCGCTCCGACGAGATCGTCGGGCGTCTGCTCGCGCTTGAAGCTGCGCGTATCGATTGCGATCTGCGCTGCCGCTTGCGCGACGGCCTTGGCACCGTCGGTCAGCACGAGTCCCGGGGCGATGCAGTTGACGCCGATCCCGTCCGCACCCAACTCGCGGGCCATCGCGCGCGTCATCGCGATGATCGCGCCTTTCGACGCGACGTAATCGAGCAAGAACGGACTTCCTTTGAAGACCATGCCCGACGAGATGTTGACGATCTTCCCGTAGCGTTGCCGGCGCATGATCGGCAGCACCGCCTTTACGAATTCGAACGGGCCGCGCACGTTGACCGCCATCAAGCGATCCCATTCGGCAGTAGTGATCGCTTCGAACGGCCGCGATGATGGGCCCATGAGGGCGGCGTTGTTGACCAGAATATGGACGCCCCCGAAGGCGCGCTCCGTCTGCTCGACGCACGAGGCGATCGCGGCCGGCTCGGCGACGTCGCATGACGTCGCGATGGCCCGCACGCCGTAGCGGCGAAGGTCTTCGGCAACGCCGGAAGCGTCCGCGATATCGCACAGCATGACGTCGGCTCCTTCCGTCGCGAGCGCGTGCGCGTAGCGGCGGCCGAGACCGTTCGCCGCGCCCGTAACGATAGCGACCTTTCCGGCC
Organism: Candidatus Lustribacter sp.; assembly: GCA_965277075.1. GTDB lineage: Bacteria > Vulcanimicrobiota > Vulcanimicrobiia > Vulcanimicrobiales > Vulcanimicrobiaceae > Lustribacter. The sequence goes on from OZ255707.1 coordinate 1,839,519, forward strand.
AGCCGGCGGATCGGCTCCCTCAGAGGGAGCCGCCGAATTTACTAACCGGAACCCAGTAGTCGCGCGCGCTATCCCATTTGACCACGATACCATTGGACGGCGCGAGCCCGCGTTGGCTCCCATCGCGGAAGTCGTAGATGCCGTAAACGCCCGCGAAGCCGTGCAGATGGTCGATGAACGCTTTCATCTGCACCGCGGTCGCACCGAAGCCGATGGTGTTGAGCGCTGCAACGGTAATGATCGCGGGATCCCACGCGGCGATTAAGCCGATGTCCGCGTGCAGGCCTGCTGCCTTCGACGACTCAACGAACGTTCGTACTTCATCCTTCAACGGTCCGGGAGAGATTGCATCGTACGCGACACCCGGCGGCGCAACGAAGTACAAGTCTCTCGGCAAGATATCCGCGAACTGTTTCATGGCCGCGTAGGAGAGATTTGCCGACGTGGTTCCAACGGGTACTTCGAGGCCCGCGTCCGAGAGCCCGTGCAAGACGGTACCGAGCGGCGTACCGGCCGCGTAGACGATCAGCGCTTGTGCCCCACTCGCTTTGATTCGCGCAATCTGCGCGGCTACACTTAGATCGCCCGCATTGAAATGCTCGCGATCGACGAGCGCGACGGCTTTGTTTTCCGGCGTAGCCAGAGCCGCATCGACGCCACGGTCGCCGTCTTGCCCGCTCGCGTCGGTCGTAACGATCAGCGCGACTTTTTTCCACCCGCGCTCACGGTAGTAACGCAGCAAGATCGCGATGAGATCGCCGGTCGACAAGTTGCCGGAGTACATGTACGAGCCCTTGGGCGGATGAACGGCGGACGAAAAGCAGTAGTCCACCGGACCATTCTCGAGGAGCGGAAGCATGGCGCTGCACATCGCCGCGAGAGTCGAGCCGAGAACGATCGGCACTTTCTTGGCCATCAGTCCGTTGAGCAGCGCAACGGCAATCTGCGGATTGCTTTGATCGTCGGCGACGACGAAGTGGATTTGCCGACCGCGCACGCCGCCGGCGTCGTTGACGTTCTTTTCAACGAGGCTCAACGCAGCGGCCTCGTTCTTGCCGATGAAGGCGCCGATGCCCGTCAGCGGCGTGATCACGTTGATGTCATACGGGTCGAGAGCGACCGCCGGAGCGCAGACGCCGAGCATGACGGCGAGCGACGCTGCCATGGCCACAGCCATGGCACCGTACGAGCGTTTCAAGCACCGGCCCCCATGCCCGTTTGCGACAGAACCCCCTCGGCCGCAAGTGAGCGCATCGTATGCAACGTCGTTTCGATCGCGTCCACGTATGATGCCTTGACCGTCTCGCCGCGCTGCTGCTCCTCGCTCGAACCGGGCATCACGCCCGGCAGCACGATATTGATCATGAACGTGAGCAGCAAGCCGCGTTCGCCTTCGCTCAAAATGTTTGCGATCCAACCGGCCGGCATTCCGTTCTCAGCGGTACGTTCGAACAGCACTTGCACCTGCGGTGTGAACGTTACGCGCTCCGTCAGCCGCTCGCCGCGAAGAGCAATCGTTCGCACGAGTCCGTGCTCGAAGCGACTGACGACCGTGCATTCCTGCATGGCCGGAACGAACGGTAACGCGTTCTCGGCCTTCATGACCAAGCCGCGCCATACGTGGTCACGCGTGAGCTCGACGCTGCGACCCGCCGGGTTGACGTCGATCGATGCGGCCATCGTGTACATCGACGAACTCTTTCTCCGTATCAGGTTTAACTCTTCGGAACGTTCGTTGAGCGCCGATTCCGGGAACCGAATCTCCGTGACGACGATCGACGTGCACGCCCACTTCATCCCGGACACCTATCGAAAAGCGCTGAGCGAAGCGGGGATCGGCTTGGGCGAGTTGGGCTTTCCGTTACCGCCCTGGAGTGTCGATTCGCGTCTTGCGGACGTGGACCGCGATGGGATCGCGACGGGCATCCTGTCGCTGCCATCGCCAAGCCTGCAGTTCTGGCACGGCGCTGACGCGGTGAAGCTGGCACGCCGTCTCAACGACGAGCTCGCGGCCATCGTCCGCGACCATCCGAAACGGTTCGGCGGCTTCGCAACGCTGCCGATGCCGGACGTTCCGGCATCAATCAAAGAGCTTTCCTGTGCATTCGACGAGCTAAAGTTGGACGGCGTCGTCTTCATGACGAACTACGGCGGCATGTATCTCGGCGATCCGCACTTCGCCCAGGTCCTCGATGAACTTCATCACCGCAGAGCCGTGGCATTCGTTCATCCGACGCATTCGCTCGGGGCACTCCAACTGTCCCTCGGCCATCCGCCATCATTGATCGAATTCCCGTTCGACACGACGCGCACGATCGTGAGCCTGTTGGACTCCGACACGATCGGCCGTTACCCCGATCTCCGTTTCATCGCTTCGCACGGCGGCGGCACGCTGCCGTTCGTCGCACAATGCCTCGAAGCGGTGGTGCCGCGAGACCGAGACGAAGACCCGGTTGAACGTGCTGAGAAGATTCGTGAGCAGATCGCCACCCTCTACTTCGATCTCGCCGGCGTGGCTCACACCGTTCACGAGCGGCGAAAGCATCGCCGAAGCGAAGCAAAACATTCAAGACTTCGAGGGATTTCAAACGAACAACGCGACATGATCGAGCCGGCACGGCCCGCGCGCTTTTCCCCCGACTCGCAACGGCACCCACCCCGGCCTGAACCAACCTATGAACGTTACGCCAAGGGCATCGGACGGGCCCGGAGCGAAAAGTTGCGACACTATGGCGAAAGCGATCTCGATTCCGACCTCCGACGGACACCTAATTGATGCCGTCCTGGCAACCGCGCCGGGCAACGATTTGCCGGCGCTCGTCTTCGTTCCATCGATCTACGGCAACACCGACGGCATGCAGGCGACAATCGATCGTTACGCGAGCCACGGCTATATCGTCATTTCGGCCGATCCGTTCTGGCGTACCGCTCCCGGTCCGCTTACCCTCGACCGTCAAGCCGAGGCGTCGAAGCGCAAAGACGACTGGAACGTGGATTTCGGTCTCGCCGACGTCCGCGCTGTGCTGGATTATCTCAAAACGATGCCGGCATGGAACGGAAAATTTGCGATGGTCGGCTACTGTTTCGGCGGACGTTTGGCGATGCTCGGGCTCATTCGCCTCGGCGCCGACGCCGCGGTAACGTTTCACGGTACGGCGATGCACGTTGATCTGGCGGAAGCCGGCAACATCACGGCACCGTTCAGTTTTCACTACGGCGAAGTCGATGCGGCCGTGCCGCTCGAGCAAGTCGAGCAGATTCGTGCGGCGTTGGCCGGAAAAGACGGCGAAATCTACGTCTATCCGGGCGCGGCGCACAGCTTCGCTCAGCAAGAATCACCGCGCTACAGCCCCGAGGCCGGACCGCTTTCGGAAGAACGTGCGCTCAAGATGCTCGAGCGTCTCAAAACGCCGATCACCGCGTAACGGACGCGGCGCTACGCCGCCGGGGCCCCGCCGTCCGCAGACTGCGGCGAGCGCGCCGTCACCGCTCGCGCGAGGAGTCCGAGCATCGCGATCATCTCGGCCTCGCTCTCGTCGCGCGGCGGCGTCTTCTGCGTCGCGCGGTCGGTGCGCAGCGCAGCACGATGGCGCGCGAACAAATCCGTCGCGTCGTTACCGGAGAAGCACGCCTTGAGATGATCGAGGACGCGCAGCGGTACGCCATCGGACGTGTGCCGCAGCGACGCTTCGCAGCCAGCAGCCGAGCGTGAGATATCGAACACGACATCGCGCAGCGGCTCGAGCGCGGGGTCGCACGAGAGTAGGCATTCTCGGTTCGCGAGGTCGCGAAGCACGTAGTATTCGAGCGACCCGTAGCGCGCGATACGTGCGATCATCACGCCTTGCAACGGAACTTTCGCGAAGAGTTGTCCGCGTTGCGCCATCTCCCGATCGCGCGCTTCTTCAGGTGGAACGTCGCCGCGCTTGACGCGCTCGTCGTACTTTGCGCGTTCGTTCATCACGCCTTGCATCTTCGAGAACGCAGCCTTCACCATCGGATCGGTGTGCAACGCCGCGAGACCCTCGGGCGTTTGCAGCTTTTTGCGGACGGCTTCTTCGCGCAGGTAGATCGAGCGCCGCGTCTCGCGTTCCATCGCGTCGAGCCGGTCGCGCCGCTTTCGCAGCAACTCGTTGGCCTCATCGAGTTCTTCAGCCGCGTTCGCAGCCTCGCGATAGGAGCAGTCGACGCTGTTGAACGTGCGCACGCGTTCCCAGAACGAAGGCGGACGAACCCCGGTCTTCCGGACGCGATTCGGTAGCTTCGTCGCGTATCTCGCAGCCGTCGCACCGGCGACCTCTTGGCGCGTCTTTGCGAGTGCGCGCAGGTTCGCGATCTCTTCGTTGATCGCTTCGCGGCGTTTGGCAAAGGCGTCGCGCAACTTCGTTTCGGCGTCCTGCGTGATCGCGCGAATGTAACGAAGCTTCGCGTTCTCGTACGCCGCAAGAACCGCTTCATCGCGCTCGTAATCCGGGACGCCGCCGGCGGCCTCGTTCCGGACGTTGTTGCTCAACGTTCGCCTTTCCGCACAACCGGAAGCTTCGTCGCTTCGCTCGCTCGCACCCCGCGAGCATCCGCCGTCATACCGTTGGTATCGGCGGATGCTCCGTTGCGGCCGAGCGCCGGGGCCGTGTCGCGGCGGTCGTTTCCCGGTGACAAGCAACACACAGCGTCTCGAGGTTATCGAGGTGATGCAGGCAAGTCAGCATCCCGTGCGCCCCGAGCGCCGGCTGCCGATGGTTGACCTCCAGGCGGTTCTCCACCCGGCCAGCGCGCCAGACGCGCATGGCAGCGCGGTACGCGCTCTCCAGCGGGAATCGGGTACGCGTCGGCCGCTTCGGCGGGACGTGCCCGCAGCGCGCGCAGCGGTATCCGTCGCGCCGCTTCGCGGCCGTGCGCGCACGCGTCCACCAATGGTTGCTCCAAAACGCATTGCCGCAGCCCGCGCTACACCAGGTGCGGCGTCGCGGCGGCATCAGTCCCCCGCACCATGCGCAACCGCCGGGACGTACGCTTGCCAGCACGCAGCCGACCAGCAGCGATGCGCTCTTCGGCTGAGCTATCGGGAAAGCGCGGGTTCGCGCGACTCGAGTTGCGGCGAATGGTGACCCGCGAGAAACACGGGCAACTCGGCCGTCGCGAATTGCATCCCGGTCCAAAAGCGCCCGAACTCGCCGAAGCGCGATGACGCCTCGTCGAACCGCATCTCGTAGACGAGCTTCTTGAAGACCAGCGGCTCGTCGGCATAGAGATCGACGCCCCACTCCCAATCGTCGAAGCCGATCGAGCCGGAAATTACCTGCGTGACGAGCCCGTGATACGAACGCCCGACTTTGCCGTGTTCGACCATGAGTTTCGCCCGCTCGTCGAACGGCAGGGTGTACCAGTTGTCGGCGGCGTCGCGCTTTTTATTCATCGGGTAAAAACACGTGTAGCGACGTTTTGGAATTCGTGCGACGAGTCGCGCGGCGTTGCGCGGATCGCGCGCCGTCCCCGCGAGTGCCTCGCCGAACGCCGCGTTCCAATCGTCGGAATGCGGCTTGAGCCCACGATCGCGCAAGTCGGCGTGAATCTTTCCCGTGTCGCCGTAGAGGCCGAGTTCGAGCACCGACACGTACGAACCGAGCGGCTCGAGATAATCGCGCAATACCAGTTTGTCGACCCGCGCTTGCGCGATGCCGAGCGCGTCGAACGAACGGGCATAGTGGGTGAGCATCACGTCGCCCTTGTCACCGAGCAGTTGCACGAGGCCGCAGTCGGTATCCGGATCCGTCCCCAACTCGTCGATCAGCGTTATCGCTTCGTCGGCGATCGCCGTTTGCCGTTCGCCGGGCAGCGCATCCCAGCGCCGCCGGTCGAAGCGAAACATACGATGCAGGATGCTCCACCCGTCGAGCGACTCAGGAACGTTGGGATGTCGCATACGATCCTCCGTGTGCGGTGCGAGCGATTTGGGCGTCGACTTCGGCGGTAAGCGCATCGGGCCGCTCCCGGTACTTTGCCCAGAGCTGCGGCATCTGCGCCAGATCGCTCACGATGCGGGCGAGCACCGTGTTCACGGGCGCACGTACGCCGCTCGCGAGCGCGGCGCGCGCGACGGCGCCGTTGAGCACCTCGACTTCCGTATGATTCTTCATGGCACGCAGATCGAGCAACAACGAGGGCGGCTTTCGTCCCCGTGCGCCGGCGATGCGGTTCGCGAGCAATCCGCGCGCGATCGGTCCCGGCAACGTCGCGATACTTTGCAATGCACGCACCGGATAACGCGGCAGATCCATCGATGCAATACCGGTCGCGCGCATCACGTTCCGCACTTCGCGAATCGCAAGAATCTCCAGTTCGAAAGCGTCACCCATGTGCACCAGGCGCTCGGGCAACACGTTGAGGATCGCGCACGACGCGTTCGCGACGTTATTGAGCGCGAGTTTCGACCACTTGAGCGAACGGTAATCGGCTGCGGCGCTGGCCGGCAAACCGGCCGCTTCAAACGTCGCCAGCAGCCAGTTATGCGCGCTCGACGCGCCGACGGGGGCGAACGCGATGCCGCCGCCGTTCGCGGCGACCGGTGCGCCGCCGTCGCGGCCCGACTCGACCGGGACGGTCAGCGCACACGCGACGACGCGGTCCGCGCCGAACGCGGCGGCGAGCAATTCTTCGTTGCCGACGCCGTTTTGCGGCGTGACGATCGTCGCCGCCGGCGCGTCGGCGAGCGCGCCCTGCAGCGTCGCGATCGCGCCGGGCGTGTCGTAGGCCTTGACCGTCACGAGGGCGAGGTCGACCGGCAGCGGAACGACTGCTTCGCGTTCGCGCGGCGCATACGTGACGTGGTTCCCTGCGACGCGCAGCGCTTCGCCGAGATACCGGCCGACGGCGCCGGCGCCGACGACATACACGTTCACGGCACGATCTCGCCGGCGAGCCCGGTGCTGCCGAAGCCGCCGTGGCCGCGCGTGCTTCCGATGAAGGCATCGCATTCCGCGAATACGGCACGCGCGACGGGCGCGACGATCAGTTGCGCGATACGATCGCCGCGTTGCACGGTGAACGGCTCGCGGCCGAAATTTGCGAGCAGCACCCCGACCGGACCGCGATAGTCGCTGTCGATCGTCCCGGGGGAGTTGAGCAGCGTGACGCCCGCGCGTAGCGCGAGCCCGCTACGCGGACGTACTTGCACCTCGTAGCCTTCCGGTATCTCGAGCGCGAAGCCCGCCGGTATAAGAGCACGTTCGCCGGGCGGCAAGACGATCGGCATGGCGACGGCGGCGCACACGTCGGCACCGGCCGCACCGGCACTCATATACGACGGCAGCGGCAGCCCGGCGCCTTCCGGCAGGCGGAGCACGGCGATCGTGACCGTCACTTACTGAGGAGGTCGGCGAGTTCGGCTTGGAAGCTCTCGACGTCGCGAAAGGAGCGGTAGACGCTCGCGAAACGGATATACGCGACGGGGTCGAGCTTTTTTAGCGCTTCCATCAACTTCTCGCCGACGAGCGACGACGGCACTTCGTTCTCGCCGCGAGCGAAGAGCTCACGTTCGAGCGACGCCACGATCTCTTCCATCTGGGCATCGGAAACCGGTCGTTTCTCACACGAACGGCGTAAACCCGTCAAGATTTTATCGCGATTATATTGCTCGCGCCGGCCGTCTTTTTTCACGACGAACAGGCGTGGTGCTTCCATGCGCTCGTATGTCGTGAAGCGATGTTTGCACGCCAAGCATTCGCGTCGCCGGCGAACCACGTTTTCGTCGTCGCGCGAATCGACGACGCGAGTCTCGCTCTTCCGGCAAGTAGGACAGATCAGGTCGCGACCCCCGTAGCATAAACCACAAGATGTTGTGGTTTATGCTGATTATACACGCTAGGTCCAACGACGGTCGGGGCGGCTCTCGCGCCGCTAGCTAGCGGCTCCGATTTTGAACATCTTCGTGCCGCACACCGGGCACTTACCTTCTGTGGCCGGACGACCGTTTTTCATCTGGATTTGAGTCGCGTCTTTCATCTCGCGCTTCGTCTTGCACTTCACGCAGTAGGCCTCGGCTGCCATGGGTCTCCCTCTCTTGGTGTCCCGACCGCGCCCTTTGGTACGTCCGGTGCGGGTTCGCGCCTCGCTATTCCCACGCACACGGCGGATTCCTGGCCTTGTTCTTCGCCGGCCCGTCGTGATCGTGCGGGGATGGACGCCACGCTCCGCCGTTATTGCACCCGAGCGCAGCTCGCGGATGATGCGTTCGGGCGGCTCGAGGGCACCGCGCTCGACGGCCTGTGGGTGGCCGGATCGTTGGCCGCGCTCGCCGGGCCGACGGTCGCGGTGGTCGGCACGCGCGCCCCCTCGGAAGATGGCCGGCGGCTCGCGCAGCGCTTGGCGACCGACCTCGGGCGCTCGGGCGTCTGCGTAATCTCCGGGCTCGCGCTCGGCATCGACGCCGCCGCACACGAAGGCGCGCTCGACGCCGCCGCGCCGACGATCGGCGTCCTCGGCGGGGGACACGAGCGATTCTTCCCTCCGCGCAATGCCGAACTTGCGCGTCGCATGATCAACGGCGGCGGCGCCGTCGTCTCCCCGTATCCACCCCACCATCCAGCCTTTCCCTCGCAGTTCCTCGCGCGCAACGGGATCGTCGCGGCGCTGGCCGACGGTGTGGTCGTCGTGGAGGCCGCCTTGCGCAGCGGCGCCCTCAACACCGCGTCGTGGGCGGCGGATCGCGCCGTGCCGGTTATGGCATTTCCGGGGGACGTCGCGCGGCCGAAAGTCGCCGGCTGCCTCGCGCTCTTGCGCGACGGCGCAACGCTCGTCCGCGATGCCGCCGACGTCTTGGCGGCGCTCGGGCTCGCCCCGGCTAGGACCGCCTGCGGCCCTGAGCCTGCTCCGCCCGCGACCCCTGCCGAACGCGTTCTCGCACGACTCGACGAAGCTCCGGCCGGCGCGGACGAGCTTGTCGCGTCAAGCGGCCTTCCGGCCGCGCTCGCGCTCGCGCTGCTCGGCGAAATGCTCGCAGCGGGCGAGGTCGTCGAAGGCGGCGACGGCCGCTTCCGCCGGTCGGGCGCTGAGTTGCGCCGAATGCCCGACGATGCAGTTGCGGGTGATCGCGGTCGGCCGGATCCGCGAGCCGTATCTGGCGGCCGCCGTCGCGGACTTTCGCGGCCGGCTACGCCCCTACCATCGCCTTGAAGAAGTCGAGGTGCGGGCTGCCGACGGCGCGGATCCGGCGCGCGCGACGCTGGTCGAGGGCGACGCGATCCTCCGCCTCCTCGCGCCGGCGGATCACGTCTGGCTGCTCGAACGCACGGGCGCGCAACTCGCGAGCGATGAGCTCGCTGCGCGGTTGGCCGCGCTCGCGCTCGAGGGGACGTCGCGTGTCACGTTCGTGATCGCCGGAACCTTCGGCGCATCCCCGGCACTGCTCGGGCGCGCCGACGTGCGCTGGTCGCTCTCGCGGCTCACACTGTTGCACGAATGGTCTCGCGCACTCGTCCTCGAGCAACTCTATCGCGCGGCGAAAATCGCGCACGGCGAGCCCTACCACCACTGATCGCAGAAACTCGTGCGCCGCGCGGCGAAGATGGTGGCGTGCATTCCACGGCCACGCTGCTGACACTCGACGAACTCGCAACACGCTTTCGTGCGGCGGCCGAAGCACGCTATCCCGGCGGCGACCCCGTCGTGCTGTTCGAGGCACCGCGCCGCGTCGAGTTCGGCGACGTCGCGACGAACGTCGCATTCGGCTTGGCGAAGACCGCGAGAACCGCGCCGCAAGCGGTCGCCGGCGCACTCATCGACGACGTTCTCGGCGATCCCGCCGTGCGTTCGACCGTCGCCGAAGCGACCGCCACCGCCGGCTTCATCAACGTCCGCCTCGTGCCCGCGTTCTGGCAGCGTACGATCGCGACGATCGTGCGCGACGGACCGGCGTACGGTCGCGGCAGGCCGGTAAACCAGCGGATATCGCTCGAGTTCGGCAGCGCTAACCCGACTGGTCCGCTCGTCGTCGTGCAGGGCCGCACCCTTTCGATCGGTGACTCGCTCGCAAAAACACTGCGCTTCGCGGGCTACGACGTGTTCACCGAGTGGATCATCAACGACGCGGGTTCACAGCTGGAAACGCTTGCACGGTCGCTCTATGCGCGGTATCGGGAGTTGTGGGACCCGGCGTTTCCGTTTCCCGACGACGGTTATCCCGGCGACTATTTGGTTCCGATCGCGCGGCGCATCCGCGAAGCGGACGGTGAGCGCTGGCGTGACGCACGCGAATCCGAATGGCTACCCTATTTCGGACAGTACGGACGTGACGAGAACGTGCTCGAGCAGCAAGTCGTCGCCGCGCGTTTCGGCGTGACGATCGATCTGTGGCAAAGCGAAAAAGCGCTGCACGACATGGGCGCGATCGCGACCGGCATCGCGCGCTTGACCGAACGCGGTTTGACCTACGAGCGCGACGGCGCGCTGTGGGTGCGCACGACGGCGAGCGGCGACGACGAGGATCGCGTCGTCATCCGTTCCGACGGGAGGCCGGCGTATTTCGCCGGCGACGTCGCCTATCACTACGACAAGTTGCAACGCGCCGACCGGGTGATCGACATCCTCGGACCCGATCATCATGGATACATCGCACGGCTGCATTCGCTCGCCGATGCGTACGATCGCAGCGGCGCGATCGAGACGTTGATCGCGCAGCAGATCACGCTCAAACGCGGCGATCAGATCGTCTCGATGTCGAAGCGCGCCGGAAACATCGTCACCCTGAGCGACATCATCGACGAAGTCGGCGTCGATGCGGCGCGCTTCTTCTTCGTCATGCTCTCGATCGAGCAGCCGCTCACGTTCGACCTGGCGCTCGCGAAGGAACAGACGAACGACAACCCGGTGTTCTACGTGCAATACGGCTACGCGCGGATCGCGTCGCTGCTTCGCAAAGCCGCCGGCCGCGACGCCGCGCTCCTCGCGGCGGCACGCGCCGGCGAGCACCTCGAACGGCTTGGAGAAGCCGCCGAACTCGCGCTTGCGCGACGGCTCGCGGAGTTCCCCGCGGTCGTCGCCGGCGTCGCACGGTCGCGCGCACCCCATCGACTGCCGAAATACGCGCGCGACGTGGCCTCCGATTTCCACCAGTTCTACAACGAGTGCATCATTCTGAGCAACGATCGCGAGCGCACGGTCGCGCGGCTTGCGCTCGCGATTGCGACGCAAACGGTCCTCGCCCGCGTACTCGATCTGTGCGGTGTCAGCGCGCCGGAATCGATGTAGAGGCCGGCGTCACGCTCACGACGACCGGGTCGACCGGTGGATAGACCGGCTCGAGGCCTTCGCCGTCGAAGCCGTGTTCCGCAAGCTGCAATTTCACAAGCCAGGGCAACATGAAGTAGGTGAAGAGAACGCGCACGAGCGCCGCGGCCGGAATGCCGAGGATCAAGCCCCACATGCCGAAGAGTTCGCCGCCGGCAAACACCGCGAACATCACGCCGATCGGCGACACGCCGACGGCGTCGGCCATGATCTTCGGGACGAGCACACTGTCGGCGATACGGGCGATGATGAAGACCGCGACGGTAACATAGACGGCCATCGTCGGGCCTTGCAAGAGCGCGAGCGCGAGCGCGAACAGTTGCGCGACGATCATGCCGAAGAACGGCACCGCATAACCGATCGCACAGATAACCGCGACCAGCAGCGAGAACGCGAAATGCGCCGGCGCCAACGCCGCCCACACCGCGGCGCCCACGATCGCGCAGAGTGCCAGTTGGCCCGCGACGAAATGTCCGAAAATCGATGAAACCTCAACCAGCAGCGCATTCGTCTTCGCCCGTCGCGAGGCGGGGACGAGGCCCAGCAGGCCGCGTCGCACTTCGCGCCCGCGCGCAAGGAAAAAAACCGAAAGAATCAGCGCCGACGCGCCGACGAGAAACGCATTGAGCATGCTCACGACGATGGTCGCGAGCGACGCGAGCGTCAGCGAAAAGATCGAGCCGACGCGGTTGCCGACTTCTGCCTGCACCTGCCCGTACGTCGGGAGTTCGACACGGTTGCCGAGGCGCGCACGAACGAACTTCTCCAGTTGCGCGACGCCGTCTTCGGATGCGCCGACGTAGTCGCTCGTGTGGTTGACCAGCGCGACCACTTGGGTGTACGTGATCGGCACGATGACGAGCGCCAAGAGAACGAGCGCGCCGAGCAGGCCGAGATAGACGACGGCGATCGCTGCCGTGCGCGGCATTTTGCGTTCCAGTTGCATCACGAGCGGCGAGGCGCCGAACGAGATAAACGCCGCGACCAAAAAGATCGATAGCGTACGCGGGATGCGCAAGCCGATGACGACCGCCGCAGCGGCAACGGCGAGCGCCAGCGCCGTGATTCCGATGCGACGAACGACCAGCGGGTTCACTGGAGCGCCTTCGTCACCAGGCGGCGCTCGGTCACGAAGCCCGCACGTTCGTAGAGTTGGCGCGCGGCGATGTTTTCGTCGGTGACCATGAGCGAGAGATGCGGGATGCCGCGTTCACGTGTGAGTGTTTCGAGCGCGTCGAGCAGCGCACGGCCGACGCCTCGCCGCTGCATCGCCGGCTCGACCGCCATGTAAGCGACGAATGCTTGATCCGCGAGCGTCACTTCCTCCGGCAAATCGAACACGACCATCGCGAAGCCGAGCGATACGTCGCGCTCCGAGGCGATGAGGATCGCATGATCGCGCGTCAGGACGTAGTCGACGAGCCGTTCGTACGCTTCCTCGACGAGCTGCGGGGAGCCGGTGCGCAACGACGAGACGCTCGTTACGGAGACGCGGCGGCCGAGATCGCGCACGAACGCGCGATCGTCGACGCTCGCCCGCCGAACCATCAGCGTCGCATTCATGCGGGCACGGGCGCGCGCTCCCGCCAGGCAGGCAACTCCGCTTCGAGCGCTGCGATCAACGCGACGTTTTGTTCGGGCGTGCCGATCGTGATGCGCAAATACCACGGCATCCCGAGTTTGTCGCCCGACCGCGTGACGATGCCGCGCCGTAGCAGGGCGTCGTAGGCATCCTCCGCGGCGAGCGGCACGCGCACGGCCACGAAGTTCGCCGCACACGGATAAAGCGTGAGCCCGAGCCGCGCAAACGCGAAAACGAGAAACGCCTTCCCGTCTTCGTTCATCGCGATCGTGCGCAGCCGAAAGGCATCGTCGTCGAGCGCACCACCGGCGGCGAGTGCAGCCGGACGCGAAACGTTGAACGGCAAGCGTACGCGTTGCAGCAGCTCGATCATCTCGGGCGCGGCAAAACCATACCCGAAGCGCAGCGACGCGAGGCCGTAGAGCTTCGACATCGTTCGCGTCACGAGCGTCGCGGGACGCGACTTCACGTAATCGGTGCCCTCGACGCTGCGCGGCGGCATGTACTCGCGATACGCCTGATCGATGAAGAGCATGATGCGTTCCGGCAACGCCGTCGTGAACCGTCGAAAGTCGTCCGGATCGACGTGCGTTGAACTCGGATTGTTCGGATCGCACACGATCACCGCTTTGGTGCGCGGGCCGACTGCGGCGAGCATCGCATCCAAATCATGCGTGCCGTCGCGCAGCGGAACGCGGACCGCGGTCGCTCCGACGAGTTGCGCGTTCGACGGGAAGAGCGAGAACGTCGGGTCGGCCATGACGACCTCGTCGCCCGCATCCACGAACGCGAGGAAGAACATCAGGAGAATGTCGTTGCTGCCGTGTCCGACGATCGTATGTTCGACGTCGAGCCCGTACGGCGCAGCGAGCCGTTCGCGCAATGCCGAGTGATCGTCGTCGCTGTAGAGATGAGCGTCGGTCATCGATGCGAGCGCCGCAAGCGCCTTCGGCGACGAGCCGAGCGGGTTCTCGTTCGACGACAGTTTGATGATGTGCTCGAGCGCATAGCGCCGCTTTGCTTGATCGATCGTGGTGCCGGCACTGTACGGGCGCATCGTGCGCACCGCTGAGCGCGCGAGTGAGGAATAATCCATCGGAGAGCACGCATTTTCGCCCTCACGCGACGGAACGCCCGTCAGCGAAGAAAGCGCGAGCCGGGCTCCGTGATCGGCTCGTGCGCCGCACATTGCGGACACATGTCCGGATCGTACGAGTCGATCGGAAGATCGAGCAAGGCGTACACCGGCGCGCCGATGTCCACGCGCGCGCGCGCGACAAGCACGCCGACCGCCGCGACCTCACCGCCGTGCGCGTGCACGACATCGATCACTTCGCGGATCGACAGCCCGGTCGTTACGACGTCTTCCACCACCAGGACGCGGTCGGCCGGATCGATGACGAACCCGCGGCGTAGACGGGGTTCGCCGGCGTCCTTCTCCACGAAGATCGCACGCGTACCGAGCTGCCGCGCGCACTCGTACCCGACGACGATACCGCCGACCGCCGCCGACACGACGCAGGCGATGTCGAGCGGCGGCATCGCGGCCAGTAGCGACCCGACGACCGACTCCATGAACGCCGGATCTTCGAGCATGCGAAATTTCTGCACGAAGCGATTCGAGTGGCGTCCGGACGAGAGCCGGAAATGTCCGCTCAGAATCGCGCCGCGCGTTTCCAATTCGGCGAGTAACCGGTCCGGCGTCAACGTCATGCGCGCAGTTCGGCGAGGATCGCGGTCGCGGCCGCCGCCGGGTCGGCGTCTTCGACGATCGGCCGGCCGACGACGATGTAGTCGGCTCCGGCGTCGCGCGCCGCACGCGGCGACGCGACGCGTTGTTGGTCGCCGTGCGAACTGCCGCCGGGCCGAATCCCCGGACACAACGCCGCAAACTCGTTCCCGAAGAACGCTTTGAGATCGGCGACCTCGGCAACCGAACACACGACGCCGTGACAGCGCGCATCGCGAGCGAGGGCAGCGAGCCGAATCACGTTTTCACCCGGGCCGCCTTGCAGTCCCAGCTCGTTGATATCTTCGGGAGCGATGCTCGTGAGAAGAGTGACGGCGAGCACGCCCGGCGGCTCGATGCCTAACTCCGCAGCGCGTTCGCTCGCTGCTTCGACTGCGGCAGCGAGCATCGCCGCGCCGCCGAGTGCGTGCACGGTGAGCAATGCGACCCCGGTTCGCACGAGCGCGCGAACGCCGGCGTGTACGGTACGTGGAATATCATGCAGCTTTACGTCGAGCATATATCGTGCGCCGGAGGTATCGAGCCGATCAAGCAGTGCATCGCCGAAGCCGTAGAGCGCTTCGTAACCAACTTTGAACATGACGTCGATGCCGGAGAGCGCTTCGACCAACCGCTCCGCACGCTGCAGCGTCGGAACATCGAGCGCGACGACGAGCCGGGTTCCCATACTCGCGAACTTGGCGAGTGCACCGCCCGATCCCGCAATGTCACTTTTCCGTGACAAAGCCAAGAATGTGTGAACGTTCGCGTCATTTCGACCGTTACTGGTTATAGTAGACGATGCGGCGGGGCCGCAAGAAAGGACGACCGATGGCCGGGATTCAGGTCTTCAAAACGTTAGCCGACGCGCTCCGAGCGGGCTACAGCGTTTACGACCGCACCGACAACGGATATCTCGTCCGCACGCGAACCGCGAGCGGTTGGGCGATGGCAATCGTCACCTGCCGCTAGCGACGCTGCAGACGCCGGGCAACATGAAAAGCGGGCCGCTACGGCGACCCGCTTTTTCTTTCGGACGGCGGCGTCGGTCGCCGCAGCTCCTCATAGTGTTGGCGCGGCGTCCCGGATTGCGGAGGCGCCCCGTAATTTGAGGAAAATGAACTGCCGTTCGGCGGGGGCGCACTCGGCGGCATCGGGCCCTGCATCGGCATGATGCGCGCACCGGAAACCAGCGCGATGATGATCTGCGAAAGTCCGACAAACATCGGAATGAGTCCGCCGAGCAGCCAGGGTCCGGGATGCAGCGACGGTGGATTGAGTGGACCGTCTCCGCCGTGATAACCGATGAATGAGAGGCCGATCAACAGCGCGAGCCCGATCATTGCCGTGCGGATTCCGCGGTGCAACGTGCTTTGTGGATCGTCGTCGCTCTCTTGCGGACCGGGTCCGGGAGCGTTCCACGGCGTCTGCGCTGCGGCCCAGTCGCCGCTTTCGCGCCGGAACCGGCGGCCGCGCATCGGGGGAACGATACCGTGTTGCAACATGGCCATGCGTTCGCGATGTTGGAGTGCCCGGACCGTGACCCAGCCCAGCACCGGCAATCCAAATATACAAAAAAACACGATGACCGCCACAAAGCTCTCGTCCATGCCCGCTAGCCTTCCTGCGATGTCCGTTGAACCATGCCCCATCTACGTCCGGGCGCCCCCGGTGTTTCGCCGCCCGTGTGAAACCCGGCGCCCGCGGGGCCGTAGATGCAACGACATGGGAGTGGCGCTGTTGGCTCAACCCCCGGAGGAGTCAAACGAATCCGCAGCAGCGGCCGGCGACGACGTGCTCATCGCGCAAACGCTGGGCGGGCGCAGCGAGGCGTTCGCCACACTCGTGGGGCGCTATGAACGCGCCGTGTACCACCTCGCGTTTCGCACGCTGCGCGACGTCGAAGAAGCGAAGGACGCGACGCAAGAGGCCTGGGTGAAAGCGTATCGGGCGCTCGCATCGTTCCGCCCGGGCGCGAAATTCTCGACCTGGATGTTCACGATTTGCTATCGCGTCTGTTGCGATCGGCTCGCCCGGCGCAAGCGCTTCACCGGGGGCGAGCTGCCCGACATCGCCGATCCGGCACCCGGTCCCGCGGCAACGTACGAGTCGGTCGAGGAGGCCGCGCGGCTGCGGCACGCGATCGAAGCCCTGCCCGAGAAATACCGCATGGTGATCACGCTCTTCCACCTTCAGGGAAAGCAGTACGATGAAATCGCGAGCGTGCTCGCCTTACCGCTCGGCACCGTGAAAACGCATCTTTTTCGGGCGAAAGATCTGTTACGGGCCGCACTGCTCGATTCGGCGAAATCAGGCGCTGACGCCGCTCCACGGAGAACGACATGACCGACGACGAACTGGACCGTGCGCTCTTTGCCCTCGCACTCGAAGAACCACCGGCAAACCTGCGCGATCGCATTCTCGCAGCGACCGTTTATCGGCCGCCCGCACCGTTTCGCACGTGGGAACTGTGGCTGCTCGCCGCGGCCGTCGCGGTCGTCGGATTCGTGACGTTCGCGCTTTTAACAGCGGTCCCGCATCTCGGCGATCAGTTGCAGTCGGCGACCGTCGTGCTCGTCCGCGCGCTGGGGTTGTTTTCGGTCGCGACCTATGCGTGGCTCGCCGTCGGTGTATCCGCGGTGTGGACGATTTCTAGCCCTCCCCTCATGCCCCGGGCTCGCCGAGCCGTGTATAACCGCTAAAGCAACCGACCCGTAACGGAGCGATACTTGTTGACGGCTTCACGTTCGACCCCGACCGCGCGCGCGTACAAAATTCTGATCGTCGAGGACGATGCTCAGATTTTGCGCGTGCTCGAACTCGAACTCAAACACGAAGGCTACGAGGTCGAGACGGCACGCGACGGACTCGCCGGCCTCGAGCGGGCGCTCAAGGAACCCGATCTCGTCGTTCTCGATCTGATGCTGCCGAAGCTTGACGGTATGGAAGTCTGCGCGCGCATCCGCGCCAAGAGCACGGTACCGATCATCATGCTGACCGCGAAAGATCGCATCCCCGATCGCGTCGCGGGATTGGATGCCGGGGCCGACGACTACATCGCGAAACCGTTTTCGATCGAAGAGCTGCTGGCGCGTATCCGCGCGCGGCTGCGCGAGCGCGATCCGCACGAGAATGTCCTCAGCGCCAAAGACCTCACGATGGACCGCGACCGCCATGAAGTCGTGCGCGCGGGCAAGCCGGTGCAGCTGACCGCCAAAGAGTACGCGCTGCTGGAGTATCTCCTCTTGCACCGCAACAAAGTCCACACGCGCGACGAACTGTTCAACGGTGTGTGGGGTAGCGACTTTCTCGGCGATTCCAACCTGATCGACGTCTACATCCGCTACCTGCGCGGGAAGATCGACGACGGCTTCGACGACAAGCTGATCCAAACGGTCCGCGGCGTAGGCTACGCGCTCAAAGAATAAACCGTTCATCTTCCGATCGCTTCAGGCGCGCATCGCCGCGTCATACGCGGTGCTCATCGTCGTGATCATTACGCTCGGCGCGATCGCGATCGGCTTCGCATTCCGTTCGCTCTTGGTACAAGAAGCAAAAGCCGGCATCACGGCGACAAGCGACGAGATCGCGCGCGTCGCTGAAGCGAGTAACGCGTTGGGCTTCTACGATCCGGCGACGGTGCTCGACACGCTCGCGAATAAAGAGCAGCTCGATCACTGGGCGTCGCAAAACGAGTACGTGCAGATCGATACGCTCGGCGGCTATCCGATCGGCAAGAGCTCGAATATGGGCGACCTGCGATTGCCGGCGTTCCACCCGCGCCCCGGAGACGACCGGCGGTTCGCGTTCGCGAACGATCGGGACGGCATGAAGTTGCTCGTCCTCGATCGGGAACTCAGCCAGAAAGGGAAGCCCCTCGTCATCGCGCACGTGGCGGAGCGGCTCGACATCGTCAATCGCGAAACGAATCGCGCGCGCACGATCCTCGCCTTCGCGGCGATCGTCGCGTGCCTCGCGGTCATCGTGGCTTCGGCGTTCATCGCGCGCAGCCTGACCGATCCGATCGTGCGGCTCACATCGGCGATCGGCGAGATCGGTTCGCAACAGCTCGATCGCCGGCTCCGCTGGCAGCGCTCCGACGAACTCGGCAAGCTCGCGGCGACGTTCGACGCGATGCTCGACCGGCTACAAGGCGCGTTTGCGCGCGAGCGGCAGTTCATCTCCGACGCTTCCCACGAGCTGAAGACGCCGTTGACCGTGATCAACGCCAACGCGCAACTGATCCGCCGCTGGGGCGACAGCAGTCCCGAGGTCAAAGCCGAGAGCCTCAACGCGATCGTCGATGAGTCGAGCCGCCTGGCGGAGATGGTCAGCGGGATGTTAACGCTCTCGAAGGCCGATTCGGGCGATCAGATTCCGAAAGAACCGCTCGCGCTGGGCCGGGTCGTCGCCGACGTCGTCGCACACGCGAGCGAACGCGCCGTCCACAAGGGCCTCGTCGTGCGCGCCGAGGTTCCGGCCGAAGCGGTCGTCGTGCTGGGCGACGCCCCGCTGATCCGGCAACTCGTCTCGAACCTCGTCGACAACGCGATCAAGTTCACCGAGCGCGGCGACGTCGTCGCTGCGCTCGAGCGCGTCGACGGCATCGCCCGGCTGACGGTTCGCGATTCGGGCGTCGGAATCGAGCCCGACATCGCCGAGCGGCTCTTCGATCGCTTCTTTCGCGCCGACGCCTCGCATTCGCGCGCGATCGACGGTACGGGTTTGGGTTTGGCCATCGTGCGAAGCATTGCGCGGGTCCATGGCGGAACGGTCAGCGCGCGACCCGGGCCGGAGGGTGGCGCGATCTTCACCGTCGACTTGCCGCTGCTGGTCATCAACGAGGACTCACGCAACCTCAATGACCCGGCGCTCGTGCGCGACGTATAGTTCGAACGTGCCATTCCCGGTGAACGGTGCCGTGCGGCGACTCGCCGCGGGTGCCGTTCTTCTCGTTGCGGTCCTTCTCCCGATTCCGTCCCGCCCGGCCTCGAGCACGTTCACCATTGGCGATCAGTCGTTGCTGCAGGTCTCGGCCGGGAAACGCTCCGAGGTCACGATCCGGGCCTGGAACCGGCCGACGATCGAATACGACACCGATGACGAGGCGGTCCAGGTCGTGCAGCGACCGGTCACGTTCGGCACGCCGCAGAACCCCCTCTCGGTCGCGATCCCGGTGCAAAATATCAAGGTGCGTGACGCGAGCGGCGCCCTCGTGGACTCGACGTTACCGCCGGAGGATTTCCCGTACGCGTCCGACTTTCGCAGCGGCGTGCACCCGCAGATTCGGATCGTTACCGGGGAAGGCTCGCACGTCACCGTGATGGTGCCGGCGAGCGTCGCAATCCTCGATGCGCGCATTCGCGGCAACGGAATTCTCACCATCGACGGTTATCGCGGCGGGACGCTGTTCGCTGTGGCATTCGGCGGCCGAATGACGCTGACGGATATCGCGAGCGCCGTGTTCGCGCAACCGATGCACGGCCGGCTTCTCATCGCCGATTCGACGTTCGAGCGGCTGCGCGTTCGAACGAATACGGCAGCGCTGGTTTTCGAACACGATCGTGCGCGCCAAATCGAAGTGACGAGCGTCTCGGGACCGATCGTCTGGGACAACGGGGCGTTCGACTCCGGTCTCGCGCGCTTCGAGTCGGCGACGGGAGCGATCGGTATCGGCGTCGCCAACAGCGCGCAGATCGACGCGCGATCCGGCGATGGACGCGTCTACGGGCTTTGGGATAAACGAACGCCGCTCGAAATGCGCGGCGATAACGAGGCGAGTGCGATCGTCGACGGCGGCGGCCCGATCGTCAACGCGGTCAGCGCGCACGGGAACGTCTACCTCTACGACGGTTCGCTCACGACGCGCCGCGCAATTCCCCCCGACTGGCGCCGGCTCAACATGACGTTGCGGCCGCCGGAGACGGGTGGTGCGGCGGCTCCGGGGTCCGACGCCTTCCGTCGCTTTCGCGAGCTACGTCCCTCATCGGCGAGACCGGTGCCGCTCCGGCGGCGAGTACCACCGCCAGCGTAATGTCCCGTTGGTCTGTGTTTGCGTCGGGCCGGCGTCCAGCTCGTCGGGCGCGAACCACGCACGATCGCCCGCGCACAATTGCGCGCTCATTTTGGCAGCCACTACATCGCGAACACTCGATACAATTTCAACGTTTCGCAGGCCGTTCTTCGTCGGTAAGGTTTTGCGTGAGTTGTGCGCAGACGCGCCGGAATATCTCGAGATCTCGCGGACTAATGTCACGTTGCGCGCTCCTTTGCACCGCATCGATTGCATGGCGCATCGGGCGTCGTAGCGCCTTGCCCTTCGGCGTGAGATAGATCAGCGCTTTGCGGCGATCGTCGGGATCGGCGCGGCGCTCGACGATGTCTTGCCGTGCGAGCGTGTCGACGACCGTGACAACGGTCGTGGGATCGACGCCGACCCGCTCGCTTAACTCCATCTGAGAGATACCGTTCGTTTCGAGTAACGCGCGGAGATAGTAATAGTGCTTGAAAGCGATGCCCGCTTCGGTGAGCTCTGCGGCGAGTCGGCGTGAGAGCGCCTTATGAGTGTGCCGCACCACGTACCCAACACCGGACGTGAACGGCAGCGGACTTGCGGCGGGAACCGCGCGAACTTTTGTAGCCATTCCACAAATTTTCTTCGCAACGCTTGACAAATCTCCGCCAACGCGAGCATTAATAATCGTGGGTAGTCCATGTAACTGACATCCATGCAATGGACCGTGCACGATACTTGCACACAAAGAGGTGACTACATTGACTGAAGTTTTTGCCGGCACTCTCGGTGAGATCATCGAGAACAACGATCGTAAGGTGATTAGGCATGGCGTGCTCGAAATCGGCGTCCTACATCGCAACGGCGAACTGTTCGCCTATCGCAATCATTGCGTTCATCAGGGCGGCCCCGCGTGCGAGGGCATGATCATGGCCAAAGTTGAGGACGTCATTCTTCCCGATCGGACAGTCACGGGCCAGCACTTTTCCGAAACCGAGTTGCATTTTGTCTGTCCATGGCACGGCGTTGAGTACGATCTTGCGACGGGCACATGCGCGCCGAATCCAAAGAAGCGGTTGCAAAAATTCCAAGTGATCAAGAAAGGGAACGAGGTGTATGTCCTTGTCTAGTCCGACCGAACAACGCGACGATATCGCGACGATGATGAACGCATTGGCGGTCGAAGGCGCCATGCAAGACGCCAATCCACGCCATATTCAAACGCTTTTTGGGGCCATCGTTCGCGTGTATGCGAATAAGGCCGAGAACGAGGGCTACTTCCCGATCGTTCCGCAAACATCGATTACCGCCACGGATGCGATGATCGTCAGCACCGCATTGCTCAAAGTCGTAAATATCGCGGTTTTCGAACTCGGTCTGTGGCAGTCGTGGGGCGGAACGCCGGAACACGCACGATGAGTGTCACGCTGCCTACCAGTGACCCGCAAGGACTCAACGTTCAAGAATTCGATACGCGCACGCTGCTTTCGCATGCAGCCCAGCAAGCCCGCGCTAACAATTATCAGGATTACTTCATTGTCGACGTCGACTCGCATCACTACGAGAACGAATCGTTTGCACAGATCGCGCAGTTTATCGAAGACCCGGTGATTCGTCAGCAAGCCCTTGTGAGCGCCTCGCGCAAATCTGGCGCCGGCTTTCTTGGCGGCATGGCGGGAAATCAAGATCAGTCCGGCCGCGTTACTCGCTACCATCTGAGGCATCTCGATTCGGTCGAGCCGGGCGCGCAACGAGATGCGCACCTTTCACGCAAGTGGATGGATGCGATGGGCGTCGATATCGCATTTCTCTTCCCGTCGCCGATGCTGACGTTGTCGAGCCATCCGGTCCAGGCCGTCCAGAACGCCTATACGCGTGCCTACAACCATTGGCTCACGCAAGAGGTGCTGCCGCGCGAATCGCGCCTGCGCACGATGCTGTGCCTACCATTCAACGATCCGGAAGCCTCGTATAAAATGGTGCTTGACTTCGGCGATAAGCGGGGCGTATCAGGCTTCATGATCCCGGCTGCACACAACCGACCCGTGCACGACAACGCGTACATGAAGCTGTATGCGGCATTGGAAGAGCGCGCTTTACCGCTGGCGTTCCACGGCGCTTATAACTGGAACGATCATGCATTCTCGAGCGCCAACCGGTTCATCACCGTTCACGGCCTGGGTTTCGTGTTTTACAACATGATTCACATGGCAAATTGGATCGTCAACGGCTTGCCCGAGCGCTTTCCGGAGCTTAAGGTGATCTGGATGGAGTCAGGCTTGGCCTGGATTCCGTTCATGATGCAACGCTTCGATAACGAGTTCTTGATGCGTAGCAACGAGTGTCCCGCGCTCAAGATGAAGCCGAGCGAATACATGAAAAAGATGTACTACTCCGTGCAGCCGCTCGAAGTTCCGGACGATCTCTCTATCCTGCAGACGACGCTGAAAATGATCAACGCCGAAACGCAGTTACTGTTCTCATCCGACTATCCGCATTGGGATTTTGATCTGCCGAGCGTGATCTTTGATCTGCCGTTTCTCTCCGAACAGGGGAAGAAGAACATTCTCGGCGAGACCGCGCGCGCGGTATTCAACCTCGGCCCACTCCCGAAGCTAGCGCAGATCCCCGCCGAGTAGATGGCGATTCTCACACCGGTCGGGCATGTCGAACTCGGCCGCGGCATCTCTGATCGTACAACAGCGGCAATCCGCGAGATTCTCGACGGGCGCCGGCGCGGTTTACGGGCCGTGCTTCCTCTCACGGGTCCGGCGGTCGTCGCGTCGGTTGCGTATATGGACCCGGGCAACTTCGCAACGAATATTCAAGCGGGCGCGAAGTACGGCTTCGGTCTCCTTTGGGTGATCGTGCTGGCGAACGCTGTCGCGATGCTCTATCAGGCGATGTCTGCTAAGATCGGTATCGTTACCAATCGCAATCTCGCCGAGCTCTGCCGCGATCACTTTCCGCCTCAGGCGGTAATCGCGATGTGGCTCGCGAGCGAAGCCGCAGCCATGGCAACCGATCTTGCCGAGTTTCTCGGCGGCGCCGTCGGCCTCTCATTGCTGTTCCGTATGCCGATACTTACCGGCATGGTGATCACGGCAATCGTGACGTACGCAATTCTTTCAATCGAGAAGCGCGGTTTTCGTAAGATCGAAATCATCGTCGGATTGCTCGTGGTCGGGATCGGCATGTGCTATGTCGTCGAACTGTTCATCGCGCCGCCGAATTGGAGCTCCGCCGCCCTTCATGCGATCTTGCCTCAGTTGCAAGGCTCCGGCGCGCTGACTCTGGCGGCCGGCATCGTCGGCGCCACGATCATGCCGCACGCGATTTTCTTGCATTCGGGCCTGACGCAAGATCGCGCGCCTGCGCGGTCGGATGACGAACGGCGTAAACTTTTGCGTTTCTCGAATCGCGAGGTGACGATCGCGCTGTCGGCCGCTGGCCTTGTCAATCTTGCGATGGTCATGATGGCGGCGACGTCGTTCCACGCGGGGCATTCCGGCGTCGCGCAGATCGAAACTGCCTTCTACACTATGCTTCCGCTACTCGGCGCCGGTGCGGGCACGGTCTTCTTGATCTCGCTGATGGCGTCGGGCATTTCAAGTTCGGTCGTCGGCACGATGGCTGGTCAAATGATCATGCAAGGCTTCGTCGGCTTTCATGTCCCCGTCTGGCTGCGTCGTCTGATTACGATTGTCCCGGCATTCGCGGTCGTTGGCAGCGGAATCAATGTAACGAACGCGCTCGTTCTCAGCCAAGTCATTTTAAGCATCATCTTGCCGATCCCCATGATTGCCTTACTCGTCCTGAGTTCGAAGCGATCGCTGATGGGCGCGTTCACCGCGTGCCGCTTTACAATTGCCGGCGGGACATGCGCCGTCGTCCTCATCCTCGGTCTCAACGCGGTTCTACTCATCCAGGCGCTTGGGGTGCATTAGCCTACCGGATGTTGTCATCTTTTGGAAGGAACGTAGGTATGTATAACGTTTGCACGCAGCTCATTCGAATCATTCTTAGTCTTTCAACTATGGCGGCGCTCACGTTCACGCTACCGCTTCCGGGTGCCGCGCAAGCCACGGAGCCGCTCGCTGTCGTGCGCGTCGGCGCCGGATTCGACGATAGCGTAACACCCCTGCTCTATGCGTTGAAGGAGGGCATGTTCAAGAGTGTTGGACTTGACGTGCAGATCAATCGCCTCAGCAGCGGCGCCGCCGCGGCAACGGCCGTCGCTGGCGGATCGCTCGAGATCGGCAAGTCGAGCTTGCTCAACATTATCATGGCGCGCGTGCGCGGCTTGCCGTTTACGATGGTTTCACCGGGCGGCCTGTATATGAGTAACAATCCGCTCGGCGGCCTCGTCGTTGCAACGAACTCCACGATCAAGACAGCAGCCGACCTCAATGGAAAAACGGTTCAGTCTGCGGCCATCGGCGATATCAATACGCTTGCGACGCGTTCGTGGGTGGATGCGCACGGTGGAGATTCATCAACGTTAAAGTTCATCGAAATCTCGCCGCCGGAATCCATCGGTGCCCTGGCACAGGGACGCATTGATGCCGCCACGCTTACGACGCCAGTTTATACGCAAGCGCTTGCGAGCGGCAAGACGCGCGTCGCAATGCCAATCTTCGACGGCATCGGACCGCGCTTTCTGATCACCGGTTGGTTCGCGAACGAGAACTATGTTGCGGCACATAAAGACGTAATCGCAAAATTTGCGGCCGTGATGCGCCAAGCCGAAATATACTGTAACAGCCACGGCGATGCAACGAAGCCGCTCATCGCCGATTTCACCGGTCTCGATCCCGCACTGATCGCAAAGATGCCGAACCTCGTCTATCCAGCTTCGCTCAATCGGCGCGACATCCAACCGGTGATCGATGCGGCCGTGCGGTATAAGGCGCTAGAGAAATCGTTCGATGCGCAGCAAATGATCAGTTCTGCTGTTCCCAACGGCAAGTGAACATTCGCGAGAATGTTTGAAGGCATCCACACATTTGCCCCGATTGCCAAGAAAACGAACGACCTCACCCGAGTTGGCGAGGCGATAATCTCGACGACGCCTCTGCCGTATCGTTGTTCTTCAAAGCCGACTTGGGTCCGCAACTATTGTACGCAAATTTTTCGAAGGCAGGTCCGGTGCGGATCGGCCGCCGAGGCAATGGGCAACCGATTCCCTCGTTCGGTCGCTAGCGGTGCATTTCGTGCCGTGCCGCTCCGGCGGCGAGTACCGCCGCCAGCATGATGTCGAGGTCTGCCGCCGTCGTGCGGTGATTCATCACGTTGATTCGTAGCGCGAGCCGTCCGTCGACGCGCGTCGTTGACGGAACCGCGATACCGCGCTCCTGCAGTTCGACGGCGATCGCGGCGTTGAGCGTGTCGCGAGATGTCTCGTCGCTCGCCGGCGCATACCGAAAGCACACGATGTTCAGCATCACCGGCGCGAGCAGTTCGAGCGGCGAGGTCCGCGCGATCGTCGCACCCAGCGCACGCGCCATCGCGCACTGTTCTTCGATCAGTTCGCCGAACCGGTCGAGGCCGTAGGTCTTCATCGTGAACCAGACTTTGAGCGCGCGAAATCCGCGCGAGAGCTCGGGACCGTAGTCGGTGAACCACGGTTCGCCGGCCGCCGTACCGTGTTTGGTCCGCGCGAGATACGCGGCCCGCTCGCTGAATGTCGAAGCGTGCAGCGCACCGTCGCGCACGAGAACGGCGCCGGCGTCATAGGGGACGTGGAGCCACTTGTGGAGATCGAACGCCAGCGAGTCGGCACGTTCGATGCCCGCGACGAGGCCGCGTTCGGCCGGCGCGAGTTGCGCGAGCGCGCCGAACGCGCCGTCGACGTGAAACCACAGCTCCTCGTCACGCGCGACGTCGGCGAGCGCGCGCAGATCGTCGATCGCACCCGTTCCCGCGCTTCCCGCCGTACCGACGATCAGGAACGGCACGGCCCCGAGCGCACGATCTGCATCGATCGCCGCACGCAAGGCGTGGATGTCGATGCGGCGACGATCGTCGACGGCGACGGAACGCAGCGCAGCGCTACCCAACCCCGCGACGTCGAACGCGCGAGCTACCGAGGTATGCGCCTCGCTCGACGCGTACGCTCGCAGTGCTCCGGCGACCGCGACTCCGTTTGTGCGCACGCCGGTGCCGGCGGCCGCGCGCCGCGCGACGAGCACCGCGATGAGGTTTGCCATCGACGAACCGGTGGTGAGAATCCCGCTCGCTTGACGCGGAAACCCGAACACCTCGCACCACCAGCGGATCACCCGTCGCTCGACGTCGACGGCCGCGTGATCGCGTCCGCCCACGTTTGCGTCCATGCCCGCTGCGAGCAGTTCTGCGATCACGCCGGTCGCCGTTCCGGCGCCGTGCACCCATCCGAAAAATCGCGGATGACGATTGTCGACCGCATACGGCGCGATCAGTTCGCAAAACCGTGCGTAGACGAGAGCCGGATCGCTCGGTACGCGCGGCAACGGATCGCGGGCGATCGCTTCGCGTACCTCACGCGGCATCGCGCGCCATGCAACATCGGCGCGACGACCTTCCAGCGCGTCGAACGTATCGTCGAGCGCGCGGTGCGCGACGCGGCGCAGCTCGTTCCAATCGGCCGGATCGAGCCCATCACTCACAACAAGAACTTGCGAACCATGGCGACGTCAAGCTTGAACGTGTGCTGCGGCAGAACGGCTTCGAGGTGATAGCCGCAGGCAAGAAAGAAGCGCAGTGCGTCGCTCGCGTCGAGCACGCCGACCGTCACCTTGTGGGCGTTATAGTAGTTCGCGATCTGCTCGCAGCGCGCGAGCAGCGCACGGCCGATACCAGCGCGCCGATGTCCCGGCACCACGTAGAGGGCCTCGACGTGGGCGAGCGACGCGGCAATGCGCAGGCGCAACGCCGCGATCGTTTCCCCGTCGACCGTCGCCACGACGTCGTGCGTCTGCTCGTGCCAGACGACCTTGAACGTCCACAGCTCACTGCGCCACGCCCGATCGTTTGCGTGCCAGAACGCGTCGGTGTCGCCCGGCTTCGCGACCGCGATCTCAAGCGACGGCGTCATACGTCCAGCCGTCGTATGCGGCATAGACGCGCACGCCTAATTCGTCCTCGAGCTCGTATGCCAACCGGCGCGGATCTCGTTCGAGCATCTTCGTTCCGAAATGCGTCATGATCGCCGACTTCGGCGCGATGCCTGCGATCAGGCGCTTCGCATCGTCGAGCGTGAGGTGATCGACGTCCAGCGAGTCGGCGAAACGCAACACGTTGATGATCAACACGTCGGGAGCATGCGTGCGATAATCGTCGACGAGCGCGTCGAAATAGCGGGTGCACGGGAGGTACGAAATCGTCGTGCCCTCGTAGCGAAAATGCAGACCGTACGTTTCGACCGGATGCACGTGCCGCATCGAAGCGCGAATTTCGACGTCGTTGATACGGTAGGGGCCGCCGCGTTCGTCGACGACGATGTGATCGGGAACGAAGCGCCGCGCGTACCGCAGCAGAATCGAATCGTCGTCCCAGGCGTCGCGCGGTGCAACGAGCGAGCCGCGCGGTTTCCACCCGCCCTGCGCCATCGCTTCGATCATCGCGTTGATATCGCCGGCGTGGTCGAGGTGCTTATGCGAGAGAACGATTGCGTCGAGCTCGGCCGGACGGTGCGGCGGAACGGTTGAGAGCGCGCGCACGAGCGCACCGGGCCCCGGATCGACGTGCACTTGCGTCGCGCCGAAGCGCATCCAGATACCGCCCGACGCGCGGATTTGTCGTGCGACGACGAAACGCGCGCCGCCGGTCCCCAAAAAACGCAGGTTGATGCTCATCGCTCGGTCAGGCGATGGTAGACGTGAAAGAACTTCTCGAGCGAGGCGCGATACATGCCCAGCGCTTCGCCCCACGCGTCGAGCGCCGTGCGTCCGGCAGGGGTCAACGCGTAGACCCGCTTCGCCGGGCCTTGGTCTTCGGCGCTCCAGTGGGAGCGAATGAAGCCGTCACCTTCGAGCCGGCGTAGCGTGCGATAGAGGGCGCCATGTTCGCACGTGATGCCGAACTCGTCGCGTAATTCCTTGAGGATCTCATAGCCGCACAACTCGGTACGGCAGAGCATCACGAGGAGCCAGGCGACGAGAAAGTTTTTCGGCGTGGCGCGAGGCGGCAGGCCGTGCTCGGCAATCACTTTCAAGGAAGTCGCATGAGGTTCGAACCTCAGCGCGCGACCTCCCCGGTCGGGGGCGGGGCTTAGGCGAGCAGCGGCAGCGGTGCGTACGTTCCGCCGACGATCGGCGCCGACGGCCGCTCGAGCCAGCGTTCGAGCAGCGTCGCATAGACGCTGCGAAAGTCGGTCGAGAATTTCAGATTGCCGTTATCGAGGTCGTCGAGCGAGGGCTGCGTGCCGTAAAGGCCGCCCTTGAGTCCGCCGCCGATCGCGAAGAGCGGTGACGCGGTCCCATGATCGGTACCGCGGCTCGCGTTCTCGCCGACGCGGCGTCCGAATTCGCTGAACGTCACGGTGAGGACACGCTTGTCGTTCCCGTGCGCCGCCAGATCGGTATAGAAGGCGCTGACCGCGTTGGCAAAATCTGCGAGCAGGCGGTCTTGCGTCGCCTTCTGCGTCGTGTGCGTGTCGAACGAGCCGTGCTGGATGTAGAGTACGCGCGTGCCGATTTTCGTACCGGCGATCTGCGCGGCAAGCGCGAAGCTGCGGCCGATCGCGGTTGACGGGTACGTTGCCTGCGCTTTGTATCCCGCGATCAGTGCCGGCAACTCTTCGGCGCCACGCTGCGCGTGATCTTCGATCTCCGCAACATGCGCCAAATACGGCGATCGAAACGGCACCTGAGCATCTTGCGCGAACGCGTGGAACGCATCGCGTCCGACGCTGCCGCGGCGATCGCTTTGCAGCCCGTACCCGTTGAGTTGCGCGATCGCCGGAACGTCGACGCGCTCGCCGACGAGGACCTGCGGCAGCACGTCCGCGAGCGCGACGGCGTTGAAGAGGTTGGTAGCCGGCAAATTCGCGCCGTCGAGGTAGCGTCCGAGCCAGCCCGTCGAGAGATAGGACGTCGGGGCCGACGTCTGCCAAATCTCGGTCGAACGAAAGTGCGAGAGGTCGGGATTCGGATAACCCACGCCTTGCACGATCGCGACCTTGCCGGCGTCGTACATATCCTTGAGTGGCTTGAGCGCCGGATTCAACCCGATCGTGTTGTCGATGCGCAGCACATCATTCTGCGCCACGCCGAGCGTCGGCCGATAGCGATAATACGACGGCATGCCGAACGGCACGACCGTGTTCAGCCCGTCGTTCCCGCCCTGGAAGTTGACGATGATCAGGATGCGGTCGTCGTTCGCGCCGAGCGGCGCCTGCGCGAGTGCGCGCGTAAAAAAGCCATCGGCATGCCCGACGACGGCCAACCCGCTGAGTGCACCGATGAGAAATCCGTTCCGCTTCATGTCTTTGTTGCTGCTCCGAGTCAGGCGAGTTGGTAGGCGGGCATCGCCATGGTAAGGTAGGCGGCCCCGCGGATGCGTTCGTCGGCATTTTCGCCCGAGAGCGAGCCGAGCGCCGACACGCCGCTGCCGCCGAGATAGGCGATGAGACGACTCGCGGCTGCCGCCGAGACGTCGCCCTGCAAGATCGTGTCGGTGACGGCGCGCGCGACGAGCGGCGGATTCATCGAGTGCAGCGCGGCGCCGAGCCAACCGCCGTCGCCCATTTGCGTCATCAAACCCGACGCGAAATTCTCGCGCGCGAGCAGCGTCTGACTGTTCAGCCACGCAGCGCCGCCGTTCCACCCTTTGACGTCCGGCGGATAAAATAACCGTTGACCCATCCGGCTAAGCGCGCCGAGAACGGGTGGTTCGCTCGATTTAACGCCGAAGAGCCGGCAGCTGCCGACGACGAACTCGGCCGGACTCTTGACCAGCGCGCGATAGGCGCGCTCGCTGTAGAACACGTTGCTGCGCAGCAGCGTCGCCATGACCGGTTGCAGCGCGTAGCCGTTGGTGCGTAACAGCGCCGCCACGGCATCGACGAGTTCCGGTTCGGGATCGTTGTAGACGAAGAAGTTGAGCAGCCGGTCAGCGAAAAGTTTCGCCGCAGCGGGCTGCGCGAAGATGATCTCGACGATGTCGCGGCCGGAAAAGTTTCCGGTGCGCCGGAGGAACGTCTTCGTGCCGTCGTCGTGTTGCGCCGCGTTGTCGACAAATGCGAAGTCGCGGTTGAGATTCCAACCCGTGAACGAACGCGCCGATTCTCGGACGTCGGTTTCGGTATAGTTCCCAATGCCGAGCGTGAAGAGCTCCATGAGCTCGCGGGCAAAGTTCTCGTTCGGATGAGCCTTGACGTTCTGCGCGTTATCGAGGTAACGCAGCATCGCCGGATCTTGTGCCACCTGCAGCGTGAGTTCGCGAATGTTGCCGAGCGCGTTCGCGCGAAAGAGATTGTTTTGATCGACCAGCGCTTGCGCAGGGATGCCCTTCTGGTACGAGCTCGTGAAGTGCCCGTGCCAAAAGAGCGTCATCTTTTCTTGCAGCGGAGCCGGCGTTTGAATCATGCGGTCGAGGAACCACTCCTCGAGCGCGATCGCGTTCGTGCGGCGTGTCTGTCCGATCGCTTTGCGCAGCATCGTCCGCTGATCGGCGTCGAGCATGCCTGCGCCGCCGAACATCGTCGCGCGTGCGATTCGCCGAATGCGGTCCTCGACAAGTCCGGCCGGTGCCGTGGGGAGCGCGGAGCTATCGGGGAAACGGATGAACGAGTCGACCGCGGTGCGCATGCCGGCCGATGTGACGCGCGCGACCTCATCGGGCGAACCGCCGAAACCGGCGCGACGGTAGAGGTGCGCTGCTTGCCGCGACGTCCATGGCCCGGTATATGCTTCGAGGGCGGTCCGAGCGTCGAGCGTTCCCGCCGGCCGGTACGATTGCGATGACACTATGCGATGATAACGGGGCGCCCGCGACGCCGTCGCGGAAATTCGCCGATTCTAACCGCGTTCAAACACCTTCGCGCGCGAAAACGGGAAGCCAACCGCAGGCGGACAACGCTGCGGCATGACCGTTGCTGCGGAAACCGAACGCAACGCCGACGCGATGCGCGGCCTCGTCGAAGCCCTACGCGAGCAACTTTTGCGCGTTGCCGGCGGCGGCGGGCCGAGCGCGGTCGCACGCCACCGTGAACGCGGCAAACTCACCGCACGCGAGCGCATCGACCGGCTCGTCGACCCCGGTGCGCCGTTCCTCGAATTCTCCGCGCTTGCTGCGCACGGCATGTATGACGATGCCGCACCGGCGGCGGGCATCGTGACCGGTATCGGCACGGTGCACGGCGTCCCATGCGCAATCGCCGCTAACGATGCGACCGTCAAAGGAGGCACCTACTTTCCGATGACGGTCAAGAAACATCTGCGACTGCAAGAGGTCGCCCGGCAAAATCACCTGCCGTGCGTCTACCTCGTCGATTCGGGCGGCGCGTTTTTGCCGTTGCAAGCGGACGTCTTTGCGGATCGCGAACATTTCGGGCGTATTTTCTATAACCAAGCGCGGATGTCGGCGCTCGGCATTCCGCAGATCGCCGCGGTGATGGGATCGTGCACGGCCGGCGGCGCGTACGTTCCGGCCATGTCCGACGAGGCGATCATCGTCAACGGCACCGGCACGATCTTTCTCGGCGGTCCGCCGCTCGTGCGCGCGGCAACCGGCGAAATCGTCACGGCCGAAGAACTCGGCGGCGCCGACGTGCACACGCGCATCTCGGGCGTGGCTGACCAGTTGGCCGTCGACGACGAACACGCGCTCGCACTCGTGCGCGACGCGGTCGCGCGCGGCGCTCGGCGACCGTTCGATCCGTGGCCGATGCAGCCGTCCCAAGCGCCGGCGCGACCGCCCGACGCCATCTACGGCGTCGTTCCCACCGACCCGCGGCAGTCGTACGATGTGCGCGATGCGATCGCGTGCATCGTCGACGCTGATTCATTCGCCGAGTTCAAAGCGCGTTATGGAACGACGCTCGTGTGCGGCTGGGCGCATCTCGACGGTCATCCCGTCGGCATCCTCGCGAACAACGGCATCCTCTTCAGCGAGAGCGCGCTCAAAGGCGCGCATTTTATCGAACTCTGCGCGCGACGCGGTACACCGCTGATCTTCTTGCAAAACATAACCGGTTTCATGATCGGGAAGGAATACGAGAACCGTGGTATCGCCAAAGACGGCGCGAAGCTCGTGACGGCCGTCGCATGCGCGAACGTCCCCAAGTTCACCGTCGTCATCGGCGGCAGTTTCGGGGCGGGAAATTACGGGATGTGCGGACGTGCCTTCGGCCCGCGGCAGCTATGGATGTGGCCGAACGCGCGCATCTCGGTGATGGGCGGCGAGCAGGCCGCCGCGACGTTGCTGACCATTCGTATCGATGCGGGCGACGCGCTCTCCGACGATGCGCAGGCGGCGTTCAAAGCGCCGATCTTAGCGAAATACGAAACCGAGGGAAGTCCCTACTACGCGAGCGCGCGATTGTGGGACGACGGCATCATCGATCCGGCCGACACGCGGAACGTTCTGGCGCTCGGGCTCGCGGCGGCGCGCTACGCACCGCCCGAGCCGACGCGCTTCGGCGTCTTCCGGCTGTAAACGGTATGCCGGTGGGCCTCGTGGCCTGTCGCTAAATCCCCGCGTACCACTGGTAGCCTTGATCTTCCCAGTAGCCGCCCTTTGCCAGCAGCGTATGTGGGAACGCCTCGGCGAGTTCGATGCGGCGCACCCACTTCGCGCTCTTGTATCCGAGTTGCGTCGGAATGCGCAGCCGCACCGGAGCACCGTGGTCGGGATCGAGCGGCTTATCGTTGAGGTTGAGCGCGAGCAGCGTTTGCGGGTGCGCCGCTTGATGCAGGTTGAGGCTCTCGTAATACTCGGTGCCGTCGTCGTCCCGATCGAAGCAGTGGAACACGACGAAACGCGCGTTGGCCTTGGGCTGCGCCATCGCGACGATGGTCGCGAGCTGCACGCCGCCCCACTTGCCGATTGCACTCCAGCCTTCGACGCAGTCATGCCGCGTGATCTGGTTTAGCTGCGGCATCGCACGCAGTTCGGCAAGCGTAAACGTGTGCGGGCGATCGACCTGTCCGTCGACCGGCATGCGGAAACCGCGATAGTCGTCGCGGGTCGCGTCGGCGTAGCGCGTGTCGCTCGGCGTCGCGAGGCCGTTCATACGGAACGGCCGATCGACATCCGTTTCCGAGTAGAGCCGCGCCCGGCCCTGCGTTCCGATCACCGCTTCGTTGAGGTTCTCAGCCCATTCGAGGGGACCGCGAACGCTGTCGGTCAGCGCATTTTTCGCGTTGGAAGAACAGGCCGCGAGCGTGCTTGCCGCAAGCGACACGACGAAGAGTTTACGTCTCATACGCCGACGCCGTCGTGATCGCGCAATTTGTACCAGCCGGTGATCATCGAGATGATGTTATTGACGGGTCCGGTCATGAAGACGAGCGCCATATGCGTGATGAAGTACAGAATCAGTAGCGACATGATCGTGAAGTGCCAGGTCCGTGCGAACTGACGGCCGCCGAGCACCCAGGTCAAGGGTCCCGCGATCGCATCGATGCCCGGCGAGAGCGCGAGCCCGGTGACAATCATGAGCGGTATGAAGACGAAGAGAACGATCGTGTACGCCATTTTTTGCAACGGGTTGTACTTGCCGTGCGGCGGCGGCTCCGGCCGGAGCCGTAAATAATAGAGTTGCATCGGCAAAAGCTTCGGCACATCGGATGGCCGCAGGATGAGTTCGGCGATATCGCCCCGGATGGCAGCGGCGACGATGTATGCAACGATTGCGAGCGTGAGTGCCCAACCGAAGAACAAGTGCCAGAGCCGCCCGTCGGCAAGATTCTGCACGGCCGGTAACGTGACCGCAGCCGGGAACGCGCGTTCCGACTGACCGCCGGATCCGTCGTCGGTCAATCCAAAAACGTGCGTGGTCGTGAACGTGTGGCCGAAGATCGTCGTCGTTCCGACCTGCTGGTTCCTCGCATCGGTGTGTGCGCCGAATGCGAGCACGCGGTGCGACGGATCACTCTTATCACTTGCATCGAGATACGGGGCTGCGTTGAAAATCTGCAGGCCGCTCATGACGAGAACGAGCAGGGCCAGCGTCCATAGCCAGTGCGCCGTCCGCGCGACGACCGAGTGCCGATAGACACGGTCGCCCGATTTAGGTTCGGTCACGTGCGCTCGGCAGCGAGTCGCTTGACCAACTGATCGATCTCGGCATCATAGCCTTCGCCGACATATTTTCCGCGCAGCGCACCGTGCCGGTCGAAAATCAACTGTGTCGGCCATGCGTCGACGCCGTAGGCGTTCCAGATGCTGAACGAATCGTCGTACACGACGGGCCAGGTCACGTGCTGATCGGAGAGCGCTTGGATCAAATTCGCATGGACCTTTTCATCGGGCAACTCCGGCGCATGCACGCCGATGATCGTGAGGTCGCTCGGTCCGTATTCGGCGTGCAGTTTCTGCAGATTCGGCGTGACGTGTTTGCAGTTGATGCACGAGAAAGCAAAGACGTCGACGAGCGTCACGCGACCGGACGTTGAAGGTGGTCCTGAGGTGTTGGCCCACGGCGCCGCGCCCAAGACGGGCGCGAGGGTAACGGCGGCGGCAAGTAGTGCGGCAATCATGGGAAGATCGTACCTTGTTCGGTCCGAGAACAGGCGTAATGCTCCTTACAACGCGGCAATCAAGGCGACGGATTCGGCACAAGTGGCGTGCCGGAGGCGGCGCCCGGTGCACGTGGAACGGCGCAACCGTGCCCGAACGCGTAGTCCGTGTCGAGCGCGACGGATGGCGCGCGCGTGTCATCGTCGACCGTCCAAACGTTCGCAACGCCTTCAACGCCGCGTTGATCGCCGCGTTGCACGAGACGTTCCTGGGCCTCGGCAGCGATCCCGACATCCGTTCGATCGTGCTTTCCGGCGAGGGGAAGACGTTCAGCGGCGGCGCCGACATCGGATGGATGCGCGACGCGCTTGCCCTCAGCGAAGACGAAAACGTCGAGGACGCCGCGGCGATGGCGGCGATGTTTCGCGCGATCGACCGCTGCCCGAAGCTGGTTATCGCGCGGGTGCACGGCGCGGCGCTCGGCGGCGGATGCGGTCTGATCGCCGCGGCCGACATCGCCGTTGCGGCCGACGACGCGTTCTTCGGCTTTCCCGAAGTTACGCTGGGCCTGATTCCCGGCGTCATTTCGCCGTACGTCATCGCGAAAATCGGAGCGTCGCACGCGCGCGCACTCTTTCTCACCGGGACGCGCTTCGATGCCCGGCGCGCGCATTCGATCGGGCTCGTCCACGACGTCGTCCCGGCGGATCAGCTCGACACGCAGATTGACGCGATCGTGCGCGAATTCGCCGCCGCCGGACCGGAAGCCGTTGCCGCGGCAAAGGCGCTCGTCGCCGCGGTCGCGCAGACGAGCGACGACATCGATGCCTACACCGCGCGTGCGATCGCCCAGCGCCGGGTGAGCGCCGAGGGACAGGAAGGCCTGCGCGCCTTTCTCGAGCGCCGATCGCCGTTGTGGAACGAGGGGTGATCCGGCGCCTCCTCATTGCGAACCGCGGGGAAATCGCCATTCGCATCGCGCGCGGCGCGCGCGAGTGCGGCATCGTTCCGGTCGGCGTCTACTCCGACGCCGACGAACGCGCGGCGTTTCGTGACGCGCTCGACGCATCCGTGCGCATCGGTCCCGGACCGGCGGCGGAGTCGTATCTCGACGGCGGCGCGATCATCGCGGCAGCGAAGACGTTACGCGCCGACGCCGTTCATCCGGGCTACGGCTTTCTCTCCGAACGCGCACCGTTCGCACAAGCGGTACGTGACGCGGGACTGCGTTTCATCGGGCCGGCGCCGGCTGCGATTGCAGCGATGGGTTCGAAGATTGAAGCCAAGCGCCGCGTGCGCGCCGCCGGGGTTCCGGTCGTCGACGGATACGACGGCGACGACCAACATGACAAGGTCCTCCGCAGCCAGGCGCACGCGATCGGCACGCCGCTCGTGATCAAGGCCAGTGCCGGCGGCGGCGGCCGCGGTATGCGCGTCGTCGACGATCTCGCGACCTTCAACGACGCGCTCGCGGCCGCACGACGCGAAGCGCTCGCAGCGTTCGGTGACGACGCGGTGCTAATCGAGCGCTACTTGCAGCGGCCCCGTCATATCGAATTCCAGATTCTCGCCGACGAGCACGGCGCGATCGTGCACATGGGCGAGCGCGAGTGTTCGATACAACGGCGGCACCAGAAAGTCGTCGAGGAAGCGCCGTCCGTCGCGCTCGGTGCGGCGTTGCGTGCGCGCATGGGCGAAGCGGCCGTCACGGCTGCGCGCAGCGTCGGCTACACAAACGTGGGAACGGTGGAGTTTCTGGTCGACGCCGCCGGACGGTTCGCGTTCCTCGAGATGAACGCGCGCCTGCAGGTCGAGCATCCGATCACCGAACTCGTCTACGGCGTCGATCTCGTCCACGAGCAACTCCGTGTCGCGAACGGCGAGCCGTTGCGTTTCGCGCAAGCGGATCTCGCGCCACGCGGATGGGCGATCGAGGCGCGGCTCAACGCCGAAGATCCGGCGCGTGATTTCGCACCGCAGGCCGGTACGATCTCACGCTTCGACGTTCCGCCGGCGCCGGGCGTGCGCGTCGACAGCGGCGTGCGCGAGGGAAGCGAAATTCCGGTCTTCTACGATTCGCTCATCGCGAAGATCGTCGTCTGGGCAGAAGATCGCCCGAGCGCGGTCGCGCGTCTGCAGACGACGCTCGCGCAGACGTTCGTCGGCGGAATCGTGACGAATTTACCGCTGTTGCGCGCAATCGCCGGCGACGACGCGTTCGTGCGCGGCGACCTGACGACGTCGTTTCTTACCGAACGCGCCGACGCGTTGCACGCGCGCGACGAACGGCGCGTTCACGATGCGTTGCTCGCTGCGGCAACGGCCGTCGCGTCGAGCGGACGCGGCTGGCGGCTCGCCGCGATCGGCGTGCCGGTCGCGCTCGCGTACGGCGAACGAATCATGCACGTGCACGCGACGCGGACCTCCGCGGGCTGGACGATTGCCGGCGACGCAAACGGCAGCTCACCGCCGGGCGCGAGAACGTCCGTCGATGTAGCCGGCGTCGACGTCGACCTCGCCGGCCGAACGTACCGCTTCGGCTACGCGGCAGCACCGCAAGCGCGCGCATCGGGAACGGCAACCGTCGCGGGAAGCGGCACGGTCGTCGCGCCGATGCCCGGCAAGATCGTCAGCGTGCGCGCCGTCGTCGGCACACCGGTCGCGCAACGCGAGCTGCTCGTCGTCTTGGAAGCGATGAAGATGGAACATCGTATCGAGGCGCCTGCGGCCGGCACGGTCGCTGACGTGCGCGTCGCACCGGGCGACTTTGTCGCCGCGGGAGCGACCTTGGTGACGATCGGATGAAAGTCGTGCTGGTCCCGGGCTGGCACGAAGCCTCCGACGTGATGCGCACGTTCATCGACGGACGGCACGGCTTCGACGGGTTGACGGGTTACGGGTTCGATTGCACAATCTTCCCCGGCGGCCACGACGGGTTGCGCGACCGCGTCGACCGCTTCGCGCAATTTCTCGGTGCGCTGCGGCAACGCGAACCCGAGAGCTTTCCCGTCGCGACGGTGGGATATAGCGCCGGCGGCTTGGTGAACCGCGGTTTTTTACGCGCGTATCCCGAACGCGCACACGAAGTTGCGGCAACGATTCAGATCGCCGCGCCGAACACGGGTCTCATCAGCAACTACATCGCGAACATGCTGCGCATCATGTGGATTCCGAACCGCGTCGTACGCGATCTCGACGTCGCGTCGGACTTTCTGAACTGGCTCAACGGCACCGGCGGCCACTGGGAACCGACGATCACCCGGCAAAGAGCGCGGTGGCGACTGGATGCCGAGCCGTGGACGGTTCCCGCAGGTCACCGCTACCTCGCGATCGCCGGCGCGATGCCGCGCTTCGAGCGTGAAAGCGACGGTGTGGTCCACGTCGACTCGGCGACACTGGAGGGCCACGCACCGTCGATCGTGATCGACGATCCGATGGCGAACCACTTGAACCTCGGTGCGGTCTTCAATCTCGTGGCATTTCTGGGGCGCGGTTTTCGTGCCGACGACCGTATCTGGCGCCGCAATACCGAAATCATCGCCCGCTACTTGCGTGGAGAAAACGTCCCGTGAACGAAGAACGCTTTCCGGGCGTCGTTGCCGCTCGGCGCGTGGGACGCATTCTCGCCGACAACGCTGCCGCATCGCAGTTGCCCGTCGAGGCGATCGATGCGGTCGGACACTACCTCACGTTCGACAACGCGCAAAAAGGCTCAACGTTCGCGCGCGCGATCCACACGACCGACATCGTCGAAACTGCACGCGCGACCTTCGCCGAGCTGATCGGCGTCGCACCGCCGGATGTCGGCTTCGGTGCCAACGCGACGTCGATCGCGTACGCGTTCGCTCGTACGATCGCACACGCGGTGCGCCCCGGCGACCGTGTCGTCATCACCGAGGCCGACCATTACGCGAACGTCATTCCGTGGTCGTGGCTGCAGCGCTTCGGTGCCGAGCTCGACGTGATCGAAGTCGATGGGCACGGCGATCTCATCGAGGCGTCTATCGTGCGTGCGCTCGAACGGGAGCCGCTGCTCGTCGCGCTGCCGTGGGCATCGAACGCGACGGGAACGATCTTCGACGTCGCCGCACTCGCGGAGCGAGCCAACGCCGCGGGCGCGCTCGTCGTGGTCGACGGCGTGCAAGCCGCGCCGCACGTTCCCCTCGAGATTCCAGAGCACGTCGACTTCGCGTTCTTCTCTGCGTACAAGATATTTGCGCCGCACTTCGGCGCCTGGTATGCGCGCTCCGAACTTCGCGAACGCTTCTTCCGCGCTGACGATCCGTTCATCCCGAGCGGCGAATTGAACTGGTCGATGGAGACCGGCACGGCGTCGTTCGAGGCGCTGGCCGGCTGGCTCGGAACGGTCGCGTATTTGCGTGATATCGGAGACGGGTCGATACGGACTGCGATGGAACGCATCGGGGCGTACGAAGCGGAACTTGCCCGGGCGACTCTGGCGCGCTTTGCCGAATGTAGCGCCGACGTCACGCTCTACGGCCGCCCGACCGATCGCGACCGCTTGCCGGTGTTCGCGTTCAACATCCGAGGGCACGAGGCCACGGCACTCTCGCGACGCTTTGACGGAGCGAACATCGAAACGCGGGCCGGCGATTATTATGCTCCGCGCCTGATGCACCGGCTCGCCCCGGACTTCGGCAACGGTGCCGTGCGGATGAGTTTCGCCCACTACAATACATTCGATGAAGTGGAACGCTGCTTTGCAGCAATTAACGCAGCCTTAAATTGACAATAAGGCCGCGTTAGCACATCGGTCCTATGCTCGGCATCACCACTTGCCGGAAAGGATCACGTGAAGCGTAACGGATCGGTCGTTTTGGCCGCAGCGATTGCGGCGCTCGGAGTCAGCGCCTGCGGTGGGACCTCCGCCCCCGCCGGACCGCCGGCGTCATCCGTCACGACGGTGAGTGCGCAGCAAGTTTCCGGTTCGCCGATCGCCCACGTGATCGTCGTGGTCATGGAAAACCGCACGCCGGACAATCTGTTTTGTACCGCCGGCACGCTTCTCTCTCCGAGCGGCACCGCGGTCGGACCGTTCCCCGGCATGCAACTCTCGTGCCCGCTCGCAACCAACCCGGCGGCGTGGACGAGTCTGGCAAGCCCCGCCGATCCGAATCATTCGTACCCCGAACTCGTCGCCGAATGGGACGGCGGCAAACTCGACGGATTCGCGGCCGATCCGGTCACGGTGTTCGGCAGCACGTTGCCGGCGAAACCGATTCCGGGGTTCACGAATACGTACGTTCCGCCGAACGAAACGCCGGTCTACGCGCTGCTCGCGGCGACATATTCCTCAGCCGCCTACATGTTCTCGTCAGCGCTCGTGCCGACGTTCCCCGGCCACCAATATCTCTTCGCCGGCCAGTCGGGCGCGTCGGATGATCCGACGTCGAGCGTGTGGGGCTGCGACGCGCCGACGGGTTCGCTCGTCGCCACGTTCGGTGCCGGCAACGCGCCCGGGCCGAGCGTGTTTCCGTGCTTCGATTACCAGTCGATCGCCGATCTCATGATCGCGAAAAACGTGACGTGGGCGTACTACACCGGCGAGCCGCTCACGGCGGACGGCAACACGGACGCCGTCTCGGCGATCAAACATTTGCGCAGCGGTGCGGCGTTCGCCAACGTCATCTCACCGCCCGATGCGGTCGACGCGGCG
The DNA here is from genome assembly GCA_965277075.1 of Candidatus Lustribacter sp. Lineage (GTDB taxonomy): Bacteria > Vulcanimicrobiota > Vulcanimicrobiia > Vulcanimicrobiales > Vulcanimicrobiaceae > Lustribacter. The sequence goes on from OZ255707.1 coordinate 1,880,467, forward strand.
CTGCAAAATTGTCGTTTGCCGTCGGTTTCGTTCGTGACGCCGCCGGCGTTTGCATCGGACCATTCCGGCACGCTCTCCGCCGGGGGTCCGGGCTTCGTCGGCGACATCTACATCAATTTGCTGCAGACCAAACTGCAAGCGCAAGCGCAATGCCAGTATCTCAACAATACCGCGATGATCTTGACGTGGGATGATTCGGGCGGATGGTACGATCACGTCGCACCGCCGACCGATCCGATGACCGGACGGCCCTTCGGTTTTCGCGTACCGCTCGTCGTAATCTCGCCCTATGCGAATCACCCGGCGTCGGCGCCCGTTTTCGTGTCGCAGAACAACTACTTCACGTTCGGCAGCATCCTGCGCTACATCGAAGATAATTTCGGTCTCGGTTCGCTCGGTTTGCAAGACGCCGAATCGACCGATCTCAATACCGGCAATCCGGCCACCAGCTTGTTCAACTACGCGCAAACGCCGATCAAGCCGATCTCCGGTTTATTGCTGCAGACCGTGCAGCGTTCGATCCAAGGCGCCAAAGCGACGAATCGTACCCCGGTTGGGACGCCCGTCGACAGCGATCGCTAGGCGGGATTCGCTTCAGCCGTCCCACAAAAGAATGGGCAGAAAGTTCTTTCTCCGACGGAGGGGCTCGCTCGATGAGGAAAGGCCTCTTCGCCCTCGCCCTGCTAATCACGGTGACGTTCGTGATTGCGGCGGCGAACGGTCTGCACGCGCAAATGCATGGCGCGGTCGCCCTGGGCGGGCGCGTCGACTCGGCGGCAGAGGGAGCGATGGAAGGCGTCCTCGTGACCGCGAAGCGCGCCGGCTCGCCAATGACCGTCACCGTCGCCAGCGATGCCGGCGGCCGCTTCCGGTTTCCGGCGGCAAGGCTCGGGCCGGGCAGCTATACGCTGGCGATTCGCGCCGTCGGGTACGACTTGGCCGGCCCGAACAGCGCAATCGTCGCGTCGGGGCATCCGACGAGCGTGCATTTACGTTTGAAACAAACGTCCGACCTCGAATCACAACTGACGAATGCCGAACTCCTCGTTTCGCTTCCCGGCACCTACGAACAGAAGCAAGCGATGCTCAATTGCGTCGAGTGTCACACGATGCATCGCATCGTCGACTCGACCCATACGGCCGACGACTTTCTCAAGAACGTCCTTCCGCGTATGGAAAATTACGCGAACATGAGCTTTCCGCTCCATCCGCAACCGTTCCAACACGCGCGCGGCGGACGTGGCGGCTCCGTCCAACCAGAATTCGCCGCGTACCTCGCGAGCATCAATATGAGCCACGGCAAACGCATGTGGAAACTTGCGACGTTCCCGCGTCTCAAAGGTCCCTCGACGCACATGATCGTCACCGAGTACGGTTTGCCGCGTCCGACGGTCGAGCCGCACGATGTCATCACGACGTCGGATGGAATGGCGTGGTACTCGGATTTCGGCGAGCAGTTTCTCGGCATGCTCGATCCCGCGAGCGGCAAGGTCCGCGAGTTTCGCGTGCCCGAGCTCAAGCCGGGGTATCTTACCGGCGCGCTGCAGCTCGACGCCGATCCATCCGGAAACTTGTGGCTTGCGATGATGTACCAGGGTGGAATCGCCGAATTTAACCGCGGGACGAAAACCTTCGCCGAGTTCGCGGTTTCGCCGGGCCCGCATCCGGAATATACCCAAGAATCGATGGTGATGCCGTTGCACGACAACGTTGACGGCAAGGTCTGGACGAACAACCAGGATGACCACTCATTTCGCCGTTTGCACCTTGCCGACGGCACATGGGATGCGCTCGGCCCGTTTACGTATCCGAACACGACCGAGGTGTTCCGGTCGTACGGAATCGAGACCGACACGCGCAACAATGCCTGGCTGTTCGATTTTGCCCACGCCGCGATCGGGCGAATCGATGCGCAGACCGGAGCGTTCACGTCCTATCAAACGCCGACACCGCGCTCGCGCCCGCGGCGCGGGCGCGTCGACGATGCGACCGGACGCTTTTGGTTTGCGGAATACGGCGCGAACCGCATCGGAATGTACGATACCAAGGCCGACGACGGGACGATCAAAGAGTTCGAGATGCCGACGCCGTGGGACTCCCCCTACGACGTGCAACCCGACAAGAACGGCGACGTTTGGACCGGATCGATGCTGACCGACCGCATCTCACGGCTCGATCCGAGTACCGGCAACGTGATGGAATACCAGCTCCCGTTTGAGACGAACATCCGCCGCGTCTGGGTCGACGAGAGCACGACGCCCGTCACCTTTTGGGTCGGGAGCAATCATGGTGCGGCGATCGTCAAGCTCGAAATGACTCCATAGTTCATGCCGGCGTTGGGAGTCGCTTCGAACCGGCCCCGCGAATCGGGCGGCAGATGCCGCTCGATTTTGTTTTGCAGGGATGCCGCGTCGCGCTGCTGGCGCCGATCTCGTGGCCGACGCCGCCGAATGGCTACGGACCCTGGGAGCAGGTCGCGTACAATATCGCGGACGGCATGCGCCGTCGCGGCGCGGACGTCACGCTTTTCGCGACGGGTGATTCGCACTTCGGGGGACGCGTTGCGTCGGTGGTGCCGGTCGGTATCGGCGAAGATCCGACGCTCGATGGCGACGTCTACGGCGCACTGCACATCGGCCGGCTCTTCGAACGCGCGCACGAGTTCGATCTCATCCACAACAACTTCGACTGGAAGCCGCTGACCTATGCGCTCGCGACGCCGGCACCGCCGATGATCACGACGATCCATGGCTTCTCATCACCGCCGATTCTCGCCGCGTACTACGCCGGCGCGGCTCGCAGCTTCTACTGTTCGATCAGCGACGCCGACCGCGATCCCGGACTCGACTATCTCGCGACGACCTACAACGGCATCGATCCCGACGCGTTCACGTTCGTCGATCGCCCGGGCGAATATCTGCTCTTTCTCGCGCGCTTCCATCCGGAGAAAGGCGCGCACCTTGCGATCGAGATCGCGCGTCGCGCCGGCGTGCGCTTGAAGATCGCCGGTATTCCGCACGATGGCGCATACTTCGACGAACAAGTTGCGCCGCACATCGACGGCGATGCGGTGCAATTCTTGGGCCACGTCCGCGGCGCCGAACGCGACGCGCTGCTCGGCGGTGCGCTCGCGCTCGTGCACATGACGACGCGGCCCGAGCGCTTCGGTCTTACGCTGATCGAGGCGATGGCGTGCGGCACACCGGTGCTCGGCGCCGCTATGGGTTCCGTGCCGGAGATCGTCGTCGACGATGTGACCGGTTATCTCTGTGCGAACGTCGCGGAGGCCGTCGCGCACGTACCGCAACTCGCGTCGCTTTCGCGCAGCATGTGTCGCCGGCACGTGCGAGAGATGTTTTCGACGGAACGGATGATCGACCGGTACGTTGATGCCTACACGGACGCGCTCGCGCAGCGGACGCCGCCGCCGACGACGCCGCAGCAGCAACGGTGGCGCGAGCACGACTGGTGGGAGCGCCCGATGGCCTTCACCGACGACCCGCCGCACGCGACCGCGCAACCATATACGCTGACCCTTCGTTAGCGCGTCGTTACGCGCTCGTCGACCCAGTGAAGCGCCTCGCGAGCCCGTTCCGCGCGCGCGATCGCGTCGTCCACCGTGGTGCCGAGGACGGTGAAATGTGCCATCTTGCGTCGCATTGCCGCGTGCGCTTTCCCGTAGACGTGCAGCTTGAGCCGCGGATCGCGCAGCACGTCGTCGATGCCGCCGAGACGATCCCCTTCACCGGTTCCCAAGACGTTGACCATAACGGCCGGTGCGAAGAGGGCCGGCTCGACGAGCGGGAGACCGCAGATCGCGCGAACGTGAAGTTCGTACTGCGATATCTGCGTTGCGTCGAGCGAGTAGTGGCCGCTGTTGTGTACGCGCGGTGCGATTTCGTTCACGAGCAACTCGTCGCCCGTATGAAAGAATTCCACGCAGAACGTTCCGACGATGCCGAGTTTGGTCGCGATCGCCTGCGCGTATCGACGCGCGCATTCCGTGACCTCGGGCGGCACGCGACCGGGAACGATCGTCATCGCCAGCACGCCGTGATCATGCACGTTCTCGGAAACCGGAAACGTGACGACGTGTCCCGTGGCATCACGTGTTGCGATGATCGAGAGTTCGCGCTCGAACGGCACGAAGCGCTCCCAGATCAGCCGTACTCCACGCGCTTCGTTCCATGCGTTCTCGGCTTCCGCGTGATTGCGAACGATCCACTGGCCTTTGCCGTCGTAGCCGCCCATCGTCGTTTTGAGAACGGCGGGAAAACCGATCTCGCCCGACGCGCTGACGAATTCTTCGTGCGTTCCCGCCGGCGCAAACGCGGCCGTCGGAATGTCGCACTCGCGAACGAACGTCTTTTCCAGCATCCGCTCCTGCGTAATGCGCAGAACCGACGCATTCGGGTCGACGAGCCGCCGATCGGCTTCGAGCGCGCGGACGGAGGCCAATGGAATGTTTTCGAACTCGTAGGTTACAATATCGGTGCGCGCACCGAGCTCGCCGATCGCGCGCAGATCGTCGTACGCCGCGACGAGCTGCTCGTCGGCGACCTGACCGGTCGGCGAATCGGGGAACGGTTCGAGCGTCACGACGCGGTAACCCATGCGCTTCGCCTCAAGCGTCAACATGCGCCCGAGTTGGCCGCCACCAAGAATGCCGATCGTGTCGATCATACGGTTACCGCGCCCTGGCGCAAGCGCCGCTCGTACACGCGCAGATTTACCAGCACCGCTTCGAGCATCGGCACGCGCACGCCGAGCGCGTGCGCACGTGCGACGAGATCACCGATGACGTGCTCGCCTTCGATCGGATTTCCCAGGTAATCGCGGCGCCTTCGCCGAGCTGCCGAATCCCGCCGCCCGGTTCGAGCTGCGTTGCGATCATCGACACGCCGCCGAGCACGGCACGCTCACCGAAGCGTGCGCTCAGGACGTCCAAGTGACGCATCCCGTTGAGGAGCGGGACGATCATCGTCTCGGCACCTACCGCGGGCGCGAAATCGCAGATTGCATCGTCCAGCGAATACGCCTTGACCGCGAGCACAATGGCATCGTAGGTCGACGTGACCGCGCCGGTCACGTCGAGCTGCGGCGAAACGGTGAACGTCTCGTGCAATCCGTCGACGCGTATTCCGCCGGCGCGCAGCTGCTGCGCGCGACGCGGCCGCACGAGGAACGTCACGTCGCGGCCTGCGCGCGTCGGTAGCGCGCCGCAGTATTCTCCGACGGCGCCCGCCCCGACCACCAAGATTCGCACGGATGCTATAACACCGTCGTTTCGACATCGTGTGCGATGCGCGCCGTCCGCTCGGCTAGCCTTCGCGCGAGCGCGTCGTCGTGCAACGCGAGAATACGCGCAGCGTAGAGCGCAGCATTCGTCGCGCCGCCGATCGCCATTGTCGCAACCGGGACACCCGCGGGCATTTGCACGATCGACAGCAGTGAATCGAGCCCGTTGAGCGCGCGCGATTCGACCGGAACGCCGATGACCGGGAGCGCCGTTTTCGTCGCCACCATTCCCGGGAGGTGCGCGGCGCCGCCCGCTCCCGCGATGATAACGCGCAGCCCGTTCGATTCCGCCTCGCCGGCGTAGCGAAACATCAAATCGGGCGTGCGATGCGCCGAAATCACTCGTAACTCGAAGGATACGCCGAGGTCCTGCAGCGTCGTGGCGGCCGCGCGCATCGTCTCCAGGTCCGACGCCGAACCCATGATAATCCCCACGACCGGTCGTTCCATCGCGCAAACCTTCGGCTCACCGGAAGTCCCGCCTTCGAGTGCGAATGGCGCGCGCCGATGAAATTCTCCGTTGGCATCAACTATTGGCCGCGACGGAGTGCGATGCACATGTGGCAGCGCTTCGATCCGGGTGAGATCGCGGACGACATGCATCGCATTGCCGACCTGGGCCTCGATTCCGTTCGCTTCTTCCTGCGCTGGGCCGATTTTCAGCCGGCGCCCAAACGCATGAACCTTGTCATGCTCGAGCGCCTCATTCGCGTGACCGAACTCATCGCGGCCGCCGGTTTGCGCGCGATGCCCACGCTCTTCTGCGGCCACATGAGCGGCGTCAACTGGCTCCCGTCGTGGACGCTCGACCGCACGCAGTCGAACGGCCGCTTCCGCACGATCACCGAAGACAACGATGAGCCGTACGGTGCAGGGAATCTCTACAGCGGCGCGCTCCTCGACGCGCAGCGCTATCACGCGCGCGAGGTCGCAGCCGCGCTGCGCGGGCATCCGAACGTCCTGGCGTGGGATCTCGGCAACGAGTTCAGCAACGTTCGCGAGCCCGGAGCGGCGAGCGATGCGCGGGAATGGAGCAAACGCCTCACGGCCGAGCTGCAATCGGCATCCGGTCATCCGGTCACCGGCGGCTTGCACGGCGAAGACCTCACTCGCGACCGCAACATCCGGCCGTCGTCGATCGCCGAACCGTGGATTTTCGCAACGATGCACGGCTATTCGGTCTACAGCGATTTCGCGCGCAGCCGCACCGATGCGGATGTCGTCCCGTTTCTCGGTACGCTGACCGCGTCGCTTGCGCAAAAGCCGGTGCTCTTCAGCGAGTTTGGCAACCCGACGTGTCCGCCCGGGAAGCGTTCGCCGTACGATCGCGTGCCATTGCCCGACGAAGCGCCCCTGCCGATCGTTCTCGCGGACGATCCCGTGCGCGCGACGTATGCGTGCCTCGACGAGGTGGAGATGGCGGCCTACGCGCGCGCCGTCCTCGAGAAACTGCACGGCACGGGCCGGCTCGGCGGCTACTGGTGGTGTTGGGCCGATTACGCGGACGATCTGCGTTCCACCCCGCCGTTCGATCGCGCGCCGCACGAGTTGCGCTTCGGCGTCGTCCGTTCCGACGGCACGCTCAAGCCGGTCGCCGAAACACTCGCGGCGTTCGCGCGGGAAGAGCGTACGATCGTCGAATCTAGCGATCCCGCGATGTTCGAGCCCGCGTACTACGCGGAACTGCCGCGGTCGACATACGACGCGTACGCCCGCTTTCTGGAGTTCCACCTTTGAAGACGATCCTGGTCACCGGCGCATCCTCCGGCATCGGACGCGCCCTGGCCGTTCGCGCGGCGCGCGCGGGCTACGCCGTTTACGCGGTCGGCCGCAACATCAAATCGCTCGTAGCGTTGGCGGCGCACGTGAGCGACGAGGGCGGCATCATCAAGACCGACGCGACCGACGTTAGCGATCCGGCGCACGCACCGGCACTCGTCGGCCGGATGCTGGCGGCGTACGGCCACATCGACATCGTCGTCAACAACGCCGGCGCGGTTGCGGTCGGTCCGATCGCCGCGCAAACCGACGAAGATCTGCGCTTGCAATTCGGAACGCACGTCATCGGACCGCTTGCGATTGTGCGGGAAGCGCTGCCGTCATTGCACGCGTCGCGCGGGCACGTCTTCATGATCGGCAGCGGCGTGGCCCGCGTGCCGGTCGGCGGCCTCGGTGCATATCCGCCGTCCAAGGCGGCGCTGCGAAGCGCGACGACGATCTTACGGCGCGAACTGACGCCGCTCGAGATCGCCGTGACGTACGTCGATCCGGGCGCGGTCGATACGGGCTTCATGACGCGCGCGGGGTTACCGGGTGCATCGCAATCCGTTCTTGTGTCGCCGGAGCTGGTCGCACGCAAAATTCTGTTCACGATCGGCACGCGTCCGCGCGTGCTCAACGTCGCTCCGCTGCAGACGGCCGCCGTCGCGGTCGCCGAACTGCTGCCCGGTCTCACGGAAGCGATTCTCGAGCGCAATCCATCGCTGACCGGTTCGGGTCCGGTAATGGCGCTCAACGTTTCGCCGAACGGCCACGCGCCGAAGCTCGCGCTGCCCGCAGCGCCGCCGCTTCCCCCGCCGGAAGTCGCTGTCGATATCGCGGCCGAGGCCGAGGCCGAGGCTGGAGCAGCCGCGGATGTCGGCCCGGATGCCGAGCATGGAAGTGACCCCGACGACGTCGAGAACGACGATCCGATCGCGATCGAGGCAGCGCACGACGTCATTCCGACCGCGACGGTCGAGCCGCCGGCGCCGGTCGAACCAGCGCGACCGGCGCGTTGGACATACGAGCCGCCCGACGCCGAAGAAGAGGCGCTCGTCGCTCCGCACGAGACGCAATCGGCCTTGCACGAAGACGAGACCGCGCACGCGACGTCATCGTTCGATGCGGCCATCGAACCGTTACGTCACCGGATGCAGCGTTCGAATTTCTCGCCGTCATTCGTAAGCGAATTGCTCGTGCCGGACGCCGTGCTCGACGTCGGCGAAACGGCGATGCGTTGGGCCGGCATGCCGAACAAACACGAGCGTTCGCTCACGAGCGAAGTGTTTTTCGCGCTGGCGGAGTGGGGCTTTCTGGCTCCCCGCGCCGACGGCCGTTATCGCGTGATCAAGTCGGCGGACGAAGCGAAGGCGTAACTTGTGCCCGCTCTCGTACGTGGCGATACACAAAGCGAGAGCGAAAAGCGCCAAGCGACGGTATCGGCATTTGCGAGACGGGGCACTAGGTCGGATCGCTGCGCGCGTGACCGTGCGTGTGCGTGTGTTCGCGAATCGACGCATAGGCGCCGGACGCGAGTACGTCGTCGGGCGTACCGTCGGCGAGCACGTGCCGGTCGACGACCACGAGACGATCGAACCACTCAGCGGCACGGTCGAGGTCATGCGTCGTCATCATCACCGGAAGCCCGCCCCGGACGAGTCCGCGGATGAGATGCAGCAGCGCGTCTTCGGTCGCGGCGTCGACGCCCGTCGTCGGCTCGTCGAGCAACAGCAGCCGCGGTTCTTGCGCGATCGCGCGCGCGACGAACGTCCGCTGCTGCTGTCCCTCAGAGAGCTCGGCGATATGACGATTCACCAGCGGACCGAGGTCGAGCGCGGCGATCGCCTCGTCGACGACGCTGCGGTCGTGCGCGGAGAAGCGCCGGAACGGATGGAGATGCGGATAGCGGCCCATCGATACGACATCGCGGACGTTGACCGGAAAGGCAAAGTCGACGTCGTCGACCTGCGGCACGTAGCCGACCGCACCGGCTGGAACGCTTCCCGCGGCCACGCCCAAAACGCGAACCGTTCCGCTGGCCGGCTTGACCAGGCCCGCCACGGTTTTGAGCAGCGTCGATTTTCCCGACCCGTTCGGGCCGACGATACCGAGCGCGGTCCCCGTGGCGACGTCGAGCGTTACGCCGTCGAGCGCCCGCACGCGCTCGTACTGCACGATGACCTTTTCCAGCGCAACCGCGACCGTGCCGGAGACCCGGACTGCTGCTTCGAGCATCTCTGCGGCGAATATCGCGGGAGGACGACCAGGGCCTTTGAGAGCACTCGAGTCCAAGCGTATAATCGCCGACGGCCCGTGGGGATGTAGCTCAGTTGGTAGAGCACTTGCTTCGCATGTAAGGGGTCAGGAGTTCGAGTCTCCTCATCTCCACCACGTCCGAAAGCCCGTCGGAGTCGACGTCGACGAGCTCTTTCATTTCAGCGGACAGGGGCTCTATCGGCCCCCAGTCCGCCATGTAGTCCGCCAACATTTTCTCAGTCGCTTCAAGGACTAGGAAATGGCTGGCGTCCGACTTGGCATGGTTGTAGATGCGATCGGTCGTTCTGATGTCGGCATGTCCCAGCAAGCGGGAGATTACCTCGATCGGGACGCCGCGCTCGGTCAGCGTCGTTGCACAGGAGTGGCGAAGCGAGTGAAACTTAACTTGGGGGACTTCCGCCCGCTTGAGTAAGGGATGCCAGAAGCGCCGTATGAAGTTCGATTTACGCAGCGGTTGGCCGGTGGAATCAGGAAAGACCCATTCTCCCGGTCCCGGCTCTCCCATCGCCCGATAATGCGCCCTCAGAACCTCCACCGCACCGGCCGGTAGCGGCACATGGCGCTCCGAGTTCCGGGTTTTCGTAGGGCTTTGAATAAGCTCGCCGGATTCGTTTTCACTCAGAGTCGCGAGAATCCGAACGCTTTGAGATGCCCAATTAACCTCGGACCACTTGAGGGCGAAGAGTTCGCCTTGCCGAGCCCCGGTCATCGATGCGATGACAAGGAGCGCAAATAGCCTCTCATTCCGAGCTGCTTCGAGTAGTCGCCTGAGCTCGTCCGACGTGAGCAGCTTCATTGCCGCCTTGTGCACCTTCGGGGGCATGACTCGCTCGGAGACGTTCTGCATTATATAGTCCATTCGCGTTGCATATGTCAGGGCCGCACGAAGCGCATCGTAGGCGGCTTTGATTGAGGCCGCGCCGTCGCCTCGGCTTCGCAACTCTATGCACAGCTGCTCGACATGCATTGGGGCGAGAGACCTTAATGCAATAGGCTTCCCGCCCGGCCGGGGGAGGGCTTGAATTACTCGCTCGACGGCAACACGCCGGACGCGGTACGTTGCCAATTTATTGTGGGCCTTAACGTAATTGTCCAACCATATCTTGAGCAGTTGTTCGCAGGTCATCGTGCGAACATCCAGATTCCCGCGAGGTTTGTTTTGCAGCGCCGCGCGCTTAGAAACGACCTCGTTACGGTTTTTCCCATAGACGTATTCGCGGATGCGCTGGCCCGACGAATCGCGTCCCAGCTCTACAACGCTTTCGTAGGTACCGTTGGACAACTTGCGGATGCCGTTTTTCTGCTTTCCGCGCTCAGACATCGCTACTTCCTACGGAAGCACGCGACAAATATGCGTTGAGATCGCATTCAAGGATTCGACGCCGTGATCCCACCTTTATGAATGGCAAATCGCCCTTTAGCAGCTCGTATAAAGTCGAGCGGCAAATCCGTAAAACTTGAGCCGCTTCGTCTATGGTGTAGACTTTGGGAATGATTGCCGAGGGTGATTGCATCGTCGAGGTGTGAACTGAGTCCAAGGGAAGAAAGTGTTGTGGGTCTTTTCTGACGGTCTTCGCGAGCTGTATCATCTTGTGAACGAGTCCAGACCTGGAGCGTATCGGTTTACTGTAGGCCAGTCCTTGCGTTCAAGCGCCTCGCATAGTGTGGGCAGACGGCTCTTGGAGAGCGCCGCCCAGGATACGGTTGCGGCTCGAACCCATGAGCGCCGCTTGATTAGATCGATGTCGATTCTAGAGAGACTTGGCAACCCAAGGTCATCGCGAAAGACGCGATTGACCCGTATGAACTGGAATCGGTCAGCGAATGTTTTAGGGTAAAGTAGCTTGGCCTCTGCCTTGCGCGCGGCAGGCAGAAATTGACGGCCAAACTCGAGCCAAGCAATTCCAACGGCATCACAAAAAAACTTAGCTCGATCGGACAGATACGACGCAAACAAAACGGGTTGATGATTCGTAACCATGCTCGCGCGGATGAGCTTTACGAAGATCGGGCTAGTGACATCAAACCGTTCTCGGTGTGCCTTGATCTCCACGAGGAGCCTGATTCGCTCCGCCCGAGATCGGACGTAGGTCAGCGTGAGATCGGCCCGATGCCTCGTTCCAGCCAGGACTATTTGGCCGAGACGCCTCTTCTGAGGTATCTCTTCGTAGAAGTATGCGCCCTCGTCGCGGGCCTTAAGAAAGATTGCTCGCCCGTACACTTCGCTCGCGAGTCGAATCGCTTGAGGCGCCTTTAAATTCAACGCCTTTTCGATCTCGCTCTTGCAAGCGACATGCTCTATTTCGGAGAGTTCCACTAATGAAAAGACATGTGTCGGCCGCTGTGAGCCGGAACCTGGAAACGGCGTTAGGACGAGTTCGCCCTTGAGTCGTCTTAGATATTTGGTTACGTCGTTTGGACTTATTCCGAGTCGATCGACGGCATGGTATTCGATGCTGCTTCGCGTCCTTGGGCGAATGGACAGCATCTTATAAACAAGCTCATCGAACGGCTCATTGCCGCTCGAAAACAATGAAGCTCCAAAGTAAAGGAAAAAACCGTGCCGGACGAAGGTCCTTACACGGGAAGTGAAGATAATTAAGCCATAGGGCATCGCTCATCCGGAGTGGCGCGCCATGGCAGCCGATGAGCAATGTTCAAATGACTTGAGAGAACGGGCCTGACGCCCAAACTCTATTGACCCGACAAGCGTATCTGAAGCGACACAAAACTTGCCGAAATTAACTTTATCTAAATTCGTACGGCTCTGTCAAGTCCTCAAGAACCGCAATTTTACAGCGCGCGTACAAACGCTTCCGAGTGCTCACAATGCTTCAAAGCCTCCGGACGCAGCGGCGGGGTCCACTCTCGGTGCGTTCGAATCGGGACAACCGTTGCAGGCTTCCACCGAGATGGTGGCAGACGAAAAACGCGTGCGCGCAATCGCCCCGGAAAGATACCTCAACTGGAGAGTAACGCTTAGTAACCCGGAAAGCGAGGAAGTGGTATTGCCCGACTTCTATCGAAAGGCCGATGCCCAAAAAGCGTGCGACCTGGTAAGAGCTGGGGGCCGCTATTCCCGGTCGTGCATTGAGAGCATCTTCGTTGCACCAAAATGCGATGATTGTGGGGCGAACCCGCTCTCCGAAGACCAGGTAAGTTTTCGCGTCAGATTCCAGTGCGATGAACTGATCTGTGAGCCGTGTTACAAACGACGACGGATCGATTTTCGCGAGCTTGCCCCTGATCTTTGCGACATAATAGACGGGTTTGTCGCATACGATACGCTCTGGAATAACTCGACTCTGCGCGCCTTCACAGAGCGTGCGAACGAGATGCCCGATATGCCCGGCGTGTACTGCTTATCGATGCCGCTCACAGATGAGTTCGGACAGAGAAAGACGGCGATGTATGTAGGTCAGAGTACTTCGTCCGTTTTAGGGCGCTGCCTAGACCACGGAACATCTTTTGCGTACACATTGCTCGGGCCGCCGCCTCCGATAGGTCCCCTTAAAGCTCCAATCAGCGAGTATCAGCATTATCTTGGATTGTTTTATGAGGGCCACTACCGACGATCTTGGCATGAGGTTCTAAGTAGCCATGAATACTCATTAATTACCAAGCACAGCCAAGAGATATTATTTGGCCGGCAGCGATCCAGCGTCAAAGGCAAGACTCGCGGACCGGCTAAGCGACTTGCGGAGTTCATAAGAAGCGCGGGTGCAGCTTTCAACGTTTGTGCACTTCAAACGTTTCCTGACATAGACCGAGACGAGCTTAGCGACGACCGCTACACCGCAATCGCGATGAAACGCAAGAGCGAAAATTCCAATCGCAAGCGCATCCTTGATGCAGAAGCGAATTGGCAGCGCGAGCTCAGCGGACCGAATATCGTCAAGCTCTGGACCGCAGATACTGCAAAACGGTTAAAACCGTCCGAGATTTAAATTGTGATCGAAGCTGCCTATTTTGGAGAATGAAATAGTGGACCCGAACCTCGAATCCTACCTGGCTTATAGACTTAGCACCGAGTCTCGACGGCACCCATCTCATCACCGCTCATCACGCGTGCTGTGGTCCTTCGGACTGCTCTTAGCGTTCGCCGTAATCTGCACCATCGTCAGTACGATTGTAATGGCGGCAATTCGGTAGCCAGATTCGTTCCGAATTCGGAGCACGCTTTCAGTATGAGCAGCAGCGGGTGAAAGGAACCACCATGTGGTACGCTCCGGAGCCCTCCGATGGGGCCCACCTTTGAAACCCACCCCCTACGCTGTCTCCGGAGCTTTCGGACGTCCGAACATTGCCGTAAAGGGGTGTAGAATGGCTTGTATGCCGTTCTGGCCGTCATCGGGTATATTGGAGCACCCTTGCAACTTGGGCAGCCCGCCAGCGGCCTCCCAAACGCGTCGATTGCCCGTCGGCATTTAGTCGATCAGCGATGGAGCTTAGCGACAGTCCCTCGTCGCGAAGGCGTTGAATAACCGGCGTAATATCGGCATACGATTTTCGCGCTTTTAAGGCAGTCGATCGCGAGCCGATGCGTCGACCGCGGGCCATCGCATCGGAAGATAGATTGCGGCTTTTGGGATTCATGGCGCCCAACGCTTTGCCGCGCGCTTTTGCGGCGGCGAGCGCCGAGATCGTTCGGTCACTTATTGCGCGGGCTTCGGCTTCTGCCACCGCTGCCATAATATGTAAGAGAAGCCGATTGGCTTCCGGTATATCGCAGGCGGCGAAGTCGATATTTGAGTCCATTAGGTTCGCGATAAAGCTAACGTTTCTCGCGAGCCTATCGAGCTTCCCGATAACGAGCTTGCAACGAGATCGCTTCGCAAAAGCAATTGCCTCTCGCAGCACCGGTCTCTCGTTGTTTCGACCGCTCTCGACTTCCGGGAATTCGCGGAGGAGCGACGCTCCATGCCGCTCGCAATATTGGCTTATCGCCTCGCGTTGTGCATCGAGCCCGAGGCCAGAGGCACCCTGGCGCTGGGTAGAGACCCTGACGTAAGACACGACTTGCTGCATAGTGCCATCATAACATTGCTGTCAACGCTCGTTCACAGCCATGTTAAACGACGCAGTAGATCGCGTTACTCATAGCGAGACTTACGAATCGTGTTAGGTCTCTCGAAACAGGTAGTCCGCGCAAGTCTAGTGGCCCTAGTCCCGATCTCGGGTTACGTTGTCGCCTTCAGCTACGAATGGGGCTATTGCTCTTACTTTGGGGTACCTCTTGAACTGATACAGCTAACGCTGACAAACGGGTTCATAGCGATAATCGCACTGGCTCTCGGAATCCTTTTGTTTAGCTATGCCTTTAGCGTGCTCGATATAATTTTCACCGATAATTTCAACGCACACCTCGGACGCCTTGCTCCGCCGTGGCTAATCGCTACAGTGTATGTCGGCATATACCTTGACATTTTTGCGTTCGGCTACTGGCTCATGTTTACGCTCTGCATGTTCTATACGATTCTTCCCTTTCTGCGATTTCTTGGGCGTAGGTTCATTCTACGACCGTTACGAGCAGAACGTACGGGACAGGCAGAAACTGCTGATAATCCGACTCGTTTTATTGCGCCCGCCGCAAGCTTGCGGAGAACAAGCACACAGCAATTTCCTTACTTTACGCTCGATGCTGCCACGTTTAAGTTTTGTATTGCCTGCATTCTAGCGGTAATTGTGCCGTTCGACCTCGGATATCGGACCGCATCGAGTCAGCGCCGCTTCTACACTAACGCCGACAAATTCGTTGTAAGAATATACGGTGATAACGTCGTCGAGATGCGTTTTTATTCATTGCCGGCTAGTAAAAGCCGACCCGGAGTGTCACGAGTCGAGAGATCGCTGATACTTCAAAAAATTAATGATACGAACAGCCTTACGTTCGACTACGACAACATTGGCCCGCTAACGTTCGATGGCGAACCCAAGAAGAGTCTCGATCTTGCACCATGGAATCCCGATAGGCTAAAGCATCCTTTGGCCTTCGATCTGTAGGACCCGAGCCCCGAGCTCTCGATACGAATTGTAAGTGCCTCCCGGCAGCATTGAGGCGCGCCTTGGTCCGGTGGGTCGACTGGAAATTTCGGAACGCCGGCGGCCATGGATGCACAGCTCGGTTCGTTTATCGCGAACCAACTCGCCGCTGACCTCGATCTTGTTCCCACGTCGCCGCTCCGCAGCGCCTTCTCCTTTAAGGCACGAGCTTAATCGCGGCAGCGCCCGTCGCATTGGTCGTCATCGCCAGCAATTAACACCTGCGTCTAGATAGTCGCACAGAATGCCCGTAATGGCCGTTCCTTTGACTTGTAAAGGAGTCTAGTCGTCTCCAAAGGTCTATTGTCGGTCTGGGAGAGGCTAGGAGGGCGCTCGACGCGATTAAGGGCGCTCGAGTGCGAAGGATTACGGATTGATTGTCGATGCCATCGTCTGCCGAGGAAACAATGCCACGCAGAAATCTTCCAGGGTGATTGCGTCAACGATCATATGATCGGAACGTGACGATTCGCCTCAGCGCGTCATTTTTGAAACGCAAACGCAACGAATTCAGGTTGCGTCAGATTCGGCGCAAGATTGATCTTAAGTTTTGTCACCCCCAACTTTCAGCTATCCCTAAGTTACATCGGCTAGTAGGTGGAGCAGTTTCCAAGTGTTTAGCGCTTTGTAGCGCTTGGCGGACCGTCCCTCGGAGTCCGGACGGCTCTCAAGAATGCTACGCGCGTCTCGCGAAGGCAAAAAGGTTGTTGGGGCATATCGCCGGTCGCGAACAAGTAGGAGGTCGCAAACAGCTCGGAGGTGCTTGCGATCAATCCGCCATTGGTCCGCCACTTTGAACCGGACGCCAGCAAACGCAGGTGAATCCTTCCGAACGAATCGTGAGGGGAGCGATGTTCACTGCTGTTCACAGCTTTCCGTCCTTGTTCGAGCGTTTGCGCTTGGACCGAATTCGCATGTAAGGGGTCAGGAGTTCGAGTCTCCTCATCTCCACCACATCGGAGCCCGCATTCCGTAACGGTTTGCGGGCTTTCTACGTCCGCGGATTCCCAAAGCGATCGGCGCATTTACGACAACCGTACAACAACTGCGCTCTCGCACCGCAAAATCCGGTCCGCCGTCTTCGCGTCGAGTTGTTGCGAAGTGCAAGAAGGCTGAGTCTCCCGTATGAAAACAGACTAACCTGCAACGGTAGCGGCGTTGCCATCACGCTCGGAATCGAAGCCTCTCGGCTGATGACATCGATTAGGTGGACAGCGTCGTGCGCAATCGTGCCGCGTCGCGGCCAGGAGGCGCCCCGAAAAGACGAGCATATTCGCGACTGAATTGCGACGGATCATCGTACCCTACGCTAAAGCCGATGCTAGCGACGTCGTCCGCCTTCACGGTCAACCGCGAGCGCGCTTCTTGCAGTCGGATCTGCTTCTGGTATTGCAGCGGACTCATGGCGGTGGCCGCACGGAAGTGGCGGTGGAACGAGGTCGGACTCATCGCAACGCGCTTCGCGACATCTTCGATGCGCATCGTATCGGCGAAGTGTTCCCGGATCCATCGTATTGCAAGACTGATCTTGAATAACCGACTATCGGCTAAACCAATCTGCCGCACTTCATTACCCCGATCACCGCTCAACAGCCGCCAGATAATCTCACGCTCAATCATGGGCCGTAGAAATGCAATATCCGCGGGCTGATCGAGCAAACGTAGCAGCCGGACTACCGGCTCCAAAAGTTCGGCGGGCGCCGGACTAACACCGATGCCGAGAGCGTCATCGGAACGATGATCGCCCGAGCCGCCCTCGAGCACGATGGAGGCAACGAGTTCGGGACTGAGCGCCATGGCGAAGGCCAAATACGGCGCGTCCTCAGTTGCCTTCAGCACGTAACTGCTGACTGGCAGGTCGATTGATACGACAATATTCTCACCTGCTTGGCAGTCGAACACGCGATCGGCCAACGTTATGCGTTTCGCGCCTTGGGCGACGATCGCAAAGACAGGCTGATACAAGCTGTAGACGGGTATTGTGGCGACAGACGCCAAGTCGAGCCTGACCCCGCTCAAGCCTGCTCGACCCTTGGTCGCGTGAGCATGCCGCGCGATGAGCGTCCGCAATTCCGTCAACATCTTCATGCCCGCGATGGTCGCACCGGCGCCTCCCGGCGCGCAAGGGCATCCCAGCAGAATCGACCCGATTGGGAGGATTGTCCAAGAATTCGATATCTTTGACCTATCGCGCCGGGGCCTCGAACCCGTTCAATGAGGGGCGTAACTCTACGTCAGATCGAGGGAAGAACTGCATGCGAGTCTTCGTTACCGGCGCCAACGGATTCATCGGCTCCGCCATCGTTCAAGAGCTGCTACGGGGCGGCCACCAAGTGCTTGGCCTTGTCCGTTCGGATGCCTCCGCCGCGTCGCTCAGTGCTGCCGGTGCTCAAGTGCATCGTGGCGATCTCGAGGATTTGGAGAGCCTGCGCACTGGAGCCGCTGCCGTGGACGGCGTGATTCACACCGGTTTCGTTCATGACTTCAGCGACTTCAAGAGAGTCTGCGAGATCGACCGTCGCGCCATTGAAGCTCTTGGCTCAGCGCTCTTGGGCTCCGACCGTACCTTGGTCATTACCTCCGGTACCGCGCTCGTCTTACCCGGCCGCATCGCGACCGAAGATGATGCGGTCTCATCGACCTCCGCCGATTCCCCCCGTGCTGCGAGCGAGGAGGCCGCGCGCTCAGTTGCAGATCAGGGTGTAAACGTAGCAGTGGTACGTCCTGCACCCTCCGTCCATGGAGACGGCGATCACGGCTTCGTTTCAATGCTCATCGACATTGCGCGCGCAAAGGGCGTCTCCGCATATGTGGGCGACGGGCACAACCAGTGGCCTGCGGTGCACCGACTCGATATTGCTCATCTCTACCGGTTAGCGCTTGAAAAGGGTTTGCCCACCAGATATCACGGTGTTTCGGAGGAGGGGATTGCCTTCGGAGACATCGCTCGCGTCATTGCCCAGCGTTTGAACCTTCCCGTCGCCACCAAATCCTCCGATGAAGCAGCTGATCATTTCGGCGCGTTGGCAATGTTCGTCGGATTGGACGCGCCAGCCTCAAGCCGCTGGACTCGAGAACAGCTCGGGTGGCAGCCAACGCAACCCGGTCTTCTGATCGACCTCCAGCAGTCAGCTCAGTATTTCGCGCCGCACGGAACGGAGACGGAGTGATGCCTGATCTAGCCGTAAATGGAATGTCGCTCGCCGGAAAACGCGTGATTGTCATCGGCGGCGCGACTGGAATCGGCTTCGCCGTCGCTGAACTTGCCCGTGCGCACGGAGCCGACGTTGTCATCGCCTCGACAACCGAGGAGATGGTCAGCGCGGCCGTTGGCTCCCCGAGATCGCCGCTTGCTTCCTGGGTATCGAGCCGATCTACCGCACGAAGATCAACAGTTGGCGCGACGAGCGCGTCCAAGGCGATTAAGGCGGATGGAGAGCAGCATGCGTGAGCAATCCAATAGACTCACGCGCCGCGACGTCTTACGCGGTGCGGCCATAGTCGCCGCGGGTTCAGCCGTCGTTGCGCCGACGGAAGTGGCGGTCGGCGCTGAATTCCCCTCGAACAGGTTCCAGGCGCAGGTCACGGTGAGAGTCGAGATCAACGGCGTTTACCACGTGCTCACGCTGGAGCCACGTGTCACTCTGCTCGATGCGATCCGGGAGCGTCTGCAGCTCACTGGGACCAAGAAGGGCTGCAACCGCGGCGAATGCGGCGCCTGTACCGTGCTGATGGACGATCGCCGGGTGAATGCCTGCCTGGTGCTCGCGGCGGCGGCCGACGGCCGCAAGGTCACGACGATCGAGGGACTGGCAAACGGGCCGCACCTGCATCCCGTCCAGCAGGCCTTCATCGATCATGACGCTTTCCAATGCGGCTTCTGTACGTCTGGCCAGATCATGTCCGCCGTGGGCTGCATTGCCGAGGGCCACGCCGGCTCCAACACGGAAATTCGCGAGTGGATGAGCGGCAACATTTGTCGGTGTTCCGCCTACCCGCAGATCGCCGCCGCCGTCAACGCCGCGGCCAAGGAGAAAGCGTGATGCGCGACTTCAGCTATGCCCAGGCGAACTCGCGCGCCGATGCCTTGGAACTCGCCCAGTTGCCCGACACTGCAATCGTGGCTGGCGGCACGGAACTGCTCAATTGGGCCAGGATCGGCATTGCCGAGCCAGCGCGGGTCGTTGACATCTCTCGCGTGCGCGGGATGACAGGCGTCGAGACCTTACCCGGTGGCGGCGTGCGGATCGGCGCGCTCACCACGCTGAACGACGCTGCGCAGCATAAGCTCATCCGCAACGCCTATCCGGTGCTGTCCGAGGCCATCCTGAAAGCCGCCTCAGCGCAAATCCGCAACTTGGCAACCATCGGCGGCAACCCGCTCCAGCGCGTCCGCTGTTACTACTTCCGCGCCGACGAACCGACGCGCTGCAACAAGCGCCTTGCGGGGTCGGGATGCGCCGCGCTGGACGGCTTCAACGAAAAGCACGCGATCTTCGGTTGGACCAAGGACTGCGTCGCCGTGCATCCAGCCGATCCTCCAGTGGCCTTGGCCGCCCTTGACGCCGTGTATGTCACCGAGAGTAAGCACGGCGGCCGGCGCATACCCGCGCGCAGCCTCAACGTGTTGCCCGGCCAGGATCCAAGCGCGCACAGTATCCTGCAGTATGGCGAACTCATCATCCGGGTCGAGGTCGGAGCACCGGTGCCGAAATCCGCCTACCTCAAAATCCGCGAGCGCGAGAGCTATGAGTATGCGACCGTTTCGGTCGCCGTCGCCCTGGACCTCGATGGCGACGTCATCCAGCGTGCCCGGATCGCCCTGGGATCGGTCGCCATGCGTCCGTGGCGCCTCGACGAGACCGAGAAGCGCCTTGTTGGACAACGGCTCGGGTCGCCGGCTATCGAGGCCGCGGTAGATGTCGGCTTTGCCGATGCCCGGCCGCTGTCGCGCAACGCCTACAAGATTAAGCTAGCGCGCAACGCCACGGTTCGCGCAATCGAACTCGCCGCGAGGGCATGATGAGCAATTTGGGAGCGCCAATCGCCCGTGCTGACGGTCCGATCAAGGTGACAGGCGCGGCGCGCTATGCGGGCGACCAGAACCAGCCGGGCCAGCTGTATGCCGTCTTCGTGACAGCGACTGTTCCGGCAGGTCGTGTGGCCGCGATTGATCCGCGGGCGGCAGCCGCCATGCGTGGGGTGAACCGGGTGCTGACCGCGGCGGACATGCCGCGCGTACTAGCCAATCTTGCGAAAATCACTGCTCCTCCACTGGCCACGCGGTTCATACCGATGCAGTCCGATATCGTCGTCCACGAGGGGCAGCCCGTGGCGATGGTGCTGGCGGAGAGTCTTGAGGCCGCAGAGGCGGGTGCCGCGGCGGTCCGGGTCGTGTACGAGCGCGCGACATTCATGGTGCCGGAGCACACGGCGGCACAGGCGGCTGACACAACGAAGGGCGCTTACCCGGGTTACGGGATGCTCGACTTCAAGAAGGGCGACCCGGACGCGGCCTTCGCCGCCGCCCCTGTGAAAGCCGGAGGCGAGTATCTCCAACCCTCGAGACATGCCAACCCGATGGAGCCTTCGGCGACCGTCGCGGTGTGGAACGGCGACGCTCTGACGGTCTATGACGCGGTGCAGCACCTGCCGGCGGTGCAAACCGTGCTGGCCGCCACTTTCGGGATACCGGCCACACAAGTCCGTGTGATCTCTCCGCACACGGGCGGAGGGTTTGGGGCGAAGGGATTCGTCTGGCCGCACGAGTTGCTGACCGCGATGGCGGCCAAGGTGGTGCGCCGCCCCGTGAAGCTCGTGCTGAGTCGCCAGCAGATGTACGGCATGGTCGGCGCGCAGCCGCAGACGAGCCAGATCGTGCGCCTCGGCGCGGACGCGCGCGGCAAGCTGCTCTCGATCAGCCATCAGGCCATCAACGTGACCGGTTTGACGGAGGATTACGTCGAGTTCAGCACCCTGCCCAGCCGCTCTTTCTTTGCCTGCGACAACATCGTTAGCAGCCACCGGGTTCGCCGGGGGCAACATGACCCTGCCGACGTTCACGCGGTCGCCGTGGGACGGCCCTGGCTCTTGGGCGCTCGGCTCGGCGATGGACGAACTCGCGCGGTCGCTCAAGATCGATCCGCTCGATCTACGGCTGATCAACTATGCGCAGACCGATCCGCAAAGCGGCAAACCTTGGTCGTCCAAGAAGCTGCGAGAGGCCTATCAGGAAGGCGCTCGCCGGTTTGGCTGGCGGAACCGGCCGAAAGGCGGCACGCGCGACGGTCATTGGCAGATCGGCTGCGGCATGGCCGATAGCAGCCAAGGCACGACCCGCACTCACACAACCGCCCGAGTGCGCCTGAGGGCGAACGGGACGGCGCAGCTCGAATCGAGCTTTTGTGACATGGGCACCGGACCAGCGACGGTCTTCCCGCAGATCGTGGCTGAAGTCTTGGGTCTGGACCCGAAACATGTCCTCGGCGTCGGTGGCGACACCAACCTGCCGTATTCCGGCCCGTCTTTCGGGTCTGCGACGACGATGAGCACTGGGGCGGCGTTGCAGCAGGCGGCGCAGCGCGTGCGCGCCAAGCTCGCGCGGTTGACCGGATGGGCCGCCGAGGAGAGCACCATGCATGACGGTCGAATCGTGCACGGCAACGAGTCCCGCACCATCCAGGAGGTGCTGGGCGAGGCTGGGGTGTCAGAGCTTGTCGGAGATGGTACGCTTGACCTGCCGGGCGGAGCGCCGTTGGACAGTGGCTCAAAGGAGTTTCCGTCCCGCAGCTTCGGCGCGATCTTTGTTGAGGTCGGAGTCGACCGGGACCTTGGCCTACTACGTCTGCGCCGCGCTACCGGCATCTACAGTGCCGGCCGCATCATCAACATGCGCACGGCCCGGTCGCAGATGATCGGCGGCATTGTCTGGGGCTGGGGCATGGCGGCGATGGAGGGCAGCCATTTCGAGCCGACTCTCGGCCGCTGGCTGGCAAAGGACCTCACCGGTGTCCCGATGCCGGTTAACGCCGACATCCCACCTGAAATCGACGTCGGCTTCGTTGACGAGTTCGACGCAAAGGCCGGGCCGACCGGGGCCAAGGGAATCGGAGAGCTCGGCGCGACCGGAGTTGCTGCGGCCGTCGCCAACGCGGTGTACGACGCGATCGGCATTCGGGTGCGCGATCTGCCCATCACACCCGAAAAAATCGTGGGAGTGTAAGGCGAAACTACCAAGTCGCAGTGGAGGCGAGTTAGAACGCCCGACACTGAAACCGAATAATGGAATGTCCTTCGATCGAAAGCGGGTGGTCGTGATCGGCTGCGTGACTGGAATCGGATTCGCCGTCGCCGAACTTGCTGTGTAGCGCTTCCGGAACAAAAGCCTGATCCTTACGGCCAAGACCATCGACAACATTCACGAGACGCCGGCGTTTCAGAAGACTGCAATATCGCCGCCAAGCTATTCGGTTTCATACTTAAACTGCAATCCTTGGGGCAAGATATCAGTATCTAAACCTCATTCTCCAACGCACCGGACTCCAGCCCGTCGTCTTTTTCGGCTCACGGCGCAACCAAGTATCCTTGATCGAGGGCTGGCGGTGCTGTGAACCGGGACGCGACACCGATTCCCAGGCCACAGCCGCCTGTCCCGGCTACATGATCTCACCGCCGCCGATCGAGAGCACTTGGCCGGTGATATACGCGCTTTGGGGACTGAGCAAAAACACGATCACTTCGGCGACCTCGAGCGCGGAGCCGAGACGGCCGAGCGGAATCGCTTTCACGCGCGCCGCCTTCGCTGCTTCATACTGGTGCTCGTCTCGCGAACCTCGCCAAAACGGCGTGTCGATCGGACCGGGAGCGACCGCGTTCACGCGAATCCCGGCCGCGCCCGTTTCACGTGCCAGCGAACGCGTCCACCCGAGCACCGCCGCTTTCGAGGCCGCATAGTGCGCCGCACCGATCTGGCCGTTGAGCGCATGGAGCGAAGACATATTGACGATCGCGCCGCGGCCGTGCTCGAGCATATCCGGAAGCACCGCGCGGCACGTGCGCACGACGCCCCCAAAATTGACCGACATGACGCGCTCGATCGAAGCATCGTCAAGTGTCGCCGCAGCGCCGCTGCCGTAGATCCCAGCCGCGTTGACCAAGAGATCGATACGACGGTCGCGCTGGATGGCGGCGATGAGGCGTTCGACCGCCGCCGTATCCGTTACGTCGAGCGCAAACGCCGTCGCATCGCGGCCGGTTCGGCGAATACGTTCGGCTTCGGCCTCGGCGCCTGGTCCGTCGCGATCGGCTAGGACGACCGCCGCACCGGCTTGGGCGAGCAGCGCCGAAGTCGCCGCACCGATGCCGCCTGCAGCACCGGTGACGAAGGCAGTGCTGCCGTGAAGCGACGTCACGTGTGTTCTTTGATGCAAGGGAGAACGGCAGGACCGGCGCTCACAACCGTCGTCATGGTGCATACGTGATTCGCGGCATCGAGGAGGTAAACCATGCGTCGTCGCCAGGTACTGATGGCGCTCGCGGGCGCGATGGCCGCGGTTCCGCCCGACCGCTCACTTGCGCAAACACCGTTGACGAAGCTTCGCGTCGCCGGCTCGACAACGGACGGCTTGGCGGCGATGTTCTACGCGATGAAAACGGGCATGTACCGCCGCGGCGGCTTGGACATCGAGTTCATTGCAACGAACAGCGGTGGCGCCGCGACGACCGCGGTCATCGCCGGCGCCTACGAGATCGGTGTGACGAGCCTCATCCCCGTCTTTTCGGCGCACCTCCGGAACGTGCCGATCGTCCTCACGGTCCCGCAAGCTGCCTACACGCGGCAGAATCCCTTCGGCTTGCTTCAGGTCGCTGTCGATTCGCCGATCAAAAAAGCTGAAGATCTCAACGGCAAGACGATCGGCTGCTTCGGACTCGGTGATTTAAACCAACTCGCGACCTCGGAGTGGGTCGACAAGAACGGCGGCGACGCATCGACGCTCAAGTTTGCCGAAATTCCGTTCGGTGCGAGTTCCGAAGCTCTCGTCCAACATCGCATCGACGCCATGATCCTCATCGAACCGATCCTCGACGTCTCGCTCGCGGACGGTAAGACGCGGACGCTCGGCGACGCCTTCGGCGCGATCGCGAACCGGTTCATGATAACGTCGTACATCGCGCGCCCCGATTGGCTCTCGGCGCACGCGGACGTCGCGCGCACGTTTCGATCGATCACGCAGGAGGCGAACGCCTTCGCAAATGGTCATCCGAGCGCAACAGCACCGGTCAGCGCCGAACAGACCGGCATCCCGCTTTCCGTTCTGTTAAAGATGCGACGCGTCGCGTTCGCTTCGTCGCTCGATACGGGACTGCTGCAGCCGATGATCGACGCCTGCGCAAAATATCACATTCTGCCGCACACGTTTGATGCAAAGGACGTCATCTGGAACGACTCGGCTACGTAGTCACCTCGCACGACCAACGATCCCGATCACGAAACCTTGGTTCCACGTACGACGGGGTGACCGATCCCCAACGGCTCTGCATCGATCAGGATAAAGGCCACGCGAGCGGGCTGCGTGCCGCGATTGACCCATGCGTGGTTGGTGCCGCGCTGGATCATAACATCGCCGGCGCATAACGTGACGGTCGAATCGTCCAAATCCATCTCGACTTGGCCCGAAAGCACGACGACGTAGTCGAGCGATTCCGTACGGTGCATGACCGCGGCGCCGCCCGGCATGATATCGTTGACGGTGAAGCGCGTGCCGCTCGCGGGCGGCGGCGTGCCGAGCGTTCGTTCTCCCAAGTCCTCGATTTCCCGGCCGATCGAGATGTCGGCCGGCATGCGATCGCTGCACCATATGAGCGTTGATGCATTGCCCCGAGCTTCGCGCCGGTTCGTCGCTTCATCGTCGAGAAGCACGACCGCCTTCCCGTTTTCGTCGTGACCGGTGACGACGCGCCTCATGATGCGGCTGCACGACCTTCAGGTGCCGGGACATCGAATGCAACGAGCATCATCGAAATCATCGTGTAGAGGCCGGCAGTCGTGACCAGCTCGATCATCAAGTCGAGGCCGAATATCTCGAGGCCGCGCGCGTAGAGGCCTTCGGCCAGCGACTTCGATCGCGTGAGTTGGGTAAAGATATCGTAGACGGTGCGCTCGTCGTCGTGCTCGAAGGTCGGCTCAGCACCGGTCCGGATCGCCTCGACAATCGCCGGGTCGAGACCGGCGGCCGCGGCCTGATGCGCATGCATCGTCCAGGCGTAGGCGGCGTTCCAGTCGTGTGCAATGACGAGCACGAGCAGCTCGACGAGCCGCTTTTCGAGCTTACTGTTTTTGCGCAGACGATCGCTCAACGCATTGACCGGTTCAGCGATGTCCGGAACGTTCAACCAAATCAGAAACGGTCCGCCGAGAACGCCCGCGCGCGCGCCGGCGATCTCGTGCGCGATCTTTCGTTGTCGGTCGCTCCGGTCGGATTCGTGCAACTCGGGAACACGGCGCATCGTCTCTCCTCGGATTGCGGTTCCGAACAAGCTTTTGCGCAAACGAAAAGCGCACCTTGCGCGGAGCATTCGCGCCGGCTGCGGCGAAGATTGCGAATACGATGGACACAAGCACTCGCGACGAAACAAATCCTTGGGCCTGGATGCAACCGCACGACGCCCAGCGCATGGGAGACGTCATTCTCGATCCCGCCGAACAGCAACGGTGGTGTCGCGCCGTGATGCTCGGCGGTTTGCCGTATATGTGGCGTGTTAAGGCCAAGACGGTACGTGAACTGGTCTACGATCAGCTCGCGTTGCGCGACGGCGATAGGGTGCTGATCATCGGCGAAAGCGTGGAATCGTGCGGTTTCGTTGACGACATTCGCGAGCGCATCGGTCCGAGCGGTGAGATCACCGTCATCGACATCACGGAAGAGGCACGTGACGCGTATTTCGTCGACCGCCGGGGCCGCAACGGCGCGCTGGCTTCGTGGCAATTCACCTACACGGCAGAGTTTCCCGACGAGCGGTTCGACTGTGTGGCCGTTCTCCAAGCCGTGCAGCATTGCGACGACTGGCACGAGACGGGTGCCGAACTGCTGCGCATCATGAAGTCCGGACGGACGCTTGCGCTCGCTGAAATCACGTTTAGCCCGAAGATGCTGATGGTCGCGTCGTTGGATATTCATGTTGACTATTGGATCGAGAAAATCTTTGCCGGCGTCGGTTTCAACGCCACGCAATTCTCGTACTACAGCACGAGCGATTTGCAAAAGGCGTTCGCCGGGCTCGTCCGCGACCCCGAGGAATTCGTTTGGAACGGTGTCGAGCTATTCTGGGGAATCAAGCCATGACCGTCGGCTGATGTCAGCCCGACCGCAACTTTGCAGCGGCCGCTCGGACGGCGTCCCGCATCCCGAGATAGCCCGTGCAACGGCAAAGATTTCCCGAAAGCGCCTCTTCAATTTCGGCGTCGGACGGAGCGTCGTTGTGCCGTAAAAACGCGTCGAGAGAAACGATAAAGCCGGGGGTGCAGAAACCGCACTGCAACGCGTGCACGGCTCGAAATGCTTCTTGAATGGGATGCAGCTCGTCAGCCGCGGCGATCCCCTCTATCGTAACAATCTGTGCTTGATGCGCTTGAACCGCAAATACAAGGCACGAGCGAACGGCTTCACCGTCCATTTGAATCGTGCAGGCGCCGCAGACGCCGTGTTCGCATCCCACATGCGTTCCATGAAGCCCCAGCTGATGCCGAATGAAGTCGGACAGAAGCATCCTCGGTTCAACTTCAGCCGTTATGCGCTCTCCATTCACGGTAGCACGGAATTCAATCAAGGATGAACTGCCCGAGCCGCGGCTCTCACGACCGCACGCGTTATCAATTGGCGAAGCAACGCTCGGCGATACGTCCGCGGTTGCGGTACGTCGATATCGGCGCAGCACGTATCGGCCAATTCGGAAACGTCGGCCTCCCGCAGCGTGGTCCCACGTAACCCTCGTTCCAGCGAGGGGACACGGACCGAGGAAAAATTCGTTCCAAGGACCGCGACAGCGGCACGCGCGCACCGTTCGTCGGGCATCAACGTGATGACGGCAGCGGCTCCTGCGAGAGCAAAGTCGCCTTTCTTTCGCGCAAACTCGACAAACGCTGTACCGCATTTCGGTGGTAGGGCCGGAACCTCGATGTGGTCTAAAATCTCGTCGGCCTCTAAGACGGTGCGCAGCGGGCCCACGAAGAAATCCTTCGCGACGACGACACGCTCGCCTCGACTCGATTGGACGTGCAGGCGCGCGTCGAGTGCGGCAAGCGCTGCCGGAAGTTCGGCATTTGGATCAGCGTGCGCTACCGATCCGCAAACCGTTCCGCGGTTTCGTATCGCCGGATATCCGACGTGCTCCGCCGCTTCGCGGAGTAATGGCCAGCCGGATGCGATCAGTGAAGACTTCTCGAGGTCTCTCGTTCGCGCAAGTGCGCCGAAAGAGATATTGCCGCCCTGCCTTCGGATATAGGCCAAACCGTCGATCCGGTTGATGTCGATAACGCACGACGGCCGGACGAGTCGGAAATTGAGCATCGGGACAAGGCTTTGACCGCCGGCAAGGATTCGAGCTTCGTCGCCATGCGCCGCCAGAAGCGCCGTCAATTCATCGAGTGATGACGGCGCCTTGTATTCGAAAGAAGCGGGTTTCATGAACGGCGGCCGATGACGTATCCAACGAAGCCCGCGACGACGATAGCCGCCGGCACCAAAACGCGCTGCAGCCGGCGACGCGAGCTGCCTTCTTTTCTCTCCGTAGTGGCCCGTAAAATCGCACCTGAATCGTTTGAGGAAAGTTCTCTTCCGAAGCGTGTCGCGAAGTCGGCAAGGATACCGGTTCCGACGCTTTCGATCATTGCGCTTCCGAGTTGAGCGGCAAGACCGGAGATCGTTGTCTCGGCCTCAATCTGAAGCATGGTCTCCGTGTCCGTCGCGCTGCAGACGATGCGGATCGTTGCCGCCACCGAGCCGACGCCGATTTTTTGACGACCCTGGACGACGTACGTTATCGCGTGCGAATCTTCGTCGGTCTCTCGTCGCCGTGCGCTTCCCTCATATTCGACGCTCATGGGGCCGACCTTGAACTTCATTCGCGCTCGCGCCGTTCCGTCTGCCGAAACCGATTCGAGCGTAGCACCGGGCAATGCGCGAGCAACGCGCTCGACGTCTTGGACGGCCGGCCAAACCGCGGAAAGAGGCGCTGCTACGGAAGCGGTGTTTACGAGCTTCGTGACACGTCCCGCGCATTGAGAGCCATCCAAAGCTTCTCCGGTGAGAACGGCATGTTCACCGCCGGACTGCCATGCGGCGCAACGGCATCGGCGACAGCATTGCAGATCGCGGCGGGAGCACCGCACGCGCCGCCTTCTCCAACGCCCTTTGCGCCGATCGGACTATGTGGTGCCGACGATTCGCGAAAGACGGTTTGTATCGGCGGCATGTCGCTTTCGCCGAGCATGCCGTAATCGAGGAATGACACCGTCAGCGGCTGGCCCATGACATCGCAGCACGCCTCTTCAATGACGGCCTCGCCGAGGCCCTGAGCGACCCCGCCGAAGACCTGACCCGCTGCCAAGAGCGGATTGATCACCCGGCCGGGATCGTCCACCGCGATGAGGTCTCGGACGGAGAGACGGCCGGTGTCCCGATCGATTTCGACGTCGGCAACGTAGGCGCCCGACGAAAAACTGAAAGGTGCACTGAAATTCTCGGTAACGCTTAAACCGAGTTCCATCGAGTCCGGCAGGCGATTTGCATCATAGGCAAGCTCAGCTATCTCAAGAAATGTTATCGACGAACCACTCGGCGTTGCAAAAGTACCCGTACTCAGGCTAAGCGTTTCGCGCGGTACGTCGAGGACGTGCGCGGCGATATCGGTGAGTTTTGTTCGAAGTCGTAACGCAGCGACATGAGCCGCCGACCCACCCAAAGCGATCGAACGGCTTCCGAACGTTCCAACGCCACGCGGCACGATCGCTGAATCTCCCCAAAGAACACGAACGTTCTCAATGGCGATGTCCAGCGCGTCAGCGACGATCTGTGCAAATGCCGTCTCGTGTCCTTGTCCGTGCGGACAAGATCCAAGCCGGACGACGGCGAGTCCATCGCGATCGATCTCGATGCCCGCGCTTTCCCAACCGCCTCCGGAGCGCTCGAGGTACATTCCGAATCCGAGGCCGACCACGCGGCCTTCCAAGCGTTCGAGAATCTGCCGCTCTCTGCGATGAGGTAGTTCGGCGAGATCACAGACCTGGCGCAGCAACGCGGGATAATTCCCGCTATCATATGTCAGGCCCAGGCCGTTACGGTAGGGAAAAGCGTCAGAAGCTATCAAGTTTTTTCGCCGTATCTCTTCCGGCGAGAGTCCGCACGCGCGACCCGCGGCGTCCACCATTTGTTCGATGATGATCGCCGCTTCGGGGCGACCTGCTCCACGGTACACTCCGATCGGAACGCGGTTCGTTCGAACGCCGATGAGGGTTACGGAGGAGTTCGGAAAGACGTACACGCCCGAGAGCAACATGGCCGCTGTTCGGCCGGAATTCGGCGAATTGACATGGGTAAAAGCGCCGACGTCCGAGAGCAGCAAGGCGCGCAATGCAAGAAATTTTCCTTGCGCGTCGATCCCTAACTCAATATCGGCTTCGAGCCCGCGCCCCTGCGAAGCACCGCGAAAATTTTCAAGGCGGTCTTCCGTCCAACGAACCGGACGACCCAATTGTATTGCCGCAAGAGCCGTTACGGCGACTTCCGCAGCCAGCGAACCTTTCGATCCGAAAGCGCCCCCGACGTCGGGCACGATCACTCGAATAGTCGACTCCGGCCGCCCCAACACGTCGGCAAGCTGTTCGCGGTGGCGATGAGGGTCCTGAGCCGAGCACCATACGGTTAGGAGATCACGGCCTCGGTCATAGACCGCTAATGCACCCCGCGTTTCCATCGGCGCGGCGACGACGCGCGGAATGACGATCGTCTTCGAAATGCGTACCGCAGCGTCCGCAAACGCCTCGTCGACGTTGCCGGTCCCCGCGCAAAAGCGCAAGAGAACGTTGCGGTCGTCGCGCAGTCCATCGCGAACATTGGTTACAACCGATAGCGGCGACTCCTCGACTCGAACGAGTTCCGCGAAGTCTTCAGCCCGCGCACGACTCTCGGCAACGACCGCCGCAACCGGCTGTCCCTGATAGTGGACGCTGCCCGCGGCCAGCACCGGTTGCTCGATCGCGACACAGGTCATGCCGGTAAAGGCCGGCGGCGCAGGAAGGGCCGCGGCGGGAAAATCGACGGAACGAAACACCGCTGCGGCGCCCGCAGCCAATGCAGCCGAACCGTCAACGACTTCTAAAGCGGCGTGAGCGTGATCGCTCCGCACGAATGCCACGTGAAGGGTTGCCGAAAGTTCGATGTCATCAACGTAGGCGCCAAGTCCGCGCAGAAGGCGCTCGTCCTCGCGGCGCACGATGTTTTGCCCGATAAATGTTTTCGCGTGTTCGAGCGTTTCAACCGAGTCACGTACCGCCATCTCCGGTTACGCTGCGGTCGGCACCAGAGTTGTTCCTACCGCGACCTGATTTTCGGGTGGAGTTTCGCCGAATTCGGTTGGTGAGGCGCTTCGCACGACGCACCGATCCGCGCGCGAGACGGACGGATTCGGCGCCCCGAAACATCACGCTGCGACCGGCGTACATACGGTATGCAGCCGACGACGCACGCCGAGTTCCAGCTCCGTTTCCCGCGTCCAGACCCGGACGAACACTTCTCGGGGATGACCGACACGCTTGTCGCTGACCGCAACATGACGGTCGACGGATTGCTCCAACATCTTATCGTTCGGTCAGGCGCGAAGGTCATCATCAGCGGCCTGATCGAGAAGTCGCTGATCGTCGAGCCGGGCGCGACGGTCTACGTCGACGGCTTGATCGCCGGTTCGACAACGGTCGATGGTGCGATCTGCGTCGATGCCGGCCATCTCGCCCGCAGGGTGCGCGGCTCAGGCGTCGTGTTCGACCCCACGAATCTATAGGCGATCACAACGTTTGAGCACGGCCGAACTACGCGCGTGACGCCAATGCCGGAAACTTTGGAAGAACGCCGCTGATTCCTCGGCCACGAAACCGTTTGGGAATCGCTGAAACATATTCCATCAACAGCGCCGCGTTAACTCGAGCCGAACCGAGCTTCCGTCGCTCGTACTTCAGTCGAAGCATTTCGCGAGCGTATCTCATGCCGTCTTGCGCATCCACGTTAAAGTGGACCAATGTCGGGCTGCGCTCGACGCCGTCAAGCTTGCGAAAGCGTACGCTGCCATTCAACACATTCATCTCGGAAACGCTCTGGATATTCATTGCCGTTTCCATACCGTTTCCACTATCCCAGGGGTCCATCTCGATCCCAGTCCGCTCCATGGCTACAGCGAACGCCGGTTCGTCAGACATCGGCCCATTTTTGAACGGCACGAAGCCCAGAGATGCCCGCCGTTCGTAAATCGAGCGCGCGATCGTGAACACCTCGGAGGTCGCGTCGGACCTTGTGAAATAGAAAACGCCGCTATTGAAGTGCGCAAAGCGCGAGATATTGTTTCGCTGCAAGAACGCCGATGTATCCTCGACCCACTCGTACGGCCGCTGCTTCTCGTAGTCGCTCTCGCCCGTTAAATATCGCCAACCGCGTACGCTGAAGTCCCCGTGCGCATAAAGGTCCCATAGCCGTTGCGGAGTCTTGTAAAACAAGCAATCCGAGTCAACGAAAAGCGTTCGCTCGAATGGAGAGTACCGGTCGGCGTGAAGTTTTTGCACGACGCCCGAACCGTACTCGCTCCGCAGCGGGATCACCAAATCGAAAAAGTGCTGCAATCCGACGCTATTTGTTTCGTCGGTAACGACCGCAAGCGGTCTCGTGGGGTTGTACCGACGATACGATAATGACAGTGCTCGGGCCATGCGCACGTACCGTTCGGGACCGTAGGCGATTGTCAGTAAGCCTTCCGTCATCGGCCCCAGGTTCTCGCACACCCGAATCCGTCACTGCTTCGCCGGTACGTGCGAAGGAAGGCTCGCTTGACGTTCGCTTTAGCCGCCCTGTACGTCGAGGAAGAGTTCCGTGCCGAAGGCGATGAGGAAGCCGACGGTCATGATCGTTGTCGCCATGGCGGTGAGACCGGTGCGTTTGAGCACCGCCCAAAGCTCACCGATCACGTACACGAGCGCGCCCACGGCGATCGCGAGGAAGAGAACGGAGAGCACCGGCGAGTTGAACGTGTAGCCGACGATCGTGCCGAGAAACGTCGGGCCGCCGGCTATGAGGCCCGCGAGCAAGATCTGCGTCCAACTCGGGACGTATTTGCCGATCAGCGGCGCGGCGACGCCGAAGCCTTCCGTCGCGTTGTGCAGTGCGAACCCGACGATCAAACCGACCGCGATCGCGGTCGCCCCCGACGCTGCCGACGCACCGATTGCCAGCCCTTCGCCGAAGTTGTGCGCGCCGATCCCGACGGCGATCACCGCAGCGAGCACGAGCGGACTCTCGGCACGCTGCGCAGCTTTCTTCGTGAGCATCGTCGCAGCGCTGCCGAGCCCGACGAGCCCGATCAGCAGGCCGACAACAAACACCGCAATGAGCGCCGCCGGGAACGCTGCCGTTCCGGTGTGCCAGCGGTTGATGCTCTGCGAGATCGGCACGATCGCATTCTGCGCGATCTCGACGACGAGATAGAGCAAGATGCCGATGGCGAGCGCGTTGAGCAATCCGACCGCGTACGGCGAGAGTTTCGAGGTCCGCGCGATCGGTAAACCCACGAAGATCGTCAACCCGGCGATCAAGCCGAGCAGCGCGGTCGTGAGAAAGCTCAGCGGTTGTTTCTTCGCCGGCATCACGATGCCGGCGTTCATCGCGGGACCCATCGCCGCGAGCGTATTCGGCGTGCCGGTGTAATGAATCGCTGCGATCAAGCCGGCGGCCATACCGTTCATGTCTTCGATATGGTCCATGACATGGCAATGGATGAGCCAGGTCCCCGGCGATTGATCGGCACGAACGATAACGTCGACGCGCTGGCCCGGCGAAACGGCAACGGTATCTTCGACATCGCGGCTCGCGACCGGTTGTGCATCGCGCGCAATGATCTGCTGATAGTGCCCATGCGTGTGCATCGTGTGCGTCTCTTCGCCGGTCAGACTGGCCCAGCGAATGCGCATTTGCTCGCCGCGCTTCACGTCGAGCGCACGTGTCGCCGGATATTCCTTGCCGTTCATCGTCCAGTGATTCTCACCGGTGCTCTGAATCTGCCAGGCCGTCAACATCTCGATGTAATCGCGTGCCACATGCTGTTCTTCGGGTCGCGGATGCGCAGGTCGCACGACGATCGCGCCGTACAGACCGGCATCGAGCTGGGCCTCGTTGCCGTGCGTATGATACATGAACGTGCCGGGCGTATCGGCGGTGAAGCGATATTGGAAGTGGCCGCCTTGGGGCACGATCGCCTGCGAGATACCGGCGACGCCGTCCATCGATATCGGAATTTCGTGGATGCCGTGCAGATGAATGGTGTCCGGCGTCGGAAGCAGGTTCGTATAATCGATGACGACCGTATCGCCCTGATCGACGACGATCGCGGGCCCGGGCACGACGCCGTTGTACGTCTTCGCCATGACGGTCAGGCCCGGACGCAGCGTCCACGGCGCCGCGCGCTCGACGAGATGAAACGTCTTGACGCGACCGCCGGCATCGGGCACTGCTTGCGAGAGACCGTCAGCACGTTGAATCGAGCGCGACTCACCGGGAGCGGGCGTCGCGACGGGGAACGGGGCCGCGATCGGCTGCAGTCCGACGTCGGCCGGGTTGACGCCCATCGGCGCCGCCGCGTCTGCGTCAGCCAGCGCCGGAAGTGCGTGCAACGCAGCCGCGGCCACGAAGACGACGCTCGCGATTAGGAGTCGTCGAACCATTTGCGGGCCGTTTACGTCCACAATTAGGCTTCCCTTTTGCCTTGCTACGTTCAACCTAATTCGCAGCGGTTTCAAATGGTCCGGACGTGGAACAGACAACCGGATGGCATCTACGCTAAGCCGGACGACGACTGTACAAGAGGGCCTTCCCCGGCCATTAGGAGCTTCGTGGGACGGAACAGGCGTCAATTTCGCCCTGTTCTCGGCGCACGCGACCGGCGTCGAGGTCTGCCTTTTCGACGATGACGGCCAGCGTGAAGTCGACCGCATTTTGCTGCCGGAATATACCGACGAAATCTGGCACGGATATGTTCCGGGAATCCGTCCCGGCCAAATTTACGGTTACCGCGTCCACGGACCGTACGAGCCGGAAGCGGGTCATCGCTTCAATCCGAACAAGTTGCTGCTCGACCCGTACGCGCGAGCGCACATCGGCGACCTACAGTGGAACGACGCGTGCTTCGGCTATACGATCGGCGCCGGCGACGACGACCTCTCGTACGACGAACGCGACAGCGCGCCGTACGTGCCGAAGTGCGTCGTGATCGATCCGAATTTTGATTGGCACGGCGAACCGGACCGGCCGCGCGTTCCGAGGGATCAGACGATCGTGTACGAATTGCACGTTCGCGGCTTCACCAAAAAACATCCGGCCCTTGACGAGCGGCTACGCGGCACGTATGCCGGACTCGCCAATCGCGAGGTCATCGCGTACATCAAATCGCTCGGCGTTACGTCCGTCGAGTTGTTGCCGGTCCATACATTCGTCAACGACAGCCTCCTGCTTGAAAAAGGGCTAACGAACTACTGGGGCTACAACAGCATCGGCTTTTTCGCACCCGACCCACGCTACGCCGCCGAACATTTTCGCGTTCTCGCGGAGTTCAAAGAGATGGTCGCGCGTTTCCACGAGTCCGGTCTCGAAGTGATCCTCGACGTCGTCTACAACCACACTGCGGAAGGCAACGAGCTCGGGCCGACGCTTTCGTTCAAAGGCATCGATAACTTCTCATATTACCGCTTGTTGCCCGACAACCCGCGCTACTATATCAACGACACCGGCACGGGCAATACATTGAACCTCACGCACCGGCGTGTGATTCAAATGGTCACGGACAGTTTGCGCTACTGGGTCGGCGACATGCACGTCGACGGCTTCCGCTTCGACCTCGGCACAATTTTGGCGCGTGAACCGGGCGGATTCGACACGGACAGCGGCTTCTTGCGTGCGTGCGGACAAGATCCGCTGCTCAGCGACGTCAAACTGATCGCGGAACCGTGGGACATCGGCCCGGGCGGTTATCAGGTCGGCGCGTTTCCGCCGGGTTGGGCGGAATGGAACGACCGTTTTCGCGACTGCACGCGCGACTATTGGCGCGGCGAAGCAGCGGCTACCGTCTTGACGTCACGATTATGCGCATCGGGTGAGGTGTTCAACCATCACGGGCGGCGGCCGTGGTCGAGCGTCAACTTCGTTACCGCGCACGACGGCTTCACGCTCAACGACGTGGTGACGTATAACGAAAAACACAACGAAGCCAACGGCGAAGACAACCAAGACGGGAGCAACGACAATCGCTCGTGGAATTGCGGCGTCGAGGGCCCGAGCGATGACCCCACGATCGACGGCCTCCGCGAACGCCAGGTGAAGAACATGCTCGCGACGTTGTTGCTCGCGCAAGGAACGCCGATGCTGCTCGCCGGTGATGAGTTCCGGCGCACGCAGGATGGAAACAACAACGCCTACTGCCAAGACGACGACATCACGTGGACCGACTGGACCCTCCGCGATACGCACGCCGAGGTCGTCGCCTTCGTTCAACGTCTGAGCGCATTGCGTCACAAGTATCCGATTCTGCGCCGCTCGCGCTTCCTCACCGGCGCGTACGATGAGGAACTCAACGTCAAAGACGTGACCTGGATCGACCCGTCGGGCGACGAGATCGATCCCTCGCACTGGAACGACATCCGTTGTTTCGGCATGCGAGTCGACGGTCGCGCGCAGCCGACCGGCATTCATCGGCGCGGTAACGACGCGACGCTCCTCATCATCTTCAACTCGCACCATGAAGACGTCGCGTTCACGATTCCGGCGACAACGGGCGGTGACGCGTGGACCCTGCTGGCCGACACAAATCTGTCCGGTGAGGTCGAGCACACGGTCGTCACCAGCGGCGACGCATACGCGGCGGCGGCGCGCTCGCTCGTGCTCTTCGAACTGGAAGATACGGCCGAGCTATAAGCGCCCAGTGGACGGCGGAACTCGTTCGCTGCCCGTGGGCAGTAAAGGAGCCGGAGCGAACGTATCATGATACCGAGTGGGGCGTTCCGGTTCATGACGATGTCCGTCTCTTCGAACTGTTGACGCTCGAGGGCGCGCAAGCCGGATTGAGCTGGGACACGGTGTTGCGCAAACGAGAAGGCTACCGGCGTATTTTTTGCGGCTTCGATCCGGTGCTTGTCGCGGCGCTGGACGATGCGACGGTCAATGCAGCCGTCCTCGACGCGGGCATCATTCGGCATCGCGGAAAAATTCGCTCGACCGTCGCGAACGCCGCGGCGTTTCTCGCCGTTCGACGTGAGTTCGGTTCGTTTGCAACGTATCTTTGGGCGTTCGTCGACGGCACGCCGCAGGTCAGCCGCTATACCATGGACGACGATCCGCCGACGACGACCGCGTTATCCGACCGGGTCAGCCGGGACTTGCGAAAACGGTCGTTCACGTTCGTCGGATCGACGATCGTCCAATCATTTCTGCAAGCCTGCGGCGTGCGAAACGATCACCGCACGACGTGCTTTCGTGCCGCTCCCTGAAGCGCTAAACGTTATGCTCGCGGAACCGCGCCGGCGTTGAAACCGCCGCTGACATACCCACCAAGATCGAGCGTCACGAAACGGTAGCCGGCGGCGCGCACGCCGTCAACGACGCGCGTGCGCCGTTCGGAATCGGCGAACGCCGCCATGTCACCGTCCGGTACCTCGATGCGCGCGATCTCACCGTGATGGCGGACGCGGCACGAACGAAAGCCGGCATCGTGGATCGCCTGTTCGGCGCGATCGACTTGGCGCAGCAACTCGAGCGTGATCGCCGTCCCGTACGGGAAACGCGACGACAGACATGCGAGCGCGGGTTTGTCCCAGACCGCGAGGCCGAGCCGGTGTGCGAGGCCGCGCACGTCGGCTTTGCGC
The DNA here is from genome assembly GCA_965277075.1 of Candidatus Lustribacter sp. GTDB lineage: Bacteria > Vulcanimicrobiota > Vulcanimicrobiia > Vulcanimicrobiales > Vulcanimicrobiaceae > Lustribacter. The sequence continues at coordinate 1,918,007 of OZ255707.1, forward strand.
AGCCCGGCTTCGTAGAGCGGACTGCGAACGTCGTATTCGCGGGCGGCCCGGCGTCCCGGGCGCCAGTCGCCTTCATCGTCCCGATTGTAACCGTCGACGATCGCCGCCAAGCCGCGTTCGTGCGCGATGTCGGCGAGTTGCGAGTAGAGCTCGCGCTTGCAAAAATAACAACGGTCGACCGGATTCGCGGCGTACGCGGGATCGTGCAACTCGCGCGTCTCGATCACGTCGTGGCGCGCTTCGACGGTTGCCGCAAACGCAACCGCACCCGCATACTCGCGTTCCGCCAGCGACTCGCTTCGCGCCGTGATTCCGACCGCACGTTCGCCAAGTTCCTGTGACGCAACATGGAGGACGAGCGCCGAGTCGACGCCGCCGGAGAACGCAACGACGCAGCTCCCCACCTGGCGCAAGATCGCGCGCAAGCGCGCCTCTTTGGCCGCCAAATCATCGTCGACGCCGGCCGGCGCGTGCGTCTCAATCATGCGCTGACCATCGCTTCGATGCTCTGCATCACCACGCGGCTGACCTCGCCGAGCGGCAAGCTCCGCTCGCGCGCGATCCGAACGAGGTCGTCGTACTCCGGTGTGCGGCGCTCGAAGTCCGTCCCCCGAATGCGCTTGAAGCGGACTCGGCCGTATGGAGTATCGAGCAACTCGATCGCGCGATCGAGCACGTGACGCCGTTCGTGCCGCGTGCGTACGCCAATCGTCGACGTCTCCCGCAACATCGCGTCCGCGACCGCGGCTTCCCCTCCCGGCCGCGCGAGCGCCGAAACGACCGTCGCGGGGCGGCCCTTCTTCATGACGATCGGCGTCAGCCACGCGTCGAGCGCGCCGGCGGTAAAGATGCGTTCGAGCGCGAGATCGTAAAACTGCGGCGACATATCGTCGATGTTCGCTTCCAGCACGATGACGTCGTCCCCAGCGTCCGCCGCCTCAACACCGTTCGCACGCTCGGTCAACGCACCGATCATCACGCGTACGACGTTGGGAATGTCGAAATGTTTCCGTCCTGCACCATATCCGACGCGTTCGAGCGTCATGTCGACGCGCTTCCCCGGCGCCGTTACCAGCGTTGTCAGTATCGCGGCGCCCGTGGTCGTGACCATTTCTGCTTCGACATCCGTCGCACGCATCGGCATGCCGCGCAAGAGTTCGACCGTTGCCGGGCTCGGATTCGGATAGATGCCGTGATGCATGCGCGCAAGCCCGGTCCCGTACGGAAAAGGCGAACATCGCAGCTCATCGATACCGAGCAGATCGAGCGCGACGCACGTCCCAGCGACGTCGAGGATCGCATCGATCTGACCAACTTCGTGGAAGTGCACGTCGTCCACGTTCGTTCCGTGAATGCGAGCCTCCGCATCGGCGAGACGCCGATAGATCGCGCACGCGCGGTCGATCTGCCGGCGCGTCAATCCGCTGCGCTCGACGATTGCAAGAACGTCCTGCAGCAGGTGACCGTGATGCGTGTGCTCGTGCGTGCCGTCCGGCGCGTGCGCATGATCGTCTTCGCCCGGAATGACGAGATCGAGGTGCGTTGCGCTGATGCCGACGCGAACGACGCGTTCGGTGACGAGTTCCCAACCGTCGGCGACCACCGTTCGCAGCGCGGCCTCGAGCGCGACGACGTCGAGGCCGGCGTCGACCCACGCGCCCATCAGCATGTTGCCGGCGGCACCGCCGATCATATCGACGTACGCGACCCTCATCGCGCGCTAACGATCTTGTGCGCGAGGGCCGCCGCGCCGAAGCCGTTATCGATGTTCACCACACCGATGCCCGGCGCGCACGCGGTCATCATTGCGAGCAACGCGGCAACGCCTTCGAACGCCGCACCGTAGCCGACACTCGTCGGCACGGCAATCACCGGCGCGCGAACGAGGCCCGCGACGACGCTCGGCAACGCGCCTTCCATACCGGCGGCGACGATGACGACGCGGCACGCGCGGATCGCGCCGATCGACTCGTACAGCCGATGAATGCCGGCGACGCCGACGTCCGTTGCGCGCACGGCATCGTGACCGAATGACTCGAGCGTGAATGCTGCTTCTTCGGCGACGCTCAGATCGCTCGTGCCGGCGCACACGACGGCGACGGCCGCGCCGGTTCGCGGCATCGCTCCGAGGCGCACGGCGCCCGACCGCGGTTCGAGGACGGCGCCGGGCAGCGCGTCGCGCAATGCGGTGCGCTGCGCGGTCGGAATGCGCGTCCCCAGCGCGAAGCCGGCGCGCTCGTAAAGCGCGCGCAGCAGCGTAACATTCTCTTCCAGCGTTTTGCCGGCGGCGAACACGACCTCCGGAACGCCGGTGCGCTCGCCTCGATCGTGATCGAGGCGAGCCATGACGGACGTCTCCATACCTGCGTACTACCCGGAAAATCCAGGCTTCGTGGCATAGCCTATTGGGATGAACGACGAGCGCTGGAAATACGACGGGATCCGCGTGATCGGCGGCGACGACCTCGATACGAATACGCCGCAAACCGCCGGAATGAACCGCGCCGCGGCGATCACCGCCGCCCGCGCCGGAGCGCAAAAGCTCTGGGCCGGCACGGTGACGATCCACCCCGATGCCAAGACCGGCGCCCATCATCACGGCGATCTCGAGAGTGTGATCTACGTCGCGCGCGGACGAGCGCGCATGCGTTGGGGCGAACGGCTCGAGTTCGTCGCCGAGGCGGGACCCGGCGATTTCATCTTCGTTCCGCCATTCGTTCCGCATCAAGAGATCAACGCGTCGAGCGACGAGCCGCTCGAGTGCGTCCTCGTGCGTAGCGGCCAAGAGCCGGTGGTTGTCAATCTCTCCATCGAGGCAGCCGAGCCGCCGTCGGCCGTCGCCTGGATCGATGCCCTCCACGTTGCAAATGATCGACATTCGTAGAAGGGTTGCGCGGCGTTCCGTCGTGAACGACCGGCGATGCAATTCGTGTCCACGACGCTGCGCTTAGCCGTCGCGCTGATCTCGTTGCTTTGCTGCAGCGTTGCCGCCGCGTCGGCCGATGACACGGACGCATCGCACTACGCGACGCTGCTGCGCACGATCAATCCGCATTTGCAAATGCACCAAAGTCTGGCGTTCGCGCACTCGATCGTGGCCGACGCGGAGCGTTCGAACCTCGATCCCCGCCTGATCGTCGCGCTCGTGACGGTCGAGTCGCATTGGCGCCCCAACGCGATCTCGCGCGTCGGCGCTCGCGGACTCGGCCAGTTGATGCCCGGCACCGCGGCGACGCTGGGCGTCAACGCGTGGGATCCGACGCAGAATATCCGCGGCGCGGCAACGTACCTGCGCGCCATGCTCGACCACTTCGCGGGCCGCGGTGACAACACGATGCGCTACGCGATCGGTGCCTATAACGCCGGGCCGAAAGCCGTCGATCGCTATCACGGCATTCCGCCGTACCGCGAGACGCAAAACTACGTGCGCAAAGTGCTCGCCGCCTGGAGCAGGCTCAAGATCCGCTTCGGTGACGCGTTCACGCATTCGACGACGGCATCATCGCTGCCGACCGCCGCCGACGGCAAGCTCTGGCTCGCCAACGCGAACGCGTCGGCGTTGCCGGTCACCTCGGTCGAACCGGTCGCCGACGGAACGACGCCCTAAGCCGGTATCGCGCGTTGCCGCTGCGGTAGCGTGCGCAGCGCAGCCACAACGTCGGCGACCGTAATCTCGATCAACCCGCCGTCGATCGTCGCGCCGTGCGGATCGCCTCGCCGGCCGGCCCACAGCACACGATGCTCGTCGCGAACGGCCGGTGGACCCCATTCGGCCGGCGCGACCGGGCCGAAGAGCACCACGGACGGCGTGCGAAACGCGGTGGCGAGGTGTGCGATGCCCGTATCACCGCAGACGACGCGCGACGCGTACGCGACAAGCGACGCGAGTTCGACGAGCGACGTGCGGCCGGCGACGACGTCCGCAGCTGCAATGCCGGCGCGTGCGGCGACCTGATGCGCAAGGGCGGATTCCGATGCGCTGCCCGTGATCACGACGCGCCGTCCGGCTTGACGTTCCGCCGACGCGACCGCCGCAAAGCGCTCGAGCGGCCAGCGGCGCGCCGCGCTTGCGGCGCCCGGATGGACGACCGTCGCGCCGACGGCAAACGGCGCGAGCACGGGAACGTCGAGGTCGAGCGCCGCGGAGTCCGCGGCGATTCCCGCCGCACCGAGCATCCGGCACCAGCGCGCAACTTCGTGCTCGCCGGCGCGCCACACCGCGCCGCCGGCGCTCTGCGCAACCACAGCGTTCGCAAACGCGACGAGCCGCTTCGGTCGCGATGCAAGTAGCACGCGGTGACTCGCGGGACCCTTCCCGTGCAGATCGACCGCGACGTCGGCATCGTGCAGCGCCGAATCGAGCGGCGCGAGCGGTTGCGTATCGTGCACCTCGTGAAAGATGTCGCCGAGCAGCGCGGCGAGCGGCGCGAGCGCCCGCGGCGCGGCCAGGGTGCGACGGGCATGCGGAAAGGCGCGGGCGATCGCGCGGTATGCCGGAATCCCGGTCAGAAAGTCGCCCAGGCCCAGCGGGCGCAAGACGACGACGCGCATCACAAGTCGGCGACCGTCGGCAACGACGAGTCGGCTACCGCGATCCCGCGGTAGACGTCGAGCGTCTCGGCGGCGATACGCGACCACGCGTAGCGCGAGCGAACGCGTTCCGCGCCGAGGCGTCCGAAAAACGCGCGCCGCGCGGGGTTCGCGGCCAGGTCGCGCAGGGCCGCAGCGAGTTGGCGCGGCGCGCGCGGCGGCACGTGAACGCCGGTCAATCCGTCGACGACGGTGTCGATCAAGCCGCCGACCGACGAGACGACGACGGGGACACCGCACGCCATCGCTTCGAGCGGCACGATTCCGAACGGCTCGTACCACGGCGTACATGCGACGACGTCGGCCGACCGCAACAGGGCCGGCACGTCGGCGCGCTCAACGCGACCGCGCAAATACACGCGGTCCGCGACGCCGAACTCACGAGCGAGCGCGGAGAGTCGCTGCGCTTCCGGATCGCACACGAGGTCCGCGACCTCGCCGCCGCCGGCGACGATCAGCTCGGCATCGGGCACGCCGGCCAGTGCTTCGATCACGTCGGCCACGCCCTTCCGCGGCACGAGGCGGCTTAGGGTGACGATGCGGAATCGTTCGCTGCATCGCTCATCGCGCGGCCCTTCGGACCTGAAGCGTTCGAGATCGACGCCGCATGGAACGATCTTCAGCGCTCGCGGCTGCGCGCCTAAACGCAAGAGTTCGAACACTTCCGCACTCGCTGTGGCGATGATCCGATCCGCGTTGCGGGCAAGATCGCGTTCGACCTCGAGCCGCTCGACCGGACTCGTGTCGTGGGCGCCTTGATGACGTTTCTTTTCGCTGCCGAGAGCGTGGAACGTCTGCGTGAAGGGAATGCGCAACGCCTTGGCTGCGCGGCGTCCGGCGTAGCCCGACATCCAGAAATGTCCGTGCACGACGTCCGGCGGATCCTCGCGCCAGTCGCGCACGAGCCGCTGGGTGAAATCGCCCATATACGGCCACATCGCATCTTTGGGAATCACGCGCGCCGGCCCGGCGGCAACGTGAACGACCGTGACGCCCGGCGCGAACGTTACCCGATCCAGTAGCTTCCGGCCATCGCGCCGCGTGTACACCTCGACGCTGTTTCCGAGGCGGGCAAGTGCCACGGCAAGCGCTGCGACGTGCACGTTCTGGCCGCCGGCATCGACGCCGCCCAACACCGCGAGCGGGCTTGCATGTTCGGAGATCATCGCGATTTTCACGGTGCCAGCTCCATTGCGCGCGGCGAACGCCGGACGCGATCGAGCGCGGCGATCGCGTCGTCGGGCTGCACGATGCCGAGACAGGGTTGGCCCGGGATCGGGCACACGCGTGCGCGGCAGCCGCGACAACGGATGTGTTGATCGCCGAGTAACTCGTGCTCGACCATCCAAGGGTGAAAACGCGCGGCGGGAACAGTCGGCGCAAACAGCTCGACAACCGGTGTTCCGACCGCCGCTGCGACGTGGGTCGCGCCCGTGTTTCCGCACACGATCGCGTCGGCATCGGCGACGATCCGCGCGAACGTCGCGAAGTCGCCGGCGCCCGCCGCGTCGTGCGCGTCGGAACCGGCGACGAACGCACAGAGAGCGGCTTCTTGCGCCGTGCCCGTGACGATCACGCATTCCCCGCGTTCGGCCAGCCGTTGCACGAGCGCGCGATTGCGCTCGGGATGCCATGCACGCGCCGGAACCGAGGCGCCGGGATGCACGATCGTGTACGGACGGAGCGCGGCGCACGGATTATCGGGCGCGACGTGCATCGCGAGACGCGCGTCCTCGTTCGCCGGTAACGCAAAACCGGCGGCAGCGGCGAGCGAGAGCGCGCGTTCGACTTCGTGAACGTCGTCGTCGACACGGTGGCGAACGTCGAGCAACGCGCCGCCGTACGCAACCGAGATGGCCGCTACGCATCCGATGCCCGCCATGCGTGCGATCAGCGCTGCCGGCAACGGGCTCTGATGAAACGAGGTGAAGACGACCGCCAGATCCGCGCACTGCGCCGTTAGGCGGTCGACGAGGGCGTCGACCGACGCACGCGTCACCGCACGCGGTACCGCTTCGATCCAACCCGCTTCCGCGACGATCACATCATCGACGGCCGGCAGCGTTCGCGCGGCGGCGGCGCCCGATGGACCGCAAACGAGCGCGACGTGCGACGCGCCGGCCGCGATCGCACGCAGCGCCGGTCCCGCGAGTAAGACGTCGCCGTTGTTATCTTGGCGGAAGGCGACGACGTTCACACCGCGCCCGCCAACACGCGATCGACCGCTTCATCGAGCGACGCGACGACACACGGCGCGGCATCGATTTCGGCGCGGCGTGTTTCCGTGGTCGGCACGAGGATCGCGCGCGCCCCGGCATTGCGCGCAGCCTCCATATCGCTGCCGATGTCGCCGACGACGACGCAGTCGTGCGGCGCAACGCCGAGCAACCGCGCTGCTTCGAGCACCAATGCGGGCCGCGGCTTCCGGCACGCGCACGCATCGGCGATCGCATGCGGACACACGAGCATCGGACCGAGCGGACCGATCAGCGCATCGACACGATCGTTGACGGCATCGGCATCGGCGCGTGAAATGCGGCCGTCCGCGACGCCGCTTTGGTTGGTCACGAGCGCAATGGCCATCCCGGCGGCGCGCAAGCGCTCGAGCGCGCGGAACGCACCGGGCAGCGGGACGACTCGCCGCGGATCGCCGTTATACGGGACGTCGACGACGAGCGTCCCGTCGCGATCGAAGAGGACCGCGGCTGCGATCGTGCGCGGTGCGCGCCCGCGATCGGCGAGCGAGCGACGAAGGCCGGCGGCGCCGCGCAGCCGATGCGCGACCGCAGCAAACGGAATAACGGCGCTCGTTACAATCATCGTTCCGATCTCGCGCGCCGTCCGCGGACCGGGTGCGATACGTCGCCATGCGAACCGCGCCGTGAGCGCGACCCACGCAGTGGCCGCCGCGACGGCAACGGCTGCCGCGCTCACGGTTGCGACGTGTGAGGGAAACGCACCGCGCGGCGCGCGCGCGCGTTCGCGCCAGTCCCCACCGTGCAGCGCGTGCATCAAAACGTCGTCGGCGTTTCCGCGCTGCAGGCGGATGCTGACGCCCCATCCCGCCGGCCCGACGGGATGATCGACGCGGCGTGTGCCGCGCACGATGCGCTTACCGCGCGCGACAACGCGCAAACCGAGGTCCGCATCTTCGCGAAACGCATGCCGGAAGCGTTCGTCGAAGCCGCCGGTGCCGATAAGATCGGCACGACGGTACGCGCAATCGGCTGTGATCCACGCCGAGTCTTCCAAACCCGCGACGTTGCGTTCCCAATCCGTTGCCGCACGACCGGCCGGCACCGGTACGTGCACGATGCCTTCGGATGCGGCGACGTCGTCGTCGAGCGACGCAAGATCGCGCGCAAGGTCGGCGTGCCACGTCGATGATACGACGACATCGTCGTCGAGGAACGCGATCCACGTCGCGCGTGCCGACCGCCAGCCGCGGTTGCGCGCCGCCGCGGGTCCGTTTCCGAAGCTGCGCACCACACGAATGCGTGAGCGCAGCACGCCGGCCGCTTCGAGCGCGAGCGGTACGCGCGCGTCCCGCCGGTCGTCGACCAGAACGACGTCGTCCGGCGGCGGACCCAGGGCGGCAGCAAGCGACGAAAGCAGCGTCGCGAGCGACGGCCGCCCGATCGTCGGTACGACGATCGCCACGTTCACGCGACGGCGTGGTCCAACGTGGCCGAACCGCGAGCAAAGCTCTCGCGCCGAAGGAGAAACGAACCGATCGCAAGGGCGTCGACCGGCGCCGAACCAAAACACTCGAGTGCGTCGCGCGGGTCGTCGACCATCGGGCGGCCGGCGGTATTGAGCGACGTGTTCACGACGACCGGAACGCCCGTGAGCCGTTCGACGTGATCGAGCATATTCGCAACGAGCGGTTCATCGCGACGGTCGACGGTTTGCACGCGCGCCGTTCCGTCGACGTGCACGACCGCCGGAATCCGTTCGGCCCAGCCGGGTTTGATCCGATGGACGAAAAGCATGTACGGGCTCGGAAACGGTCCCTCGAAAATGTGCGGTGCGCGCTCGAGCGTCGTCATCGGTGCGACGGGACGAAACTGCTCGCGGCCCTTGACGTCGTTGAGGCGGCGCAGGTTGTCGGCGCGCCGTGGATTTGCGAAGAGCGAGCGGTGGCCGAGCGCGCGCGGACCAAATTCACTGCGGCCTTGAAACCACGCGACGATACCGTCGGCCGCGATGATTTCCGCGACGCTGCGTGCGATGTCCGGCGGCCGCGTGTATTCGACGTCGGCAAGTTCCAGCCACTCTTGCAGTTGGTTGTCGCTCCAACCGCGGCCGAGCGCAGCACTCGTCATCGGCGCGACGTCGTCGCCGAATTGGTGCGCGAGATAGAGCGCGCTGCCGAGCGCCGTGCCCGCGTCGCCGGCCGCGGGCTGCACCCACACGTTCTTGAACGGCCCATTATCCGCGACGTACGAATTCGCGACGACGTTGAGCGCGACACCGCCCGCCAGGACGAGCGCGTCATCGCCGGTTTGTGCATGCAGCCAGACGGCAAGATCGAGGATGGTCTCTTGCAATGCCCCCTGCACGCTCGCGGCGAGATCGGCGTGACCATCGGTGAACTCGCCGTCAAGGGTGCGCAGCCCAACGAATTGCGTCAAATCGAGCGGGCGCGCAATGAAGCCGCCGTTGCCCGTTGCGTGCATCGCGCGCGCGATCGCCGCCTTCCAGCGCGGCTTGCCGTACGACGCGAGCGCCATCACCTTGTACTCGTCGCTCGAGCGATGAAAGCCAAGGTGCATCGTCAGCTCTTCGTACCGCAGACCGAGCGAATCGGGTAACGCGACGCGCGCAAGCACCTCGAGATTGCCGTCGCGCACGCGGCCGGCGAGATACGACGTGCTCTCGCCGCGACCGTCCATCACGATGACGCTGCAATTGCGGTACGGTCCCGCAAGATAGGCGGACGCCGCGTGCGCGACATGATGCGGAACGAATCGGACGCGCGCCGGGTCGAGCCCCGGCAGCAGAACGCGCAAGAACTCGGGGGCGCGCCGCACGTAGAACGTACGCAGCGCTTCGAACTCGTCATCCTCGAAATTACCGGCCGCCGGTGCAAGGTTGGGATCGTAACTGTAACCGATTGCATCGATCTGGTCCGGCGCGACGTTCGCGCCGCCCAATACCCAACGGGCGGACTGCTCGGGCAATTCCCAGGTCGAAAACGGGACGCACGGCTTGCCGTGCTTACGGCGCGTAAAACGTTCTTCTTCCGCAGCTGCAACAATACGGCCGTCGACGACGAGCGCAGCGGCAGGATCGTGAAAAACGGCATTTACGCCGAGAACTCGCACGTTCGGAGCGGTTCCCGGAGAAGCGCTTCTAAAACGTTCTTACGTTAACCACCGTTCGAGCGAGCTATCTGTTTACGTCGCCTTCGGCGAGGGAGCACTCGACGCCGGCGCGCCCGCGCTCGGTACGCTGCTCGCGCTCGCCGGAGATGCGCCGGAACTTTGCGGTTCGGGCGAAACGCTCGCTCTCGCGGCGGCCGATCCGGTCGCGACGGGCGACGACGTCGCACTCGGTATCGCGTAAACGGCGAAAACCGTCGACCGGTTCGCCGTCAATTTGAGTGGCGTCGCGGTGCCGGCGAACAAAATGCGTTGCGGGGGTAGCGTCGGCGACGCCAGCGGAGACGCACCCGGAAGCGGCAGCGCGCCGCCACCGGGACCGGCCGGCCCCGGGGTGAGCGCACCCGTCGGAAAACCGGCCGGGACCGACGAGGGTGCCGACGGCAGGGCGCCCGGGCTCGATGCGCTCACCGGGATCGAGCTCGGCGGCGGCGGCGCCGTATGTCCGGGCGACGGCGCGGGCGGCGGCGACGCGAGATCGTGTTCGGCAACCGAGAGTCGATAGGTTTTATCTTTCGCGCCCGAGTTGTAGAGCGCGACGTTGATCTCGTCTTCACGATACGTCGTCACGATATCGCGTGGAACGTCGATCGCGAGTCGCGGATACGACGCGAGTGTAACGTCGCGCGTCGCGAGCAGCGTGACGTACACGAGTGGTCGTGCCCGGCGATCGCGCTTCTTGCCGTTCTTTCCCGCCGAAGCAAGATTGAGGTCGGGCGCGTCGGTCGGCGCGGCGATCGCGAGCGTCGCGCCGATCGGAACGGCTTGAAAGCCAGACGGCCGCGGCGAGGGGATCTCGAACGCGATCGCTCCGCCATAGCCCGCGGCTTGCGGAAGCGGTTGGAACGCCGCCGAATCGCCGTACGTGACAATGTTGCTTGCGCTCGTCGGCAACGGCGTCGAGGTTGCGGCCAGATTCGAGAGCGGACCCGACGGCAGCAGTCCGCCCGGTGAGCTCGTGCCCGCTCCGAAGTTGCCGGAACAGGCTGCCAATGCCGCGCCCGCAACGATCATGAGCGCGAGGAAAAACCGCGCGTTGAACACGTCCGCGGCTTACGGCATGCTGCTTGCCGCCGCCTCTGCCTCAACGTAAACGTGTGCGCCGAGTCCGCGAAATTCTAATGACTTCTCGTGCATGCCGCGCTCCGCGTATTCGCGCACCTCTTGCGTGATCTTCATGGAGCAGAAGTGTGGGCCGCACATCGAACAGAAATGGGCGACCTTGGCACCCGAGGCGGGCAGGGTTTCATCGTGATACGAGCGCGCCGTAAGCGGATCGAGCGCGAGATTGAACTGGTCTTCCCATCGGAACTCGAACCGCGCTTTGGAAAGGGTGTCGTCCCAATGGCGCGCACCCGCGTGACCCTTCGCGAGATCGGCCGCGTGCGCGGCGATCTTGTACGCGATCACGCCGTCTTTCACGTCCTGTTTGTCCGGTAAGCCGAGATGTTCTTTCGGCGTGACGTAGCAGAGCATCGCGGTTCCGAACCACCCGATCATCGCCGCACCGATCGCCGACGTGATGTGATCGTAGCCCGGCGCAATATCGGTCACGAGCGGCCCGAGCGTATAGAACGGCGCTTCGTGACAGTGCTCGAGCTGCTTGTCCATATTTTCTTTGATCAGATGCATCGGCACGTGACCGGGACCCTCGATCATCACCTGAACGTCGTGCTCCCATGCAACGGTGGTGAGTTCGCCGAGCGTCGTGAGTTCGCCGAACTGCGCTTCGTCGTTGGCATCGGCCGTGCAACCCGGGCGTAAGCCGTCGCCGAGCGAGAACGTCACGTCGTACGCCTTCATGATCTCGCAGATATCGTCGAAGTGCGTATAGAGAAAGTTCTCTTCGTGGTGCGCGAGGCACCACTTCGCAAGGATCGAACCGCCGCGCGACACGATGCCGGTGACGCGTTTCGCGGTCAGCGGCACGTAGCGCAACAGGACGCCCGCGTGCACGGTGAAGTAGTCGACGCCTTGTTCGGCCTGCTCGATCAACGTGTCGCGGTAGATTTCCCAGGTCAGGTCTTCCGCTTTGCCGTTGACTTTCTCGAGCGCCTGATAGATCGGCACCGTGCCGATCGGCACCGGCGCGTTGCGCAAGATCCACTCGCGCGTTTCGTGAATATTCTTGCCCGTGGAGAGGTCCATCACCGTGTCAGCGCCCCAACGCGTTGCCCACGTCATTTTCTCGACTTCTTCTTCGATTGAGGAGGACACGGCCGAATTGCCGATGTTCGCATTGATCTTCACGAGGAAGCTGCGCCCGATGATCTGCGGTTCGAGCTCGGGATGGTTGACGTTCGCCGTGATGACCGCGCGACCGCGCGCAACCTCGTCACGCACGAATTCCGGCGCGCAGTTCTCGCGAATCGCGATGAACTCCATCTCGCGCGTGATCTCGCCCCGCCGCGCGTAGTGCATCTGCGTGACGTTCGCGCCGGGCTTCGCGCGGCGCGGTAAACGCTGTGCGGTGAAACGGATGCCGTCGAGTTCGGGCATTGCGTCGCGACCGATGCGATACACGGATGACGGCTTCGCGAGTTCGACCGTATCGTTTCGCGCGTCGATCCACGGCGTGCGCAGCGGCGCGATACCGGCACGCACGTCGATGGCGACATCCGGATCGCTGTACGGGCCGCTCGTATCGTAGACCGTATGGATTTCGCCGTTCGTCAACGCGATTGCGCGAAACGGCACGCGTACGCTCGGATCGGAGCCGGGCGCGTACACCTTGGTCGATCCGGGAAACGGCTTGCGCTGTCCTTCGACAACCTCAGGATCGACAAGCTCAGGATCGGCAAGCTCAGGGTTGATGATGGAGTCCATACAATTCTCCCTCCGCCGGCATTACCCGGATCAGGTTTGGACGCCCAAAATCGGACCGTCCCCCGGTCGGCGGCGTCGCGTGCCGCCCTCTCAGCCCTTACGAGCTCCCGTGTCGTATCGTGAGGGTAGGCCGCACGCATTGAAATTGTCAAGGCAGCGTTCACTCCTTCGAGGCGCGCAGGACGCCCGCGATCATGATCGCCGCGAAGCCGGCGAAGAGCACGACGCCCCGAACCGACGGATCGAGATACCGCAGGAGCGCGAGCGACAGCGCGATCCAAACGAGGATCGCGACCGCATATGCTCCGTCCTCGACGAAGAGGCCGTACAGTTCTTTGAGCGCGGCCGTGACGACGTTCATCCCAGGGCGCTCCTTCGGGCATGTTGGCTCCGTGCGAGCGCGACGCCGACGGCCGCGACGATCCCGTACCCGACGACCAATCCCAGGATGCTCGCATCCTGACCCGGCCACATCGCGCCGGCGCCCTCGCCCATCCAGAATGTGCCGAATGCCGAGAGCAGTAGCCCGACGGTGAACTTCAGAGCGTTCTCCGGAATGCGCGAAAGCGGCCCGCGCACGGCGAATCCGGCCGCGACGACGACGACACCGGCAAACGCGGCACCGGCGGTCGCGGGAACGAGAGCGCCGGTCGTCGCGCCGAGCGCGATAACGATAAAGACGACTTCGAGCCCTTCGAGCACGACCGCCTTGAACGACGTTATGAACCCTAAAACGTCGAGGGCGCTTGCGCTCGCGGCCGCCGACGCCAGTTCGCTGCGCTCGCGTTCGAATGCGCGGTCTTCGTCGTGCAGCGCGATCGCGCCGGCCGATCGTAAGACGGCTTTGCGCAGCCAACGCAACCCGAAGAGCAGCAGCAGCACGCCGATGACGATTTGGAGGATACCGATCGGAACGAGCGTCAGCGCGGGGCCGAAGATCGCGACGAGCGCCGCCAGGAACACGACGCCGGCGACCGTACCGATCATGGCCGAACGCCACCCGCGCGTGACGCCGACGGCCACGACGATGGTCAACGCTTCAACGAACTCGACGAGCGCGGCAAGAAATGCGGGCAGAGACGTCGCGGCGAGAGAGGACCAACTCATAGCGAGCACTGCAACAGCACGCGGGCGAGAACCGTTACGGCGCCGCAGCGAAGCGCTCGCGCTGTTGGCCGCGGCGCAAATCGCTATCGGCGCCGCGGCGATTTTCGCGCGCTTCGCGCTGACGGCCGCCGGGCCGCTGTCGGCGTCCGCGTTGCGCCTCGGCATCGCGGCCGTTCCGCTCATCGGCGTCGGCGTCGCGCGCAGGGCGTACCGGCGCTACGGCGACGCGACCGAGTTCCGGCTCATCGTCGCGGGAATTGCGCTCGCCGCGCATTTTGCATTGTGGTTCGCATCGTTGCGACTCGCGAGCGTCGCGATCTCGACGCTGCTCGTGTGCACGACGCCGATCTTCGCCGAAGCGTGGACGGTCGCGCGGACGCGGTCGTGGCGTCCGCTCGCGATCGGTGGAATAGCCGCTGCGCTCGCCGGCGTCGGCATCATTGCCGGGGCGCCGACGCAGCGGGATACACCGCTGGGAATCGTGTTCGCCGTCGGCGGCGCAATCGCGTTCGCCGCGTACCTGCTGCTGGTGCGCGCGAGCGACGCACGGTACACGACGCTGGCAGTCATAAGTCGTACGTATCCGGTTGCGACGATCGTTGTGACCCTGATCGCCGTGCTCGTGCGCGACCCGTTTCCGCCGCTCACCGCGCGCGTCGCGTGGGGCGGAATCGTCGCGATGGCGCTCGTCTCGCAGCTCTTCGGCCACTCGGCGCTCAACGCAGCGGTACGATCTGTGAGTGCGACGCTCGTCGGCATGACGATTCTGCTCGAGCCGATCATCGCCGGCGTCATCGCGGCGATCGTATTCGGCGAACGGCTTTCGCCGGCGACCGGCGCCGGGGGCCTCGTCATTCTCGCCGGAATCGCGCTGGTCGTGCGCGCGGAGTCCGTTGCAAGCGCCACGAACGAAGCGCACATGCATGAGGATCGGCCGACTATCGGCGAACAGATGAACCGCGAGCTGTACCTCGACCCGGCTTTCACGCTCGACCGGCCGGGACTAGCCGACGCGCTCGAAGCCGAGATCGACGAAACGGCCGAACGCGCCAAGCGCGCACCGAAGGCGCCTCAAGCGAACGACGAGTAAGCCGCGATCATTTCAGCGACGCTCCACGCTTGCGCGATCGTTCCAACCGGCGCGTGCGGAGCGTCGCCTTCAAAGATTTCGCCGAGCGTGCCGATCGCGTACCCGTCGAGCGCGTCGCGCAGCGCGTCGACGTAGCGGCGCGCACGTGCGTCGTCGTGATACACGTTGCGATGCGCGCGCACGAACGGACCGATGAGCCACGGCCACACCGTTCCCTGATGGTAGGCGCCGTCGCGCGCGCGCTGGTCGCCCCCGTAGCGGCCGACGTACTGCGGATCGCTCGGCGCCAGTGTCCGTAGACCGACGGGCGTCACCAACGCGTGCGCGCACGCGTCGACGACGGCCCGCGAGCGCTCGTCTCCGAGCAGTTGCGGCGCGAATGCAACCGCAAACAGCTGATTGGGGCGCAGCGAGGGATCGTTGCCGCGGGGCCCGTCGATCACGTCGAAGCAGTAGCCGCGTTCGTCGTTCCAAAAACGGGCGAACGATACGGCGACACGCGCCGCTGCATCTTCGAACGGCATCGCATTTTCGTCGCACTGTTCCGCCATCCCGGCGACGGTCGTCAGCGCCGCATACCACAACGCGTTGATCTCGACCGGTTTGCCGATACGCGGCGTCACGACGTGATCGCCGACCTTCGCATCCATCCACGTCAGTTGCACGCCCGGCACGCCGGCGCGCAACAAGCCGTCGGTCGGATCGACGCCGATGCCGTAGAGCGTGCCGTGCATATACTGTTCGACGATCGATCGCAGCGCGGGAAACATGTCGCGCACGAATTCAGGATCGCGGGTCACCTGCGCACACTGCCGGACCGCATCGATATACCAAAGCGCCGCATCGACCGACTTATATTCCGGCGCCGCACCGCCGTCGGGAAAGACGTTCGGCAACATTCCGCCCCGCACGAACGGCGCGAATGCGCGCAGAATTGCCTCAGCGACATCGATCTGCGCGCACGCGAGCGTCAGGCCCGGGAGCGCGATCATCGTGTCGCGGCCCCAATCGGAAAACCACGGGTATCCCGCGACGATCGTCGTGCGCGACGCGCCGGCGGCGGCGGTGACGACGAACTGGTCCGCGGCGATCGCGAGTTCACCACGCACTTCGTCCGTAGCGCGCGCGCCGATCGCTGCGCCGCGTGCACGTGCCGCGTCGACGATCGCCGGCGCGTCGTCGACGGAACGTGCCAGGCCCATGACGATGCCGCCGCGCGCGCCGGCGTCCAGCGTGAACCGCACGTCGAGCGCGTGCACGTAATCATCGAGCGGGTCGAGCCCGCGTTCGGCCTCGCGCTCGGCGTAAAAGCCCGTCCAACGGTCATTCGCGGCGGTCAGCGTCGCGTCGCGTGCGGCGACGTAGAGGGTCCGCAGGCTCGCGGGCAGCGCGACGGTCGCGCGATCGCCGTGCACGGCGACGGTGAAACCCGGCGGGTCCGGTAACGGACCGCCGTGATGATCGCGATCGGCGACGACCAGCCGCAGCGTCAACGCGATCGGCGCTGCGGCGTGCAGCGCGCGCAGAGACAATGCCGTTTCATCGCGCCCGTAGGACATCGCAACGGACAGCTCGAGCTCCGCATCGCCGAGCGCGTACGTCCAGCTCGGCACGCCGTCGGCGACGGCGAACGACGAACAATAGCGCCAGCCGTCGGGCGCGCGTAAGCCCGATGCCCAGCGATTCGTCGCGAGGGCGTATGTCACGCCGGCGATGTCGGCGACGATCTGCACGCTAGGAACGAACATCCGTCGCGCGACCGGCGGCGCGAGGGCGGCGACGAGCAGACCGTGATAGCGCCGCGTCAACGTTCCCGCAACCGTTCCCATTGCGTAACTGCCGCGTCCGTTGGTGACGAGCCATTCGCGACGCTCGGCGAGGTCGAGGTCGGTGCAAAACGGCCGAGACAGCCGTCGCTCGATCATCGAAGCGGAAGTTGCAGCGTCCGTCGAATCGCACCTGCGTGGCGAATCCCGAAGCCGACCGCATTCGCGCGATGGAAGAACGCGAAGCGCATTGGCGCCGTTGGGGACCGTACCTCAGTGCTCGGCAGTGGGGTACCGTTCGCGAAGATTACTCCGCCGACGGTAATGCGTGGGACTATTTCCCGTTCGACATGGCGCACGTCCGCGCGTACCGCTGGGGCGAGGACGGTATCCTCGGCATCAGCGACAACCACCAGCGTCTGTGCTTCGCGCCCGCATTCTGGAACGGCCGGGATCGCATCCTGAAGGAACGCCTTTTCGGACTCGGTGGACACGAAGGCAACCACGGCGAGGACGTTAAGGAGTGCTGGTTTCATCTCGACAACGTTCCGACGCACTCGTACATGAAAGCGCTCTACAAGTATCCGCAGCGTGCCTTTCCGTACGACGAATTGCGCCGCGTCAATCGCGAGCGAACGCAATTCGATCCGGAATACGAGCTGGTCGATACGGGTGTGTTCGCGGACGACGCGTATTTCGACATTACGATCGAATATGCGAAAAACACGGTCGAAGACGTGTTGATCCGCATCTCGATCACGAATCGCGGAAGGAATGCCGCTCCGCTGCACGTCCTTCCGACGTTTTGGTTTCGCAACGAGTGGGCCTGGAAGGCCGGCGTCGCCAAGCCGCAGATCAGCGACGCCGGACGCCCGAATCATGGGTTCGTCGCCCAACATGCGACGCTCGGCCGGCGCTGGATGTATACCGACGGCAACAACAACGCCTCCATGTATACCGACAACGAAACCGATTTTGAACGTGCCTTCGGAGTCCGCAGCGCCAAGCCGTACACGAAGGACGCCTTTCACCGGTACGTGATCGAAGGGCAAGCGAACGCGATCAATCCGAAGCGCATCGGCACGAAGGCCGCGTTTCACTACGTCCTCAACGTGCAACCGGGCGCGACGGAAACGCTGCGTTTACGACTGACGGACATTCCGGGGCGCCTCGAAATCGAACCGTTACTCTTCGATGCGATCGTCGACCGGCGCATCGAGGAAGCCGACCGTTTCTACGCCGACATTATGCCGGCATCGACGCCGTCCGAAGACCTCGCGATCCAGCGGCGCGCCTTCGCCGGACTGCTGTGGTGCAAGCAGTTCTACAACTACGTCATTCGCGATTGGCTCAAGGGCGATCCGTTGATGCCGACGCCGCCAGTCAGCCGGCTGCACGGCCGCAATTCCGGTTGGGGTCATCTCTACAACGATCAGGTTCTCTCGATGCCCGACGAGTGGGAGTATCCCTGGTACGCATCGTGGGATCTCGCGTTTCACGTCATCTCGTTCGCCTTGATCGACCCGGATTTTGCCAAGCAGCAGATGGTCGCGCTCACCCGCGAGCGCTACATGCACCCGAACGGCCAGATGCCGGCGTACGAGTGGGCGTTCGACGACGTCAATCCGCCGGTGCACGCATGGGCCGCGTATCGCATCTACAAGATCGAAGCGAAACGCGACGGCGGCGTCGGCGATCTGCCCTTTCTCGAACGTATCTTTCAGAAGCTCTTGCTCAACTTCACGTGGTGGGTCAATCGCAAGGACGTTTCCGGACGCAACGTGTTTCAAGGCGGCTTTCTCGGCCTCGACAACATCGGCGTCTTCGATCGTTCCGCGACGCTTCCGACGGGCGGCTACCTGGCACAGGCCGACGGGACGTCGTGGATGGGCGTCTACTCGCTCAACATGCTCGCGATCGCGATCGAACTCGCGCGACATGACTCGGTGTACGAACATTTAGCGAATAAGTTCTTCGAACATTTTCTCTACATCGCCGATGCGATGAACGCGCAGCGCGACGACGAGGTCGGTCTGTGGGATTCCCAGGACGAATTCTACTACGATCAGCTCTACTTACCGACGGGTGAACGCATACCGCTCAAAGTCCGCTCCGGCGTCGGTGTCATCCCGATCTACGCCGTCGAAACGCTCGATCCCGACACGCTCGAGCGGCTGCCGTTGCTCAAGCAGCGCGTCGAGTGGTTCATCGCGAATCGGCCCGAACTCGCCGAGAGCGTCGCGCGCATCGAGATCGGGGGCATGCGCCAGCGGCGACTACTTGCGATCGTCAACCCCGACCGGCTGCGCCGCATGCTGCGGCGCGTGTTCGCCGAAGACGAATTCCTCGGGACGTTCGGGATGCGCGCGCTCTCGAAGTTTCACCAGCAGCATCCCTTCGAGCTCAACGTCGGCGGGGCGACGTTTCGCGTCGACTACGAACCGGCCGAGTCGACCAGCGGTATCTTCGGGGGAAATTCGAATTGGCGCGGACCGATCTGGTTTCCGCTCAACTACCTCTTGATCGAAGCGCTGCAGAAGTTTCACTATTATCTCGGCGACGATTACACGATCGAGTTCCCGACGGCTTCGGGCGAGTTCTTCACGTTGTGGGATATCTCGCAGAAGCTCTCGCACCGCCTCACGGACATCTTTCGCAAAGGGGATGACGGCGTGCGGCCGTTTTTCCGCCACGACGACCCGTTGCGGCGCGACCTGCTCTGGGCGGATCATCTGCTCTTTCACGAGTATTTCAACGGCGATACCGGCGAGGGGCTCGGTGCCGCACATCAAACCGGCTGGACGGCGCTCGTGGCCAAGCTGATTCAGCAAACCGCCGAATACGATTCACCACGCCATGCGCCCGTCGGTAGCGACTTCACGGTCAAGATTCCGCAGTGACCCCGAGTCAACCGATGGAAGCGGGGCGTCCGTACCCGTTGGGGGCGACGTGGGACGGGCGCGGTGTCAACTTCGCGCTGTTCTCGGCGAACGCCGAGCGCGTCGACCTCAGCGTGTTCGACAATCGCGGACGGCGCGAGATCGGCCGCTTTACGCTGCCCGAATATACCGATGAAGTCTGGCACGGCTATCTGCCCGACATTCGCCCGGGTTCGCTCTACGGCTACCGCGTCTACGGTCCGTACGATCCGGCGAACGGGCACCGCTTCAACCACAACAAATTGCTGCTCGATCCGTATGCGAAGGCGTTGAGCGGGACGATTCGCTGGAGCGACGCGCACTACGGCTACCGCGTCGGCGCGCCGCGTGCCGATCTTTCGTTCGACCGGCGCGACAATGCGAGCGGTATGCCGAAGTGCGTCGTGCTCGACACGGCGTTCACGTGGGGTGACGATCGTGCGCCGAACGTACCGTGGATGCGCACGGTGTTCTACGAGCTCCACGTGCGCGGCTTCACGATCCGACACCCCGACGTTGCGCCGGCGGCGCGCGGCACCTTCGCCGGACTCGGATCGCATCGCGTGATCGACTATCTGGCGGATCTCGGCGTGACGACGCTGGAGCTCCTGCCGGTCCAGTCATTCGTCGACGACCGCTATCTCGTCGAGAAACGGCTGCGTAATTATTGGGGCTACAGTACCATCGGGTTCTTTGCGCCCGAGGCGCGCTATCTCGCGACGCATCCCGACGAGTTCAAAACGATGGTGAAGAATCTGCACGAAGCGGGTATCGAAGTCGTCTTGGACGTCGTGTACAATCATACTGCCGAGGGAAACGAACGCGGGCCGACGCTCTCGTTCCGCGGTATCGACAATGCCTCGTATTACCGTCTCGCCGGGGACAAACGCTACTACGACGACTCGACCGGCTGCGGGAACACGCTCGACACGCGTCATCCGCGAGTCCTCCAGATGGTGTTGGACTCGCTGCGCTACTGGGTGCAAGAGATGCACGTCGACGGCTTTCGCTTCGATCTCGCAACGTCGCTCGCGCGCGAGGACAACGGCTACGCATACGACGCGGCCTTCTTCAAAGCGATCCGCCAAGATCCGGTGCTCTCGCAAGTCAAACTGATCGCCGAACCGTGGGACCTCGGCATGGGCGGCTATCAGGTCGGCGGCTTTCCGCCGGGATGGTCGGAGTGGAACGGCCGGTACCGCGATACGGTGCGGCGATTCTGGCAGGGCACGAGCGGTCTGCTGCCCGACCTCGCATCGCGTTTGGCCGGCTCGAGCGAGATTTTCTCGCACGGCGGCCGGCGGCCGCGCGCAAGCATCAACTTCGTGACCGTCCACGACGGTTTCACGCTGACCGATCTCGTTTCGTACAATTGCAAACACAACGAGGCAAACCTCGAAGACAATCGCGACGGCACCGACGACAACGCCGCCTGGAATTGCGGCGTCGAAGGTCCGACCGCGGATCCGGCCATCAACGCGCTGCGCGAACGGCAGAAACGCAACGTGCTTGCCACGCTGCTGCTCTCGATCGGCGTTCCGCTGCTGCTCGCAGGCGATGAGTTCGGCCGCACCCAGCGCGGCAACAATAATGCGTATTGTCAGGACAACGAGATGTCGTGGATCGACTGGAACGGCCGAACGGCCGCGGATCTCGCGCTCACCGAGTTCGTCAAACTTCTCGTGCGATTGCGCGCCGGGCATCCGTTGTTCAAGCGCGACGTCTATTTCAACGGAAAATTCCTGCCCGAGACCAAGCGCAAAGACGTCGCGTGGGTCACTCCGGCCGGCACCGAAATGACGGGCAGCGATTGGAACGGCAACGGTCACGCAATCGGCGTCTACTTCGGTGCGCGACCGCTTTTCGCGCTCTTGTTCAACGCGAGCGATGCGGACATCTCGTTCACCCTGTCCGACAACGATCGCGTGACGTGGGGCGTCGTCCTCGATACGGCGCTCGATGCCGCGAAAGTGCGGGCACTACCGGCAGCGGCAGCTGCGCCGGCGCGCACGTATCTCGTCACCCGGCATTCGGTCGCCGTCTTCAGCGGCCGCTTACCATGAATCCGTCCGAATTCGTCGCCGACACCTACGTCGACGCGTTCGGCATCAGCCGGATCGTGCCGCCTGCCACGCGCTCCGCGTTCATCGCTGCGCTAGCCGCGTCGCAGACGCCGGCCCTGGCCGAACCGACGCGCATCGTTCGCGAGGGCGAACCGCTGACGATCGACATCACGCTGCCGTCGGAGAGCGGGGAAGAACGGGCGCTCTGGACGGCGCGCGACGAACGCGGAAACGTCCGCGCGGGGACGCTGCCGATGCACGAAGCGACGGTCGTACGCTACGCGGTCCGCGACGGTCGCACCCTCGACACGCGGCGACTGACGTTGCCGTTTACGGCCAATCCGGGCCAGTACCGGATCACGATCGACGTCGCGATGTACGGTCATGCAGCGATCGACGCGATCGTTGCGCCGGCGCGCTGTTATGTACCGCCGGGCAATGCGCGCATCTGGGGCCTCGCGGTTCAGATATATACGCTGCGTTCGCAGCGCAATTGGGGCATCGGAGACTTCGGCGACCTGCTGACGATCTGCGCGCTCGCCTCCGACGCGGGTGCCTCGCTGGTCGGTATCAACCCGCTGCACGCCGCGCACCGGAGCGATCCCGAAGCGGCGAGCCCGTACGCACCCGCGTCGCGCCGATTCCTTAACTGGCTCGCGATCGACGTTGACGCGTTGCCCGAGTCCCGCACGCCCGACGTGGCGCGGTACATCGATTCGATCGCGACCGATCTCGATGCGCTGCGCGCAACGGCGTTCGTCGACTACACCGGCGTCGCGGCGGTAAAAGCCGCGGCGCTACGACGGTGTTTTAGAGCGCTCGATGGTGCCCGAGCCGAATCGTTCGCGGCCTTCGCCCGCGCCGGCGGCGTTCCGTTGCGACGATTCGCGATGTACGAAGCGCTCGTTGCTCGCTACGGACGCAGCGCCGACTTCTGGCCCGCGTCGCTACTCAATCCGGATCATCCCGACGTCGCCGTATTTGCAACCGAAGAGCGTGAGGAAATCGACTTCGGCATGTATCTGCAATGGTGCGCCGCCGAGCAGCTCGAGGTCGTCGCCGCAGCCGCGCAGCGGCACGGCATCGGGCTGTATCGCGATCTCGCCGTCGGCGTCGAAACGAATTCCGCCGACGTATGGGGCGCGACCGAGTTCGTGACGATCGCGACGGTCGGCGCGCCACCGGACATCCTCAATCACATCGGACAGGATTGGGGGTTGCCGCCGCTCTCGCCGACGACGCTCGCGCGCGACGCGTACTCCGCGTTCTCGGGTCTGCTCGCAGACAACACGCGTAACGCGGCAGCGCTGCGCATCGACCACGCGATGTCGTTGATGCGGCTGTTCTGGATTCCGCGCGGCTCGCCCGCCAGAGACGGTGCGTATGTCGGCTATCCGTTCGACGATCTGCTCGGCATTCTCGCACGTCAGAGCGTCCGTTCCCGCTGCATGATCGTCGGCGAGGATCTCGGTACCGTGCCGTCCGGTTTTCGCGAAAAGATGGGCGCGAACAACATCCTTTCCTATCGTCTGCTGTTGTTCGAGCGTGAAGTCGACGGCACGTTTCTACCGCCCGAATCCTATCCGGAACTCGCGCTCGCCACGACCGGAACGCACGATCTACCGCCGCTTACCGGATGGCTCGCAGGCGACGATATCGACGTCCGGCAGCAGATCGGCTTCATCGATGGCGACGGCCGCGCGGCCGAACGCGCGTCGCGTGAAGTCGACGTCGCGCAACTATGCGCCGCGCTGCAAAGCGCCGGGGATCTCGGCGACGAGCGCGACGCACCGTCGGTCGTCATTGCCGCGTACCGCTACCTCGCCCGCTCGAACGCACGCATTCTGATGGTGCAAATCGAGGATGTGCTCGGTGAAACGACGCCCGTCAACGTACCGGGTACCGACATGCAATATCCCAATTGGCGTCGGAAACTTCGCGACGACGTCGACACGTTCGCGAGCAGCCAGCGATTCGAGCGATTTGCGATGATGCTGCGGGAGTTGCGTCCCCGCCTCTGAAGTCTCGAAGTCGTATGCGTGGTGTGCTCATGGCCGGTGGGGAAGGCTCGCGCCTGCGGCCACTGACGTCGCGTCGTCCCAAACCGCTCGCACCCGTCGCCGGTAAGCCGGTGATGGAACACATCATCGCACTCTTGCGTCGCCACGGCATTGTCGAAGTGGTCTGTACGCTGCACTACCTCGCCGATGAGATCGAATCATATTTCGACGGCGGCGCCGCGTTCGGCGTTACCACGCACTACGTCGTCGAGGACACGCCGCTTGGGACGGCCGGCGCCGTCAAGATGGCGCACGACATCTTGGCAGACGAACCGTTTCTCGTCATCTCGGGCGACGCGCTTACCGACCTCGATCTGACCGCGCTGATCGAGCATCACCGCCGCGAGGGCAACGACGTCACGATCGCCTTGCAGCGCGTGACGAATCCGCTCGAGTTCGGCGTCGTCGTCACCGACGAAAACGAACGGATCACGCGTTTTCTGGAAAAGCCCTCCTGGGGCGAGGTTTTCTCCGACACGATCAACACCGGCATCTACGTGCTCGAACCCGGCATCCTCGACCGCATGACGCGCGGCCGTGTGTACGATTTTTCAAAAGATCTCTTCCCCGATATGCTGCGGGACGGCGCCAAACTCGGTGGCTACGTCATCGACGAATACTGGACCGACATCGGCAATCTCGAGCAGTACCAACAGGCCAATTACGACGCCATCGACGGAAAGGTCCGGCTCGAACCGTTCGGCAGCGAGTTCAGGCCGGGCGTCGTCGTCGGCGAGGGATGCCGCATCGACGCGTCGGCGAGTCTACACGGGCCGATCGTGTTGGGTGACGGTGTGCGCATCAGTGCCGGCGTCGAGATCACCGGGCCGACCGTGATCGGCAACCACGCGATCATTGAAGCCAACGCGCGCATCACGCGTAGCGTTTTGTGGGAAGATTGCTACGTCGGCGAGGAGGCCGTGCTGAACGATTGCACCGTTGCCGACCGCAACACGATCGAGCGGCGCGCGACGATCCACGAAGCGACCGTCGTCGGTCGCGGCTGCACGATCGGTGCCGGCGCAGTGGTCAACGCCAATCTCAAACTGTGGCCCGAAAAATGGGTGACGTCCGGCTCGATCGTCTCGATGTCGTTGATCTACGGCCAGAAATGGCCGGGCTCGTTGTTCGGGTCGGTCGGCATCACCGGGCTCGCGAACCTCGAGATCACGCCCGAGTTCGCGTTAAAACTGGGGCAGGCGTTCGGTTCGTATCTCAAACCGGGACAATCGGTGATGACCAGCCGCGACACCCATCCGGCGTCGCGCGTCATGAATCGGTGCGTCATTTCGGGGCTCTTGAGCGTCGGCATTCAGGTACTCGACTTGCGCTCGTATCCGCTGCCGCTCGCGCGCTACGCGGTTCGCGTCGGCGGCGACGCCGGCGTGCACGTGCGCGTTTCGCCGACCGATCCAAACAGTCTGATTCTCGAATTCTTCGACTCGGTCGGAATTACGACGGATAAGGGCACCGAACGCAAAATCGAGAATCTGTTCTTTCGCGAAGACTTTCGGCGCACGCCGATGGACGAAGTCGGCACGCTCGACTTTCCGTCGCGCATGCTCGAGCGCTATACGTCGTCGTTCGTTCACGCGCTCAACGCTCAAGCGCTCAAAGAAGCGGGTTTTCGGGTCGTCATCGACTACGCGTGGGGTAATGCGTCGATCGTGCTGCCGCAAATCCTCGGCGGCCTCGGCGTCGACCAGATTTCGCTGAACGCCTACTACGACGCGAAGCGCGCGCGAAGCTTTCGTCACGAGCGCGAGCGGCATCTCGAGCAGCTCGCGACGGTCGTCCAGTCGCTCGAGGCAAACCTCGGACTGTTGATCGACTCCGACGGCGAGACGTTCGCGCTCGTCGACGACAAAGGCCGGATCGTCGGCCGCAATCGCTTGATGGCGTTGATGACGCTGTTGATCGCGCGCTCGCACAAAGGTGCACGAATCGCATTACCGGTCACGGTTCCCAACGCGGTCGAGCGCATCGCCGCGGAAAACGGCGCGCAGATCATCCGCACGCGCAGCGACCGTCGCTCGCTCATGGCGCTGGCCGAAAAGGACGGCAGCGAACTCTCGTTCGCCGGCGGCGCCGATTACGAGATGATCTTCCCCGAGTTCCAACCGGCGTTCGACGGGCTCTATGCCGCGGCAAAGGTGATGGAGCTGCTCGCCGCCGAGCATCAGACGGCGAGCGGGCTCGTCGATCAGCTTCCGGAGTGGCATGTCGCCGGACGCAGCGTCCCGTGTCCGTGGGACCGTAAAGGCAGCGTCATGCGCGCGTTGCACGACGAGTCGCGCAACGGCGAGGTCGACACGATCGACGGCATTCGCATTCCGCAAAACGGCGGCTGGGTGTTGGTGCTGCCGGACGCATCCGAAGCGTCCGTGAACATCATCGCGGAGAGTACGACCGATGCGAGCGCCGCGTCGTCGGCCGAGGCCATGGCGCACCACATCGAACAACTGATCTACGCCGGTTAGTGTGCCGTCACACTAGTCGTCCCGCGTGCGCTCGAGGTAGGTCTGCGCGCGTTGGACTTCGCCTTCGAGCGCCGTCACCGTCTGCTGCATGCTACCGAGCGCGGCCTGTTTGTACGTCGCAACGGAATCCATCGCATCGTAGATGTTTTGGAACGCGACCTTGAGCTTGTCGACGTCAACGGTCGCTGCCGATGCTTGTTCGTACACGCCCGCGCTCTGCTGCTTGAGCATTTGCGACGTCGACTCGATCATCGACGTCGTCGTCGAGTTGAGCGCCCGCACCTGGTCGAGCACGAGCTTCTCGCTCGCGAGCGCCTGCGCGACGATCACGGCCGTGCGCAGCGCGGCAACGGTCGTCGTCGTCGCACGGTCGACGCCTTTGATCAGCTCGATGTTATTCTTCTTGATGAGGTCGAGTGCAAGATATCCCTGAACGTTGACTGCCATCTGCGTGAGCAGATCCTGCACTTTCTGCCGCGTGTAGAACTGGACGTCTTCACGCAGAATCTTGGCCCGTGCCGGATCGGTTGTTTGAAGTGCCGTCAGTCGCGTCTCGACTTCGGCGTCGAGTTTCTTGCCGAGGTACACGAACTGTTCGAGCTTCTGCATGAGCGACCACATGTTGGCCTTCTCCTGCTCGATCGCCGCATTGTCGCGTTGCAGTTCGTCTTTGGAGCGGTACAGCGTCTCGATGACGCTGTTGAGGTGCGACTGGGCCGAGCGATAGCGGTCGAAGTACGCGCGAATTTTATTGCCCATCGGAATCATACCGAGGAGTCGTCGCGGCGAGAGCAAGTCGCCGTGTTTGGACGGGTCGAGCGACTCGACCGTGGTCCGCAGATCGAGCAGCGCCTT